>JAJBAW010000033.1 GCA_020532545.1 Candidatus Cloacimonadota bacterium | reverse complement strand
TCGAGCTGGCTCGCAAAAGAATCTTCTGGCTGCTGTTTTTAATGATTTCCGCTACCTTCACCAGCTTCATTATCCAGGGTTATGAGATGGCTTTGGCCAGTGTCGTGCTCTTGGCGGCCTTCATCCCAATGCTGATGGATACAGGCGGAAATGCCGGATCACAATCCGCCACCCTCATCATTCGCGGCATGGCTTTGGGAGAGATTGACATGAGGGATTATTTCCAGGTGTTTTGGAAAGAGATGCGGGTGAGCGTGATCGTTGGCGTAGTTTTGGCTGTGGTAAATTTCGGCAGAATCTGGCTGTTTCATCATGATATGCTGCTGGCCATGACGGTATCGCTGGCGCTACTCTTTACCGTTGTTTTGGCCAAAACGGTGGGTTGCACCTTGCCGATCGTAGCCCGGAAATTGAAGATTGATCCGGCTATCATGGCAGCACCTATTATCACTACGATCGTGGACGTGCTTTCTCTGCTCGTTTATTTCAAACTGGCAGTGGTCTTGCTGCATCTATAAGCAGGAGTATTTTTCGAAAGGTAGGGGCTTTTGGTAAAAGCCCAGATCCCCCTAAGTTATGATCGATGGAGTGTTTTTGGGCGTTATGCCCAAGGCCCCTACGTCGTAAAAGAGGGCATTTCCCACCGCTATAGTCTATAAATATCCACAAATTGTCTCCAGGGACCTGTTTTAGCATAGTTTTTTGTTGACATCTTTGGCATAGCTGAACTTATGGCATATATAGGTGGAAAAGTATAGCAACATGGAAATTATCAAAACACAGTCCCTGATCAAGGATTACCTGCTGGGTAAAGTCAGAGTTCGCGCTTTGGCAGGAATAGAACTCAGCATTATAAACGGTGAATTTGTGGCCATTATGGGCCCTTCCGGATCCGGGAAAAGCACGCTGATGCACATCATCGGCTGTCTGGACAGCCCCAGTGCAGGGGAGTATTATCTGGATGGCGATCTGGTGAGCAAACTGCCAAAATCAGCCCTGGCAGGCATCCGCAATCGCAAAATTGGCTTTGTTTTTCAGTCCTTTAACCTGCTGCCGCATCTCAACGTGCTCAAAAACGTGGAACTTCCGCTGATGTATTCCGGGCTGTCTGCCCGCAAGCGCAAAGAACAAGCCAGCCGGATTTTGGATAGCGTGGGGCTCTCGGACCGTCTGAAACACAGGCCCAATGAGCTTTCCGGAGGACAGAGACAGCGGGTGGCCATTGCCCGGGCCATCGTGAATAATCCTTCTATTCTTTTGGCGGATGAGCCTACCGGCAATCTGGATTCTGGAGCTGGTGGCGACATCCTGGAGATCTTTAACGACCTGCACAAAGCCGGCAATACCGTGATCATGGTTACTCACGATCGCGCAGTGGCAGAGCGGGCTGATCGCATCATAGAAATTCGCGACGGAATGATCCACAATGGCGATCTCGCTGACTGAATCCCTGCAAATCGGGGTGAATGACATCATGATGCGCAAGGTGCGCAGTCTGATCACCGTATTTGGTATAGTTTTGGGCGTGATGTCCATCATGGTGGTTTTGGCCATCATCAATGGCATGAACAAAAGCACTATGTCCTGGATGCAGGAGCGGGGCGGCACTAATAAAGTGGAAGTAGAGCGCAATTGGGATTACGATTTTCGTCAGGGTGGCTATGCTGCCTTGACCTTGGCTGAACTGAATCAGATTCGAGGTCAGCTTCCGGAAGCTGTAGCTATTGGCCCCAGCATTACGGCCTGGGGTACCACCATGCAGTATAAGGGCTTTAGCTATACCGATCAAGTGATTGGCGTGCTCCCAGACCATCAGCAAATGGAAAGCTGGTATCCCGAAACAGGCAGATTCTTCAATGAAATAGACCTAAGGGAAAATGCCAATGTCATCGTCTTGGGTAGCTCTGTGGCCAAGGATTTATTCAAAGCCGAGAATCCCTTGGGGCAGAGCGTGATGCTAAAGGATCAGATGCTCACCGTGATCGGCATCATGAAAGAGAAAGCCTGGGAAAACCCCGGAGGAGGAGCCTTTGGCGGAAATGCCCTGGAATATATGAACCGTCAATCCTTTGTGCCGCTTTCCACGATGATGAATAAGATCGAGGCGGGCAGCCTCATCCGCTCCATCCAAATCCTGGCCAAAAGCCCCGAAGACGCGCTGGCGATTCAGAAAAAGCTGGGGCCAATCCTGCTCCGCATCAAGAATGGACGCCCCGTATTCAGAGTGAGTTCGGCCCAGGAAACCATGCAGCAGATGAAGCAAAACAGCAAAATCTTTAGTATGATCTTCATCATGATCGGGATGATATCTCTGCTGGTAGGCGGTATTGTGATCATGAATATTATGTTAGCCTCCATCAAAGAACGTACCCGGGAGATCGGAGTGCGCCTGGCAATTGGGGCGCGCCGGACGGATATCTTCGTGCAGTTCCTGGTACAAACCGTTTTGATTACCGGTCTGGGCGGTGTATTTGGCATTATTCTGGGTTATTCCATCCTGGATCTGGTGAGTGGATATCTGGGCATGCCGATGTTGGCTGGACCACAAATGATTCTGGTCTCACTGCTGGTTTCGGTGGGTGTGGGGCTGATCTTTGGGATCGTTCCTGCAGTCAAAGCTAGCAATCTTGATCCGGTGATGGCTTTAAGGGATGAATGACATGGGAAAAAGAAAAGCAAACCTCTTTACTAAGACCAGGGAAGCTATCACTCTTCTCACTCGGGAAATGACAATCTATTTTTATAAGATTTGGCTGCGTTTGCGTTCGCCGAAGCGCAGAAAAGCTATCCTCGGCGATGCCTTTAAGTTCATGAAGCTTTGGATCGGACGGGTGATCAGTGAAGGGATACCGCGTTCGGCAGGCAGCCTGGCATATGTCACCATTTTGGGTTTCATCCCCTTCATCACCTTTATCGTGATGCTGGCACCGGATTTACCGTTTTTGAACCTCAAGGAAAAGATCGGTACGATAGTGGCGGCAAACTTCATTCCCGGTTCGGCCGATGCCGTGATGAGTATGATCAATGATATGATCGCCCGCAGAATGGGCCTGAACATCATGGTCTTCGTGATCCTGCTGATCTCATCTTATGCGCTGTTTGAAAACATCCGCAATACCTTTGACCGCATCCTGATCACCCATGTTCCGGAGCCGAAAAGCATACTCGCACAGCTCGTGAAGTTCTTTGGTACAGTGATCTTTGGGCTTTTGATTTTGGTGCTGCTCTTTTCCAGTAGTTCACTACCTATCATCTCACGCCTGCTGAAGCTGAGAATCTTTAATTGGCTGATGTTCGTCGTGCCCTTTATTCTGCAGTTTCTGGCTATCTTCTTCTTGTACAAGCTCATGCCATCGATCAAAGTAAAGCAGAAAAGCCTCGTCCTGGGCGCTTTTTGGACCACCTTGATCTGGCTGGTGGTAAAAGCCGGATTTGATTTTTACATCTATAATCTCACCAGTTTTCAAGCCGTCTATGGTGTGATTGCCGCGCTGCCCATCTTCCTGTTTTGGATCTATGTGAATTGGATCATCATCCTGGCCGGCATAGTGCTGGTAAGCGTGATCGACAAAGGAATCCGGGAAGAAGTGATGCACAAAGAGCCTCAGAAAGTGGTGCGCCTCACCCTGGAAATGTTCAGCGATGGCAAGCTCAATCAACGTTTGGAAAAGTTTATGAATAAAAAAGCTATAAAGGATTTAGTCGATCAGATCGACGAGGACACGCAATGAAGAAATTCGCCTTGATCAGTGTATCTGACAAATCAGGGATCGAGACTCTGGCTATGGAGCTGGAGAATCTCGGCTATACCATACTCTCTACATCAAATACTGCCAGGCACTTGCGCCAGTTTTGCACGAGCCTGGTGGAAGTGAGTGATTATACCGGCTTTCCGGAGATTCTGGATGGCCGGGTCAAGACGCTGCATCCCAGGATTCACGGGGCGATTTTGGCAGATCGCAACAATGGCGCACATTTGAACTGCCTGCAAGAACATGAGATAGATAGGATTGATATCGTGGTGGTAAACCTGTATCCCTTCGCGCAAGTACGCATGAAAGAAGGCAGCAGCCATGAAGAGATTATCGAAAACATCGATATCGGCGGGCCTACTTTGATCCGGGCTGCGGCCAAGAACTACCGCAATGTCACGGTATTGATCGATCCGCGGGACTATCTGCCCACCTTGGAACACCTCAAACAGGATAGCATGCTACCGGAAAGCTGGAGCAGCTATCTGGCCCAAAAGGCTTTTGCCACGGTGATGCGTTACGATGCCATCATCGCAGATTATCTGGAAGACTTTCGCGGTGAATGCCTTCCGGACGCACAGATGCCGTCCTTCATCGACATCGCTGCAAATCGTGAAATGCCTCTGCGCTATGGTGAAAACCCCCATCAAAAAGCCGCTTTCTATACTAATAGCCCCGAGGGCTGGGACATCTTGCATGGCAAGGAGCTCTCTTTCAATAACATCATGGACATTGATTCCTCGATAAGGGCCATCCGGCTCTATACTGAGCCCACTGTGATCATCATCAAGCACTGCAACCCCTGTGGTATAGGCAGTGGCGAAAACCTCTGGGAAGCCTATCGCAGAGCCTTTGCCACAGATACCATGGCGCCTTTTGGGGGCATCGTGGTGGTAAACCGCAAGCTGGATCTGCAGACCGCGGTGATGATCAACCGCATCTTTACCGAGATCATCATTGCCCCGGATTATGAAGACGGTGTTTTGGACGTCTTGCGCAAGAAGAAAAGCCGCCGCCTGATCACCTATAAACCCAGTTTTCTCAGTAAAGCTTCCAATCCCCTGGAGATAAAAACCATGTTTTGGGGCTTTCTGGCCCAGGAGTGGGATAATGTGGATGAAGACATCGCCAATTGGCAGGTCGTAACCCACAAACAGCCCTCCAAAGAAGAATTTGCCGCCATGCTTTACGGCTGGAAAGCGGTATCCCTGCTGAAGTCAAACGCCATCGCTCTGGCCTACCAAAATCAGATAGTAGGCATGGGCATCGGCCAGACCAGCAGGATCGATAGCACCTCGATCGCGATCTGGAAAGCAGGAAAGTTCAAGCATGACCTGAAGAAGGCCGTCTGCGCTTCGGATGGCTTTTTCCCCTATCGGGACAGCATCGATGAACTGTATCAAGCCGGCATCAAAGCCGTAATTCAACCCGGTGGTTCCAAAGGCGATGCCGAGTGCATTCACGCTTGTGATGAACTGGACATGGCCATGGTATTTACCGGATTTAGGCACTTTAGACACTAAAATGTTTGACAGAATGCGCCCTGTAGAAAGATTGACCTTTGCACTCGCGGAGATGTGTCCGAGCTGGCTGAAGGAGCACGATTGGAAATCGTGTGAACGTGTGAGCGTTCCTAGGGTTCGAATCCCTACATCTCCGCCATTTTTCTATTCTGACTTAGGGCTTATTCTTTTTCTCATTTACCTATCATCAAAGCAGCATAAGTCCTGCTTTAAGCAAGTTTCTTACTCGTTACAAATTTTACAAAGGAGGCTCTTATGAGCACCAAGAAAATCGTTTTAATCGTAGCTATTGTATTCATTCTGCTGGTTGGTCTGTCCTATTGGTCCGGCCGGCAAATGAGCAAGTTTGCTTTTAGTGCGCCCGCTTCCACTGTCGTCAGTGCAGATAGTTGGCTAAACCTCAACCCCAGCGCCATGATACCAGAATACGCTGAAGTGCTGCCCCTGAATCTTTTTTGGAGCAGAGACACAAACAGCATGCAAAGCATGAGCGCCAAGATCCGCAAAGCCAAGGACGACAGCCGCATCAGCGGACTTTTGATCCAGCCCATGGGCGCTATGCTTTCTCTGGCCACGCTGCATGAACTGGGTCTTGCCATCCAGGAATTCAAAGGCAGCGGCAAGCCCGTGATCGCCTTTGGCGATATGATGGCGCAATCGGATTATCTATTGGCCAGTTATGCCGATGAAATCTATATGGAACCCTCCGCGTCCGCTGGTCTTATGCTGAGCGGCGCTTCTGCTAACATCACGTTTTACAAAGAGATGTTCGACAAGCTTGGCGTCAAAATGCACGTCATTCAAGCCGGAGAATTCAAAGGAGCAGGCGAGCCTTACAGCCAGACCTCGCTCACTGAAGGCACCCGACGCAATATCGAAGAGATGCTGTCCGACCGCTTTAACCTGATTTTGTCCGGTGTGGCAGAACGGCGCAAACTCACCATGGATGATGTGAAAGCTGTCTATAACGACCGTGAGAACTTCATCCTGCACGCTGCAGAGGCCCTGGAAATGCGTCTAATCGATCATGCTGCACCTCGCAGCCAGATGTTAGCCGAACGCTTGATCGATCGCGAAAAGATCGTAAACATCGATTCCTACGCCTTGGGCAAACAAAGTGGCCGCGGCGAGAAGATCGCTGTGATGTACCTCGGTGGCAATATCATGCCCTCTTCCGGAGGCTTCAATCAAGCTCAGATCAGTTACGAGAAAGTGCGTAAGATGGTGAAACAGATCGAAGAAGACAAAGAAGTCAAAGCCGTGGTGCTCAGAATCGATAGCCCCGGTGGCAGCGCTCTGGAGAGTGAACTGATTTATCAGGAACTGCTCAAACTGAAGAGCAGCAAGCCGCTGGTGGTCTCAATGGGTGGAGTAGCCGCCTCGGGAGGATATTATATCTCCTGCGCCAGCGACAAGATCATTGCAGATTCCGGTTGTCTGACCGGATCGATCGGCGTGATCATGATGCTGCCAGAGGCCTCAGGCTTGGCACGCAAGGTGGGGCTGAGATCGCAGACCATCAAGTTCGGCAAATTTGCCGGTGGGCTCAACCCTATGGAGCCATATTCCGAAGAGCTCCTCGCCTCTCTGAAACGCAATTCTCAAGGCACCTATAGCGAGTTCAAATCCCGTGTGATGACGGCCCGCAAGATCAGCCCGGACATGATCAACGGCATTGCCGAGGGCAGGATCTACAGTGCGGAAGACGCTCTGGCTCTGGGCTTGGTGGATGAACTTGGTTCACTCGATTTTGCCGTGGCCAAAGCCGCTGAAATGGCTAGCATCACGACTTACAGAGTGGAAAACTTCCCCCACAAACTCAGCTTTTTTGAAGCCATGAAAGATGCGAATTTCTTCAATATGCAGATCGCCAGCCTCATGGGCACGAAGTGGTGGGATATCGACAAACAGATTGCTCAGAAACTGGAAATGTTCGAGCCTTACACGTGGCAGTATCTGATGCCGATAGTGGTAGATTGATATGCGCAAAACCAGTATTAATACAGAAATCATCGTCAACGTACACCCCCTGGAAAAGCGGGTGGCCATCCTGGAGGACAACCGGCTGGTCGAGCTCTTTGTAGAGCGCAAAGATCACCAAAATCCGGTGGGGAACATCTACAAGGGAATCGTGAAAGACGTACTTCCCGGCATGGGCGCAGCCTTCATCGAAATTGGGCTGGAGCGCACTGCCTTCTTGCACTATAGCGATATCGTACTGGACTTTTTGGATATCTATGAAGACGACAAACCCCGCAAACGGGTGAATCCTTCCGATAGCTCGCAGATCGGCAGATTGCTGAAACCGGGCCAGGAGATCGTGGTGCAGGTGCACAAGGGTCCCATCGGCTCCAAAGGTGCCCGCCTCACCGGACAAATCTCTGTCCCCGGCAAATATCTGGTGCTTTTCCCCAATAAGGACAAGATTGCCATCTCCCGCAAGATCTATTCCCAGAACGAACGCGGCCGCATCCGCAATATCCTCAGTGAAGTGAAAGATCCCGCCTACGGACTCATCGTACGCACCGAATCTGAAGGTGCCGATGACGACGATATCCGCAATGAATACAAGGCTTTGGCCAAGACCTGGCGTTTGATCGAAAAACAGCTTCAATACGCCAAGGCGCCCATCTGCGTCTTTGAAGAAAACGCCTTGGAAAACTACTTGATCCGCGATCTCTTCAACGAACATGTGGACCGTCTGGTGATCGATGATAAAGACTTTTACAAGAATATCATCGGTCAATTGGAAGAGATCTCCACAGATTTGATCCCCTCCGTGGAGCTTTACAAAGAAGCCTCCCCCATCTTTGATGCCTGGTCGATCGAGAAAAAGATCGAGACCATCTTCCACTCTCGCATCTATTTACCCTCCGGGGGCAATATCAAGATCGAACAAACCGAAGCCCTCGTGGCCATTGATATCAATACCGGAAGTTTCACCGGCAAAAGCCATTATGAAGAGACTGTGCTCAAAACCAACCTCGAAGCAGCAGCAGAATCTGCCCGTCAGATCAGGCTGCGTGACCTCTCCGGGGTGATCGTGATCGACTTCATCGATATGTCTGAAGACAAAGCCAAAGCCGAAGTCCTGGATATTCTGCGCAAAGGGCTCAAACGTGACCGCGCCAAAAACAAGGTCTATCCCTTTACCGAACTCGGCATGGTGGAAGTTACCCGCAAACGCATGCGCGCCACCATCATGGCGAATTTCTCCGAACCTTGCCCCTTCTGCAATGGCAGCGGCCGTATCGTGAGCAAAGACGCTGTTGTGATGCGGATTTACCGCTGGCTGGTGCGCAGTGAATACTTCATCAAAAACAAACGTATGCGCATTATGGTGCACCCGGATTTGCTCAGTCATATCAAGATCCATAATGAGGAATTTATCAGCTACAAGGATCAGATTGAATTTGGTCAGGATAGCAACGTTAGAGTCGATCAATTCAAGGTTTTTGGTCTGCCTGGGATGGAGGATCTTACCTCAAAGTATTCGTAACGCTGGCTTTAGCCGGTTGTTATGAAACAATTAAGCCCGATCGTCTGATCGGGCTTTTTGCCGTAGCACTGTCTTCAGACGGTGCGTGTCCAAATTCTGTAAAGCGCTCCTTGATATAGAAATAGGCACACGGATAAAGAGCGTATTAGCCCATGGATGCGATGGGAAGAATTACTGGATTGCAGACCTCAAATCCAGGAAGGTAAAGCGTTGTAAGGTGTTTCGCACCGTCTGAAGACAGTGCTACGGTGCTTCGCTAAAATCCCTTGGCATAAAAGACATCCAGGACCATGACATCAAGATCGGAGAAAGCATTGATATCGCCGAAGATATCTTCCAAACCGGTGATGATGCCATCGATTTGACTTTCTACTATTTTTGCCAAAACGATCTTGCCCGTGGGGCTTTTGTCGCCGGTGAAATCGAAGAATCCCATGAAAAGAGGCGTTGTGGAGATAAGGTTTTCCATTTCCGTGGTATTGACTATGATGGAGCGCTGAATGCCATATTCCACAAAGACTTCGGTGATGTCTTGCAGGATGTGCTCGTCTTTCACAAAAAGCAGGAGCAGCTTCTCCTTGCCTTTCACATCTATTCTTCCGGAGCCATTATCTGCGTGTTCGAGGAATGCCTCAAAGAGATTTATGCGGGAAGTGGCTTGCAAAAGGTCGTCCGCTACCCCCGGTTGTTTGAGGATATGAGAGCAGGCAGCCAAGAGTTGGAGATGTTCCGTGCGGGCATTTTGGGGGCCCACAATGGAGACAAAGATCTTGGTTTTACGTCGGTCCATGGAATCAAAATTCACGCCTTTTTTGCAGATTGCCAGGCTGATGGCAAAGTTTTCTAAGCCTTCCAAGCTACAATGCGGCATGGCGATACCTCTGGAAAACCCAGTGCTGCCGAGTTCTTCTCTATCCTTGAGGCCTTTGTAAATCTCACCTTCGCTGATATTTTCAAATTTTCTGCTTCTTTTGAATAAAGCTGCGAGTTTGTGCAGGGCGTCGTCTTTGTCTTCAGCCCCAAATTCTATGCTACAGGATTCTAGTTTAATTACTTCAGATAAGAGCATCTCATCTCCTTTTAAGGTTTTTGACAATGGCGATTTTGGAAAGTGGCGGGCCGATTATTTCATTGAAAAATACAGACATCAGCACGATGTTAATCATTTTGGAGATCTCCAAATGTACGGCAGGGCTAAGATCCGCCATGATCGGTGAAGCTTGTACGAAGAGCACCAGACCGATGGCTACACCGGCTTGAGGCAGCAGGCTCAGTCCCAGATAGTTCCTGATCTTCTTGTCCATGCCAATGCCCCAGGCTGCCAGAAAGACGCCGCCATATTTACCGATTGCGCGCATGATGATGAAGGTGAATCCTGCCAGGAGCACAGTGCTATCGGCAAAGATATTCAGCTTGAGTTCTACCCCGGCAATGCCAAAAAAAACCGCGTATAAAGGTGAGGTAAGGGGTTCAAAAGAAAACAGGATACGCACGTTCTTCTTGCTCATATTCACCAGCACCATTCCAAAAGCCATATTCGCGATGAGCGGAGAGAGTCCGAGACCGATGGATAGTGAAGTGCTGAGGAAGACAAAGCCCAAGGCCAAAATCTTGACTTCGTTCATATTGCGCTTTTTGATGGTGGAATAGTGCGTGGCCAGGCCACCCAGGACTCCTATGACCAGGGAGAATCCGACTTCTTTGAAGGCATGCAGCACAGAGCTACCAATAGATACTTCCGCTGCACCCATCAGTGTGGCAGAGATCGCAAAAGCAATGGAGAAGATGATCACCGTGCCGGCATCATCCAAGGCTACTATGCCATAAAGATAATCCACGAATTTGCCTTTTGCTTTGAGCTTTTCCACGATCACCACCGTGGCTGCCGGAGCAGTAGCCGCAGAGATCGCACCCAAGACAAAAGCGATGTAATTGGGCAATCCCACCAAAAGCATGCCAAGAGACACCAAGCAGAAGGTTAGCAGCATCTGAGCCAGGGTGAGGATCACGATATTTATCCCATAGAGCTTCAGTTTCGCAAAAGAGAATTCACCGCCGATGATCACCGCAATAAAGGACAGGGTGACCTCGGAAAGCACATAGAGCATCTGCATGTTTTCTTGTTGGATCAATTTCAGGCCGCTGCCACCCACCAGGATTCCAGCCACGATATAGCCAGTGATGGCAGGCAGCTTGATTCTTTCTGCCAAATGGCCCATTGCGTAGCCCACCAGGAGCAGCAAGGACACGCTGAAAATCACATGATTTGCAAAGAGGTTTTTAAATAGTTCCCAAGCTTCAAACATGATTTAATTATGCCCCTTAATATAGTATTTATTGTGGATACTATTCTCCCGGATTTGCTTAAGTTTATAATTTGAAGAGTATTGGCCAGTATGGGCTTGGCCTCTCATATACTCCTCAAAGGGGATCGCGATATAGAACATTGATACTCCTAACGGATAATTAAAGACAGAATCTGAGTCTGGGCTTTATTGTCAAGCCGAAATGGGAGATTTAGCGGGAAAAATGGGGCAAATACCGGTTTTGGAGCGATTCTGGATCTGGGAAAGCCCTGTTTTGGCATGCAAGGGCGGAAATTGAGGCTTTCGGGCCCTGCCCTCCCTTTATTGCCGAACGTGGCTTTAACATGTTTTGGACTCGAGATGACTCGAGGATTCAAGTCATCTCGAGTCCAAAATGTGTTAAAGACAAGTCGATTGGACGAGGAAGAGAGAGGGGCCAGGGATGGGGAGAGTAGGGTGCTGTGGTGTGCGTGGGGTGGCGTGTTTGTCTGGTTTTCCGGACAGGTGTCGTCCTTCACTGCGTTCCGGACTCGGGGATCTATCGGATTGCCAACCCAGCAGTGAACTGCAGGGCTATAGGCATTCGCCTTTCGTCCTACCGGACTAGGAATCGGATCTGCCCTTCTTCCGGCGGGGTTATAAATTGGATTAGTCTTTTGTTTGTCTTGTTTTGCGCTAAGGTGTCGTCCTTCACTGCGTTCCGGACTCGGGGATCTATCGGATTGCCAACCCAGCAGTGAACTGCAGGGCTATAGGCATTCGCCTTTCGTCCTGCCGGACTAGGAATCGTAATTGTGAGATTCCCAGTACCTGCGACTTTCTCTGACTCAATATCGTGCTTTCTGCTTTTCCCATCAACACTCTGGGAGAGAATCGAGCCGGATTGCGTCTCATCGGCTTAGCATATTGTGAGTGCGGAGCACGGTAGCCGTTTATCGGCATAGCCCAGCAAACGATTCCCGAGTCCGGAACATAGTGGAGGACGACACCCTTAATTTAGAACAGAATTTAAAGCTAATTAAATTTAAATTATGGCAAAATTCAAAATATTGGTCACAAACCTAAAATCGCACTTGACAGAAAGGCATAGTGAATTAGTATGTATTCAGTAGCTGGGTTCATAAAGAATAAACTCCAGTCTGACTTAGGCTTGCCTCAGACAGGCTCGGAGAAGGTTATGAACCGGCTTTACCCAAGACTAAAAGGAGTAATAAATG
The DNA here is from genome assembly GCA_020532545.1 of Candidatus Cloacimonadota bacterium. Lineage (GTDB taxonomy): Bacteria > Cloacimonadota > Cloacimonadia > Cloacimonadales > Cloacimonadaceae > UBA5456. The sequence continues at coordinate 13,389 of JAJBAW010000033.1, read as the reverse complement.
GCGGTGAATACAAAAACCGAGTATGCTTTACGGGCTCTGATCGAGATTGCCAATCAAGGACAGGTCTCAGCGCAGAAAATCTGTGAAGCACAAAGTCTGCCCAAAAAGTATATCGAGCATCTGCTCTCGCTGCTAAAAGCGGCGAAGATCATCAATAGCAGTGCCGGCATTCTGGGTGGATACAGCTTGGCCAAAGAGGCTGATGAGATTACCTTTAGGAGCCTTTTGGAGGCCGTGGGAGATGAATCTTTTGCCACCGCCTGTAAGGGGCGTTCGGGTACATTTTGCCTGGGCCCGGGTTGTACGCTTGCTCCTTTTTTCACCAAATTGGAAGGCCAATTAGACGAAATTTTTGAATCTTACACCCTACAAGACATAATGAATATATGGGAAAGGAAAGAACAATGAAAAGCGGTTCAGTGTATTTGGACAATTGTGTAACCAGCCCCATGGCACCGGAGGTTCTGGATGCCATGATGCCTTATTTTAGTGAGCGTTTTTGGTTTCCCGGCAGCTTCTATAGCACTGCCGAAAGCACCAACGATGCCTTATCTGGATTTGCTCACACCGTCGCTGCAGCCATAGGTGCCCGCGATGAAGAAATCCACTTTACATCCGGCGGAACTATTGCTAACAACATCGCCATCAAGGGTTTGGCTGGATCTGCCCAAAGAGGTCATGTGATCTGCAGCGTGGTGGATTATCCGGATCTGCTCACCAATGCAGCCTGGCTGGAAAAGCAAGGCTTTGAAGTGACCTATCTGCCTGCCGATAGTGAGGCGCGCATAGATCTTGCGGCCCTCAAACAGGCCATTCGTCCCGACACCTTTTTGTTCATGACCACCATCGTAAATCATGTGGTAGGAACGATCCAGCCCATGAAAGAGATCAGTGAGATCCTGAAGGCTGCGGATCATAAGATCTATTTTCATGCCGACGCCGGTCAGGCTTTTGGCAAAATGCCGCTACTGGTGGACGATTACGGCATCGATATGATGAGCATTTCTGCCCACAAGATCCATGGTCCCCAAGGGATCGGAGCCTTATACGTGCGCAAAGGACTACGGCTGGCTCAGAGCATTCACGGCATCAAAAGAGCGGATAATCTGCAACCCGGTGGTCTTTCGATCGCCCTGATCGCAGGCTTTGCCAAAGCGGTGGAGATGAACTTTGCCGATCTGGAAGGCAGCATCCGCCAGCTCAGAGAACTCTCGGATCATCTCTATGTCCGTTTGCTGGAAAAGATTGACCACATAGAGCTTAACGGTCCTATGGGTGAAGAGCGGGCTGCGCATAATATCAATGTCTCGATCGACTACATCGAAGGTGAATCCATGGCCATGATGCTGGATATGCACGGCATCACTGTGGCTACCGGGTCTGCCTGTGCCTCCCAAGGCTTGAAACCGAGCTATGTGCTGATGGCCATCGGCAAAAACCATGTGCAATCGCATGGCTCGATGAAGTTTACCATTTCCCGCTACACCACCCGTGAAGAGCTTGATTTTACGGTGGATAAGCTGGCGGAAATCACCACGGAATTGCGCTCGCGCAGTCCGCTTTACAATGCAGCTAAAAATCAGGAGAAATAATGCAATACTCACAAAAAGTATTAGACCACTTCATGCACCCCCACAATGTGGGAAAGATGGAGAATCCCGATGCCAGCGCCACTGAAGGCAGCCCCTCCTGTGGTGATCAGGTAACGGTTTTCCTCAAGATAGATAAAGAAACCAAGATAATCGAGGATATCAGCTTTTTGTCCTATGGCTGTGCCTCCAATATCGCCACGGCCTCCATCATCACAGATTTGGCCAAGGGCAAGAGCCTGGAAGATGCCAAGAAAATCACCTATGAAGATGCCATGGAAGCGCTGGATGGTCTGCCTCCGGTGAAGGTTCACTGCTCTGTATTGGCAGCCGATACCCTGCAAACGGCGATCTCGAACTATGAGATTGCGCATGGACTCAAAGAAGTGCCAAACTTTGGCAAAGAGACCATCCTGGCAGAGCTCAAAAAGATCATCTATCCTCAGGTGGGAACGGATATCGTGACCCTGAAGATGGTGAAATATGTGGGCTTTAGCGATGGCGAAGTCTTGATCGATATGAATATGATGAACTTCGACACCTGGCGTGAAAACGTGGTCGAAGAGATCAATGAGCACCTGGAGAAGTATCCGGAAGTGAAGAAGATTCAGATCAACTTCCCTTAAGACAAGCATTTATACAAGACCGCGTAAAGTGGCAGGACGGATCAAAGCCAGCCTGCCACCTTTTTTCTATGATGAGTCTAAAATGCAGTCTGGCAGAGCAGTAGTCCGTCCCAAACTCTGCATTCGCCATACTCAATTCTCTATTGGATTCATCCCCAAATTCTCAATTCTCAATTTCGTTCACTTTTTCCTTGCCATAATTTCGCTATGTTCAAAGACTGGCAATGATATAAAAAGAAGGAGGCTCAGATGATTCAGTATTTCAAAGTAGCGGGACAAAACCTGGTCCCGGCCAGCTCTTTGGATGAGGCATTTTGGGTGCATTACGATGCCCCCGATGCAGAAGAGATGGATTCTGCCGTGGCCAGATACGGGCTTCCTCAGGACTTTTTTACGGATTTGCAGGATGTGGATAAATCCTCCCGCCTGGAAATTAAGGGCGCTGCCAGGCTCATCATCCTGCGCGTGCCTTTGTATTCCAGTCATAAGGCAGACGGTGTGTCCTTTACCACTGTCCCTTTGGGGATTATCGCGATTCCAAACCAGGTAATTACCGTGTCTTTTTATGATAAAGAGATTCTTGCCCAACTGCTGGAAGGCAAACACCGTCCCTTCAATATTACCCAGCAGAGTTTCGCCCTGACCATCGCTCTGCGCATCTCGATCTACTATCTGAAATACCTCAAAGAAATCAACCGCCGCACCCAGAATATCGAAAATGAACTGCATGAATCTATGCGCAATAAAGAGCTGATCCGCATGCTCAATATGGATAAGTCTTTAGTCTATTTTGACACCTCGCTCAAGTCCAACCAGGCCACTTTGGAAAGCATGCAAAGCACAGGCTGGCTACAAGATGACCCCGATTCCGCAGACCTGATCAAAGACATCATTATCAACAATAAACAAGGCATCGAAATGGCGGATATCTCAAGTAATATATTAAGCGGAATGATGGATGCCCTGGCCTCGATCATTTCAAACAATCTGAATGTAGTGATGAAATTCCTCACCTCGGTCACCATTATCCTGGCTGTACCTACTTTGATTGCCAGCATCTATGGCATGAACGTCCGCTTGCCCTTGCAAGGCAATCCCTATGCCTTTTTGGGGCTGATGGGGCTCTCGGTAGGACTTTCCCTGATCTTGGTGTTCATCTTCATTCGCAAAAAGTACTTTTAGGAGAACAATATGTATTTACTCAATGTAAGCGATCACTTTTCTGCCGCGCACCGTCTGTGTGGCTACGAAGGTGCCTGCTCAAACCTGCATGGTCACAATTGGAAAGTGCGGGTAGGCATAGCCTGTCACGAACTGGACAAGATCGGCATGGCGCTGGATTACGGCATCATCAAAGAGATCCTGGGCGGCATTCTGGCTGTTTTGGACCATGAATATCTGAACGATTTGCCCCTTCTGGATGGGCAAAATCCCACTTCCGAGAATCTGGCACGCATTATCTACGACAAAATGGCGGAAGCCCTGAAGCCCTATCCGGCCAAGATCCGGGAAGTGGAAATCCATGAATCGGAGCGCAGCAGCGTAATCTATAGCCATGCTTAGAATAGTAGATTCCTTTTACGTAAAAAGCGCTGTCGAGCCCAATGATTACCCCGCTTCGGCCTATCCAGAATTCGCCTTTGCCGGACGCAGTAATGTGGGGAAATCCACCTTGATCAACCTGCTTACCAACCATCGTGGCCTGGCCAAGACTTCCGGTACTCCCGGCAAGACCCGCCTGCTGAATTTCTTTCTCACACGCTATCGCATCGATGACAATGAAGAGACGGGCTTTATGCAATTTACCGATCTGCCCGGCTACGGATTTGCCCAAGTGGGCCAAAAAGAGCAGGAAAAGTGGCGTGTAATGGTGAGCAAGTATTTTGAACAGCGTTCGCAGCTCAGAAGCCTCTTTGTGCTGGTGGATATACGGCATCCCGCGGATCACAAAGACATACTCATGCTGGAAATGCTGCGCCTGCGCGAGATCGACCACTGCGTGATAGCCACCAAGGCAGACAAGATTCCCAAGAACAAGCAAGTCAGTGTGCTGCAAATTCTTGCGCGCGATCTGGGCCTGGGAGATCACCCCATTTACCCCGTATCCTCACTGAAAAACACCGGTCTGGATAAGCTTACTGACTTTCTAGAAAGCAGATTGTAATCCTGCAGTATGCAAGATAGCTTTGATATCATCGTAATCGGTGGTGGTCACGCCGGCATCGAAGCTGCTTTGGCTGCCTCCCGCAGAGGTGCCAATACCGCTCTTTTTACCATGAAGCTGGAAGCCATCGGCCGCATGAGTTGCAATCCTTCCTTGGGCGGACCTGCCAAAGGACACCTGGCCCGGGAGATTGACGCTCTGGGTGGTGAAATGGCGCGCGTGGCGGACCTCTCCGGCATTCATTTCCGCATGCTGAACCGCAGCAAAGGCCCCGCCGTCTGGGCACCCAGATCCCAAAATGACCGGGCTCTGTATGCGCATCTCATGCGCGAAGCGGTGGAATGCGCTCCCAATCTCAGATTGATCGAGGCAAACATCGCAGAGCTCATCATCAAAGAGGGCAAGGTAGCTGGCTGTATCAGCGAAATTGGCAAAGAGTACCATGCCCCCAAAGTGATCATCGCCAGCGGCACTTTTCTGGGCGGACGCATCCATATTGGCAAGAAAAGCTATAAGGGTGGCCGTAGCGGTGAACCTTCTTCCGACGAACTTTCCCCTTCCCTGGCAGCTCTGGGACTGAAAGTCTTGCGTTTCAAGACCGGAACCCCGCCCCGGGTGGATTTGAACTCGCTGGACTACTCCATTTTGGAAGCCCAGGCCGGTGACGACGAGCCTTCCGGCTTCTCGCATTATCGCAATATCACGCTGAAAAACCAGGTCTCTTGCTATCTCACCAGAACCACCAAAGAGACCCATGCGATCATAGCTGCCAATATCCAGCAATCCGCGCTTTATGGCGGTATGATCACCGGCATCGGCCCGCGCTATTGCCCTTCTATAGAGGATAAGATCGTGAAATTCCCCTTAAGGGAAACGCATCAGGTCTTCATTGAGCCCGAAGGGCTGCATACCTGTGAAGGCTATGTAAATGGGATCTCCACTTCGCTGCCTGCCGACGTTCAGGAAGAGGTGGTGCACAGCGTCCCCGGCCTGGAAAATGCCCGCATCATGCGCTATGCCTACGCCATTGAATATGACTATGTGGATCCTTCCGAGCTCTATCCCTCGCTGGAATGCAAGAAGATTCCGGGCCTGTATCTGGCTGGGCAGATCAACGGCACCTCCGGCTATGAAGAAGCTGCGGCACAAGGGCTTTTGGCGGGCGTGAATGCCAGTCTCGCTTTGGAAGGACGTGAGCCCATCATCCTCTCCCGCAGTGAAGCCTACATCGGCGTTTTGATCGATGATCTGATCACCTGCGGCACCAATGAGCCTTACCGCATGTTTACCTCCCGCGCCGAATACCGGCTGTTGCTGAGGCAGGATAATGCCGATGAACGGCTGATGCCTTTGGGCTACTCCCTTGGCCTGGTGTCAGATGAGCGCTGGCAAGCCTTTCAGTACATGCTCCGGATCAAAGAACGGGAGCTAACGTACTTAAGTGAAACCAATAGCACCAAGCATCCCGATCTCAAAGAGCCCACCAAGTTTGCCTTATTGCTGAAGCGCCCGGATCTTACCCTGCATGATTTGCAGAAATACGGTTACCAGATCAGAGATGATTTCACCCCGGAAATCCGCCAGCGGGTAGAGCTGGAAATCAAATATTCCGGCTATCTTGCCCGCATGTACGAAGAGCTCAAGCGCCACAAAAAGGCAGAAGAACTTCGCATTCCGGAGGATATAGATTATTATCAGATACAGAGCCTCGCCTGGGAAGCCCGTGAAAAACTGGCTAAAATCAGACCGCTCAGTATCAGCCAGGCGATGCGTATTCCCGGTGTGAATTACACCGATACTTCGGCCCTGTTGATCTGGTTGAAAAAGCATTACAATAAGGCAGAGGGTTAAAGCTTTGGCCACGCACCGTCTGAAGAACTTGTGTAACAATAGTCACACGGATTGTGCGGATCAAACGGATTAGCCCGGATGAAGAAAATAGTAGATAACTGCACAGAGATTTCTGCTTATTTTGGCCTAAATCAGGTGAAAATAACCATGAAATACCTTGTTGACATCTATTGTTTCCTTTCTCTTTTGATAATCTGTGCAATCTGTGTGATCTGTGAGAGACTTTTTGCGAAAATCCTGAAGACAGCATTACAAGAAGGCAGAGGGTTAAAGCCCCTGCCGGGGAGTCTATATGATGAAACGCTATGCCGTGATTCCGGCCCGTTATGAATCCAGCCGCTTTCCGGGCAAGCCTTTGGCCTTGCTGAATGGGAAGCCCGTGCTGCGCCACGTCTATGAACGGGTGCTGGCCAGTGAACTTTTTGATGAAGTCATTATCGCTACAGACGATCTGCGCATCTCATCCGTGGCCCAGGATTTTGGCGCTACCGTGGTGCTCACATCCAAGGATTTACCCAGTGGCACAGATCGCATCGCTGCGGTGGCCGAAGTGCTGGAGCCCGATAGCCTTATCCTGAACGTGCAGGGAGATGAACCCCTGATCAATACAGCCGCCTTACAGGTCTTGCTCGCTGCTTTCGATGATCCGGATGTGAAAATGGCGAGTTTAATGACCCCCATCACAGACATCGAGGAGCTGGGAAACCCCAATATAGTCAAGGTGGTAACCGACGTGCAGGGTGACGCCATGTATTTCTCCCGCAGCCACATCCCCTTTGATCGGGATCAGGAAGCGCTGCGGGAATACTATCGCCACATCGGAGTTTATGCCTTCAAACACAGGGCTTTGATGCAGTTCGTGAAATACCCTTTGGGCGTGTATGAACAAATCGAAAAGCTGGAACAATTGCGCGCTCTGGAAAATGGCCTGAAGATCCGCATGTGCAAAACTGACTATCAGGGCTTTGGTATCGATACCCCCCAGGATCTGGAAAAGCTCTCTCATCTAATACTATAAGGATTATTCAATGAAAAAGACTACTCTTTTTATCACCTCTCTTAGCCTGCTATTTTTGGCAGCCTGCTCTTCAAACCTTAGAATACTGCATACCAACGACACCCACGCAGCCTATCAGCACAAGGACGGCGGCTATCTGGCCTTGGAATACCATCTGCAAGAGGCCCGGACCGAAAAATCGCCCAATCTCTATCTGGATGCCGGAGATATGCAGACCGGCTCGATCTTTTCCTCTTTGAACTACGATTCCGTGCAGGGTGGAGCGGTACTGGAAGTCTTTAAACGCCTTGATCTGGACGCTGCCACACCGGGAAATCATGAATTCGACGTGAGCTATGATCACGCCAAAGCTTTGATGGCAAAGGCTGAATTCCCCTTTTATTCCGCCAATCTTCTGGATGCAGATGGATCAAGTTTTGCCACTGCACCTTATGGGATTTTTCAGAAAGGGAAACTCAAGATCGGCGTGATCGGCCTTACCATCGCAAGCCTGCCCGAAAAGGTCAAGCCGGAAAACGTCGCCCCCATTACCATTTTGCCTTATAAAGAGGCTATAGACCGCATCATCGCTGAAGTGGATGCCAAAAGCGACCTCATCATCCTTCTAACCCACAACGGTTGGGAAGCCGATAGCCTGCTGGCCACACAGCTAGATAATCGAATCGATATGATTGTGGGCGGACACTCGCATACCAGCATCACCGAGCCCACCCAGGTGAATGGCATCTATATACTTTCTGCCGGCAGCCATCTGCGGTATCTGGGTATTGCCGATCTCAAAGTAAGAAAGGATCGCATCACCAAGTTTAGCAGCTATTTGCAGCCTCTCAGCCAGCCACCCGAAGAGTACGTCAGCGAGCTGAAACCCTTTTTGGAGCAGACCATCGGCGAACTGGAAAAAAGCCTGAGTAAGGTAGCGGGGACTTTGCCCTACGACTTCAAAGTGGATAAGTTTAAACCCACCGAAGGTTCGATTTGGGTGGCAAATGCTCTGCTGAAGGAATATCCTCAGGCCGAGATCGCCATGATCAATAACGGCGGTCTGCGTAAGCTCCTGCCTGCCGGACCCGTGACCCTGAAAGACCTGCATGAATACATCCCGTTTGGCAATACAGTGGCCCTGTTTTCCTGCACGGGCCAGGATATCCTCAGTGCCCAGGCCAGAAACCTGCGCATTGCACAGGACAAGCCCTATGATATCATGACCGTGAGCAGTCCCTCCTGGTTTTCGGAGGCAAACTCAGCTTTTATAATCGGAGAAGGGGAGCTCAATCCCAAGCGGACCTATCGGGTGGTAACGCATGATTATATCATCAGCCAATGGGATAAATATCTGGATTTTATGCCTCAGGATATCGATGAAACCGGCGATCTGTTTTTAGACGCCATCATCAGGCAGGTGCGGCGCCAGTTTGGTAACCCGTAGCACCTGCTTCAGCCGGTGCGTGCTGGATTCGACACGTCTCGTGTCGAACAAGGCCGGAAGCCTTGATAAAAAGAAAAGCAGACTTGATAAAAGGGGTACAGGTCCCAAACTAGTGAGCAGGCCCCTTGCTCTGCAAACGAGGACGGTTGCAATCCGGTAGCCCTTGCTTAGAAGCCAGCCAATATTCTCTTTATCCGTGTAAATGCGTTCGATCCGAACAATCCGTGTGACTATTCTTTGGCTACTGCACGCACCGTCTAAAGACAGCCTTACGGTGCGAAAGCACAAGTCTTCAAGCAATTAGTTGACTAATTTGGCCCTTCTGTAAAGATGACCATGAATTTATACAATCAAAAGGATAACAATGCGTAGAATCAAGAACATAGCCATCATAGCCCATGTGGATCATGGGAAGACCACTCTGGTTGACGCCATGCTGCGTCAGGCCGGAGTATTCCGTTCAAATGAGCGAATGGTAGAGAGAGTGATGGACTCCGACGACATAGAAAAAGAGCGTGGCATCACGATATTTTCCAAGAGCGCCTCGCTGGACTATAAAGGATTCAAGGTCAATCTGGTAGATACACCCGGGCACTCGGATTTTGGCGGGGAAGTACAACGCATCATGAAGATGGTGGATAGCGTACTGCTCTTGGTGGATGCCGTTGAGGGTCCCATGCCGCAGACGAAATATGTGCTGAAAAACGCACTCGCGCTGGGTCTCAAACCGATAGTTGTGATCAATAAGATCGATCGGCCAAACGCCCGGTCCTACGACGTTTTGGACATGATTTTCGAGCTCTTTCTGGAGCTTAATGCCTCAGCAGAACAGCTCGATTTTGCCGTGATCTATGCCTCTGGAAAAGATGGCTATGCGGTAGCTGAACTCAATGACGAGCCTCAGAACATATTCCCGCTTTTGGATTTGATCATCAGCGAAGTACCGGATGCGGAAGGCGACACCACCCAGCCTTTTCAGATGCTGACTTCAGCCATCGAATACGACAGTTACCTGGGCAAAATGGGTACCGGCAAAATCCATACCGGTATCATTCACACCGGGGACGAAGTCATGCTGCTGAAGCGTAACAACAAACAGCTACCCTACAAGGTAACTACGCTTTTTAGCTATGAAGGCCTGCAAAAGAAAGAAGTAAAAATCGCCTATGCCGGAGACATTGTCACCATCGCTGGTCTGGAACAGATCGACATCGGTGAAACCATCTCCAGCCGCGAAAATCTGGTTCCCCTCACCGGCATCGAGATCGATGAGCCCACCATTGCCGTGGAATTCATCATCAACGATTCCCCCTTTATGGGCCGGGTGGGCAAATGGGTGACCTCCAGCAAGATCTGGGAAAGACTGCAGAAAGAATTGCAAACAAACGTCTCTCTGGTAGTGGAAAAAACCGATACCGCGGACAAATTCCTGGTCAAAGGCCGCGGCGAATTGCAGCTCTCCATCCTGATGGAAAATATGCGCCGTGAAGGTTATGAATTTCAGATCTCCAAGCCCAGAGTCCTCTACAAAATAGTGGATGGCGTGACCCTCGAACCCATGGAACTGGCAGTGGTGGATGTGGCAGAAGAATTTGTGGGCACAGTGATCGATCTGATGGGTGGACGCAAAGGCGAACTCATCACCATGACTCCCCCTCTGGAAGGCTATTCCCGTCTTGAATTTAAGATCCCCGCCCGCGGACTAATCGGTTGTCGTAACGAATTTATGACCATCACCCGTGGCACCGGAACCATCAGCCAATGTTTCTTTGGTTACGAGCCGTACAAAGGTGATATCACCGGATCTGGTCATGGCTCTATGATTGCCATGGAAACCGGCATCGCCCTGGGCTATTCCTTGAACAATTTCCAGCCCCGCGGAGCCTTCTTTATCAATCCCAATACCGAAGTTTATTCCGGGATGGTGGTAGGCCAGCACAGCAAGGACAAAGATCTGGTGATCAACGTCTGCCGTGGTAAGAAGCTTACCAACAACCGTGCCGCCGGCAAAGACGATGCCATCAAGCTCGTGCCGCCCCGGATCTTTACCCTGGAACAAGCCATGGAATATATCGGAGACGATGAACTGCTGGAAATCACTCCGGATAGCATCCGGCTGCGCAAAAAGATCCTGCATCATACTGATAGAAAGAGGAATGAACACGCAAGCTGAACAATAATTAACTGATTATATGATTAGTGGATTGCAGGTTCTTATCTGCAAATCCGCTAATCAGCAGTTTTACCTTCGCAAGATTCTTAATCCCAAGAATTTGTATTTATGTTAATATGCCAGAATACGCCATCACTTTTGTCGGCCTTGGAATCATCCGTGAAGCAATCTACTACATTTCCAGACCCCGCATTAGGCATCCGTCTCAAAAGCAGCTACAAGAGGCTGAGAGGGCGCTTTAAAGCTAAACACGTCAATTGAGACCTCGTAGCACTCACCTTCCTGCAAATATAGCCTCGGACCAGATACAGGTCTGAGAGTATATCGAGCAAAATCTCCCCTTGAGATCGATATTCAAACAGCTTGACCTGGCCTTAGCGCTAAGACCAGGATCAGTTACCTGCATTAACTTGTTGCTAAATAATTACAATAAAAATATAACTTGACAGTAAGAGCAGGACTGAGGAAATGCTAACGGTCGTTTGACCTTAAATGAATTGCAAGAAGCGAGAATATAAAATGCTCTCAAAGAATAATAGTAACCATGAGTTGGGATTTATGCCAACCATTAAGATTTGACTCAAATATCGTAATACAGTGGAGAATTAATGCGCGATTTCATGCTGTCTCAGATTGCTTTGGAAGAAGCAAGTGCCAGCAATGTCAGTCTCTTAGCTCCACATTCTTATCGTGCTTATATAGCTTTTATATAACGACTCTATTTTGAAAAAGCAGGCCTGTTCAAAAGGTTTACGTTCAATGTTTACGGATAATCATCACTGCTTATTCAGCAAGCGAACGGAATGAATGAACACGCAAGCCTTTAACTTACGTTCTCATCTATCAAAGCTCAATCTGTGCCGGATCACATTGTTCTAAGCACAATTAGCCCAGATAATAACCTCAAACACTCAAGGAGTAACCATGAAAAAACACCTCATTTTGATGCTGCTGTTACTGATCGTAGCAAGCTGCATCTTTGCCCTGCCCGTGTCTAAGACAGATGCAAACCGTGTAGCCCAAAATTTTATCACCGAAAGAATGGGCTTAGGCTATGAGGTCTCAGATTCTAAAGCTTTGGATTCTGGATATCCGAGCCAATACATCTATGCTGTCAATCTGAAGCCCAGTGGCTTTGTGCTGGTGGCGGCTGATAATGCAGCCATCCCCATTTTGGGATACAGCAGCCAAAACAATTGGAACGAATACGAAATCCCAGTGCAGCTTCAGGCTATGCTTGCTAGCTGGAACGATCAAATGCATGCGATCGTGACCCAAAACATGAGAGCCGATACCAGTATTACTCAGCTTTGGGGCAGTTACAACGTAGATGCCAGCCGTTTCAGTCCGAACCGCAATTTCCGGGCTGTGGACCCTCTCATTGCTTCCACCTGGGGACAGGGGGAATATTACAATGCTTTATGCCCGGAAAACTCGCCCGTGGGCTGTGTGGCCACTGCCATCTCTCAGATCATGAAATTCTGGCGTTATCCTGAGGTCGGCAATGGCTCCAAAAGCTATACGGCTGTAAGCTATCCTGAATATGGTGTGCAATCAGCCAATTTTGGCGAAACGACCTATAACTGGGGCAATATGCCCAATTCTGTAAATAGCAGCAATAACGCGGTAGCCACGCTGTGCTACCATGCTGGTGTGGCTGTGAACATGGATTATAAACCACTAAGCTCCAGTGCCTTCAGCACCGATGTCCCCTTTGCTTTAACGAACTATTTCCGCTATGCCGAATCTACTTCATTAAAGAATAGATCCTCTTATTCTGCCGACAATTGGGAAACCTTGATGAAGGGTGAGCTCGATAATGGACGGCCGGTCTATTACAGTGGGGTGGGCCCTGCTTTCGGCCATGCCTTTATCCTCGATGGCTATCAGGGAACCGACAGCTTCCACATCAACTGGGGTTGGAACGGTACGTATGATGGCTACTTCACGCTGGGAAATCTAAACCCCGGTGGAGATACCTTCAATCAGAGCCAACAAGCGGTGGTTGGGATTCAACCGATATTTACGGAAGCTCCGGCTCTTTACGAAGGCTTCGAAGGGGCCACCTTCCCACCTATCGGCTGGACTGTTACCAGCAATTCATTTGCTCGTTCCACAACCTTCAGTATTGCAGGCTCCTATTCAGCGCGTTATAATCAGACTGGGCAAGGCCCCGCACAAAGCGGAAAAAGACTGCGCACAGCAAAAGTAGTGGTTGATAGCTCATCCCCGGCTTTTACCTTTAAAGCCAGAGCAGCAAACTCTACTCAGGGTGAGGAGCTTAAGATAGGCTATTCCACAAGTGAGACGGGCCCATATACCTACTTCGCTACAAACGCTATCCTAAGCGTTCGCCCACAAACCTTCACTTACGCTATCAATGACCTGAGCCCCGGCGAATATTACTTCGTGTTTGAAACATATTGTTCGGTATTAAGAAGAGAGACCAGAACCTGGATTATTGACGAAGTAAACGGCCCCACCATGTGGATCAATCCTGAACCTACCGCTATCTTAAACATCAGATCCTGGGCGGCGGGAT
>JAJBAW010000032.1 GCA_020532545.1 Candidatus Cloacimonadota bacterium | reverse complement strand
TGTTCTGCTCGCGCCGGCGTTTCCACTGCTGGAAGATCTGATATACAGACAATCCCAATCCGTGCCAGATGCCCCAAACCAAATAGCGGGAATCTGCCCCATGCCAGAGCCCACATAAGGCCATGGCGATGATCGGCACAAAGCCTAAAAGCCATATTTTGCTGGAACTTATCCTGGACAAAGGGAAGAAGATGTAGTCACGAATAAAATCCGAGAGTGAGATATGCCAGCGCCGCCAAAACTGGCTGATATTCGTGGCCAGATAGGGCCTGGCAAAGTTTTCCATCACCTTCAGGCCAAAGAGACGGGAGGATCCGATGGCGATGTCGCTATAGCCGGCAAAATCAAAGTAGATCTGAAAGGCATAGCCAAACACTGCCAAAAGCGCAATGCCGGGATGATATTCACTGGGATTCTGCCAGACACCCGCGATAAAAAAGCCAAGCCAATCCGCAATCACCAGTTTTTTGAAGAGTCCGATGGCGATGCGTTGGCTTCCGATCTCGAAATCAGCTCTCTGGAAGGGAATCCGGGGATTTTGAAATTGGGGGTTCAGCCGTTCAAAACGCTCAATCGGTCCTGCCAAAAAGATGGTAAACAGGCTGTTGTAGAGCAAGAAATCTGCAAAGCTGCCCGGCTTCACCAATTTCCATTTGATATCGGTGAGATAGCTGATCTGTTTGAAGGCGATATAGCTGATACCCAGCGGCAGGAGCAGATGATGCAAACTGAAGTGGGGCAAGGACTCCAGGAAGATGTATAAGCTCTCTGAAATGCCAGTCAAAAGCCCCAAGTACTTGAAGAAAACCAGGCTTGTTAGAATGCCGAGCACTCCCAAAGCATGTACCCAGCCGTTCCTCTTCAATCGGTAGATCAAATGCCCCATGCCATAGCTAAAGAGAGTGAGCGCCAGCACCACAATCAGGGACCTATGATCCAGCAACCAGATGAGCAGCAGGCTGCTGGCGCTTAAGAGGATGTTTCTAAGGCGCTGAACTGGCAAAAGCCAGTATATAATCAGGCTGAAGACCAGGATGCCAAAGAACTCAAAACTAATCATTTAAAGCCGCGGCGATAAAACCGCTGTTAAAACTGCTGGATAATCTGAACCATCTGCCTGATCTCTTGCAGGATATCCCGGTACTTGGCTCTAAGAAGCTCGGAAAAGGCCATAGCGTTTTAGATCAGAGCTTGCTTATCTTACGGTAGATGATGCCTTTCGGGCTCTTCAATCTGAGCAAATACACTCCGGCCGGAAGCTCTTGACCATCGCCGCTTTTGCCATCCCAATTCAGGGATAACGCGCCAGCTTTCTGGAAAGCAGAAAACAGGCTGCTGACCTTCTGTCCTTTCAGGTTATAGACTTCGAGATTGATCTGCTGCTCACTTTTCAGTTCACAATTGATCGTGAGATTACCTAGAAAAGGATTCGGGCTCACCTGTAGATTAACAGCGTTCAAAGCAGGGCTCACAGCATCTTGCACCTGGATACCGCTATTGACTTGCCAGATTGCCTCATAGGAAATGCTATCTGAGGAAGCGACATGGCAACGCACAGTGTGATCTCCGCCAGTGGCGAAATTGGTCTCCAGCAGGAAGCTAGTTTCGGGGTTTTCCACTTCATCTATGTACCACTGAAAGCTAAGCTCTGCCTGAGTGGTATAGGCCTCCACCACAAACATTTGATTTTCGCCGGCCAGGGTATTCAAGACCTCAGTAGTAGGCGGGAACAATTCTCCGATCTGCAAATCCAACATCCGCAAGCTGTAGATATTTACCGGTGTAATGGGCTTGTCATTGGCACCCGTGGGCACAGCCCCGATCGCCAACACATTGTCCAAACCTTCAATGATATCACCAAAGATGGCATATGCCCCATTCAGATGGTTGGCCGGGGCCACGGTGATATAATATTGGCTGCCAGCGCTATTGGGAGCAGAGGTTCGGGCCATAGCCAGGACTCCGGCATGGTCGTGCAAAAGCCCGGGATAAAATTCATCCTGGATAGTGTAGCCTGGACCGCCGGTACCGTTACCACGGGGACAGCCGTCCTGAATCATAAAATGATCGATCACACGATGGAAGATGAGATTATTGTAAAAGCCGGCATTGGCAAGATCGCGGAAATTGTAGGCGGTAATAGGCACGAGCTCATCGTATATTTCGGCGGTAAAGCTCCCCATTGAGGTATGCCAACGGGCAAAGATGCGGGCATTTGAGATGGCTGGCATACAGATCAAGATGCCAAGCATAATAATTACAAATCTGCGTTTCATGTGTGTCTCCTATTTGAGCTTTATAAAGTCGTTTCGGCTGGAGCAGGTGAGTTACGCTCTGATTCCTGCAATTCAGGTTCTGCGTCCAGGGCCTCAGAAAAAGCGCTGCTCATGGCCTGGATAGAGCGGGCGCACAGCATATTACGTTTGAGCTTTTTATCCCGCGGGGGATCGACCAAAGCCGGCAAGATACCGAAATTCGCATTGACCGGAGAAAAGCTCTGCTTGGGCTGCAGGGTGATCAATCTGCGCCACATTTGTCCTAAAATTGTAACCTCAGGAAGGCTGTCTATCTCACCATTGATGATGCCTGCGATCAAGAGGCCGGTGGCGATGCATTCCATATAGCCCTCCACTCCACTGAGTTGACCGGCGATCCAGACATCGTCTCTGGCCTTGAGGCTGAGGTTTTCATTTAAAATCAGGGGGGAATTGAGATAGGTATTGCGATGGATGGAGCCATAGCGCAGGAAATCTGCATGTTCCAGACCCGGGATCAGCTTGAAGATGCGCGCTTGTTCCGGATAGCGCAGCATGGTCTGGCAGCCCACCAGGTTGTAGGCAGTTCGATCTGTATTCTCCGCGCGCAGTTGCAAAACCGCATACGCTTTCTTGCCTGTGGCAGGTACTTCCAGCCCCATCGGCCGCATCACGCCATGCCTCAGAGTATCTTTGCCGCGGCGTGCCAGCTCTTCGATCGGAATGCAATTCTCGTAAAACTTAAAGCTCTCCCCGTTGAAGAAGGCATCTTCAAACTCATGTGCCTCATGCTTTTCACCCTCCAGCAGAGCATCCACAAACTGGTAATACTCTTCTTTCTCAAAGGCGCAATTCAGATAGTCCGGCTCGCCCTTATCGTAACGGGCTTTGGCATAGACCTTGTCCAGATCTATGCTATCGGCATCGATAATGGGGGCGATGGCATCAAAAAAGAAGAGATGATCCTCGCCCAAAAGGCTTACCAGATGATGCATCATCGCTTTGGAACTCAGCGGCCCGGTGGCTACAATCACCTTACCCTCAGGGAGGCAAGTTAATTCCTGACGGATAAGCTGAATCTGAGGATTGGCTTCGATTTCTGCGGTGATTCTGGTGGCAAAAAGGCTGCGATCTACGGCTAGCGCATGACCAGCGGGTACATTGCAATCTTGCGCGATGGGTAAAAGAATGCTGCCCAGGATATGCATTTCTGCTTTGAGCAGGCCGGAAGCGGTATCCAGACGGGTGGATTTCAGGCTGTTGCTGCAGACCAATTCGGCCAAAAGACCGGTCTGATGCGCTTCGGTTTGCCGGTTTGGGCGCATCTCATAAAGTTTTACCTGGTATCCCCTTTCGGCCAATTGCAGAGCGGCTTCGCAGCCGGAAAGTCCGGCTCCGATGATGCTGATTTCGCCTTTCACGATTCCTGCTTTATCATTAGATACTCTTGCTGAGTCGTCATAATCCGCTCCTCATTTTGAAGATCTCAGGATTGCGGGTAAAGCGAAATACCGTGTCAAATTCCACCTGATGCAGCACCGTCATATCATCGTCTATGCGCAGCATAAAGCGTTTCGAATCGAACTCAGCAAAATCCAGCTTGCGCGTCTTGCCCTCCATATCGGTAATCCAGAGCGTACATTTCGGGTTTTCAAAGGCATCCCGATACTGCTCATCTTCCCCAGAGACAAAGATATAGCTGCGGAAGTTTTGCAGGATGCTGATGATTTTAACTAAGGCATAGTTATCGTTCTGCACCTCAAAATCGTTTTTTGCATCGTGATAAGTCCAAACTTCGCCATCACGTTTAAGCGTGTAGGTGTTCTTTTCGTGCTGCGCCTTGATTTGCTTCAGTTCTTCTTCCCAATAGTGGATGACGATGGGTGAACGCCAATTGATCAGATCGGGCTGATAGAGCTGCACCACCTTGCTTTTGACCTGATAAACCTTAGTGTCACCGGCATAGCGAAAGTAGTCCCAGACATTGCCCAGGTTGCTGAACAGCACATGCACTTCCCGGGATTTATCGCTCACGCGGATATGCAAAGCCCGGTCATCTTGCAATTCATAACGCTCGATCGCTCCGTCTGCTTCGCTCATGGCGATAGGAGGATACTCAGCTTTCAAGACATCTTCAAATAGCTCATGTATCTTCAGCGAATCCGCTTTCCAGAGCATAGCGTCATTTACTTTCCAGATGCCATCATCCAGGATCAATTCCACTGCATCTGTAGAATTAAAGATCTCGATCTTCTGAACTTTATCCAGATTCAGGCGAAAGACAGCTTTGCTCTTTTCCTGGGGATTGGCGATTCTGAGCACAAAATAGGTCAGAAGCAATACTGCCAGCAGGATGATAAGGATTAGTTTAGTTTTTTTCATGTTTTCGTCTCAGTTTAACTTTGCGTTTCATGGCCAGGAGCAGTCCTATGAGAGCCAGAATCAAAGGCGGCAGGAGTATGGCTATCACCTTTGCCGTGGTTTTGATGTTGTTTTCGATCTTTTCCATATTCCCCCAGGCTATGCCAATTCTTTGCATAAAGCGGGGCACGCTGAGCAAGGAAGAGCTCAGATGACGGCTGCGAATATGAATCATGGAATCGCGATCCAAAAGAAAGTCCAGGGCGTTGAACACCACGTTGCTGCGCTGGTCGTAGATGTTTTTATCGGAATCTATGACGAGCTCCTTATCGCCAAAGAGTACCATCTTCAGCTTGGGCGAATGCGCTACAAAACTGGGATCTGTCCTGGCAAATTCTGAGCCGATAAAAAAGCTGTCGAAGGAGCCGCTCAAGATGGCTGCCATGTTGATGGGGCCAGCCTTAAAATCTTCATAGCGAGGATCGGTTAAGAGCCCCTTACCGATCTCAAATTTTGGCGCTTTCATCCAGCTAGATTGCGCAGAGCTTTGCAGGATCGGCTCAAAACTGATGCCGGCCTTGCCGCTAAAACTGATCCCACTGGCCAGATACATCACTATATTATCCATATTTTGGGTGATGGGATGCGAGCTGCCCCGCAGCACAGGATACATCGGATAATGCGTCATTTTCCCCAATCCCGTCTGTCGCAAATCGCAGTTCATATCCAGGACTATATCGTCCGAAAGCCGGAAGCCATAGTGCTCCAGCATTTTGATTACATTGGTATCCAGAGAATAGATGTGGGTGCCATCTGTATCTACTTTATCCTGCAAAAAGACGACTTTGCCGCCTCCCATCAGGTATTGGTCCAGATTGTAAAGTTGATTTTCGCTGATGTCCTGCACGGTTCCGGTAACCAGCAGCGCATCGGTTTGCACCAGGGGCTCTACCAGATCTGCGGCGTAGGCATCAAAGTTTGAAAACAGAGCGCGCTCAAAGCCTTCGACATTGAAGTCGTAGTAAGAAGAATCCCTGAATACAGCCACCTTGGGCATGGTGTGCGCCGCCAGAGATTGGATGCGCATGGTGAGCTCATATTCCAGCTTGGGCTCCATCTGCGGCATTAGGTTCATGGACTGAGTTTTTCCCTGATATTCGAAGAGCAGCCCAAAGATCACTTCTTTGCTAGTCATCTGATCATTTTCATAGATCTGAAAGCGGATGCGGCTGAGGCCGCTCTCTTGCGCCAATTGATACAATTCTTCGCGGCTGCGCGGCTTCACATATTCATAGCGGAATTTGCCCCGGCTCACGCTGGCATATTCTCTGAGCAGATCATTGGTATAGCGGTCCATCGAATTCATGGTAGCGGGCAAGGTAGGTGAGGAAACGATCTTCACCACCATCACATCTTGCAAAGAGCGCATGGCCTCTTTACTCACACGGCTCAGGCTATAGGCTTTACCCAAAGAAAAGTCTATTCTCAGACCGAAATATCCCACCACCAAAAGCAGGGCGACGACGATGCCGATCTTGATCAGCAGGGAACTCATGATGCCAATAGTTTTCTTCATCTTAACGCTCCTGCATCATGTTTTTGCTTTGCAGGTTAAACTCCGCCAAAAAGGCAAAGATCAGCGCAACTGCGACAAAAAACAGCAGATCCCGAATATCCAGAACCCCTTTGGAAAAATTGGAAAGGTGGTATTCAAAACTGAAGAATTGCAGATAGCGCACCACCGAAAGAGGCATCAGCACCAAAATATAGCGGATCCCATAAAAGAAACCGGAGATCACCAGAGCCAGAACAAAGGCCAGAACCTGGTTCGAAGGCAGAGAACTGGCAAAGACACCGATCGAGATGTAAGCCAGGGCGACAAAGACAAGCCCTGTAAAGCCCATGATAGTAGCTCCATAATCGATGTTTTCACCCAAGACCATGATGATGCCAAGATAGACCAGACAAAATGCCAAAAGGGTCAAGACCTGCAAAAAGGCAGAAAGAATCTTGCCCCAGACCACTTGGGACAGACGGATGGGCAAAGTGCTGAGCAGCTCAATGGTTCCGCTGCTGCGCTCTTTGGCGATACTGCCCATGGTGATGGCCGGGATGAAAAAGACAAAGAGCAGGTGGATGAAGCCGTAAATACCACGCAGTTCTGCCAGATCTATCTTGAACACCGTGGTGGCAAAGGCTGCTCCAGAGATTACCAGAAACAGCATAAAGACGATATAGGAAGTTACCGAGCGAAACGCCAATTGATATTCTTTTTTTGCTATAGTCCAGATCGCGTTCATAGCTTTAGACCTCCTTCGTCTTCTTCTGCTTCTTCAGGAAGCGCCTCCAAAGCAGGCTCCGGGGCAGTTTCCCCGCCTTTGGTGAGATTGTGGAAGATCTCTTCCAGACTCTTTTGCTGAGCATAAAGGCTCACAATCAGCCAGCCGTTTTCTGCGATGAATCTGGCTAGGTCGTATTTGATATCCAGCTCGGCAGGGATTCGGATCTGCATCTTAAAACTTTCACCTTCCTGAGTTTGGCTGATGACTTCCAACTCCGGATGATACTCCAGAAATTCAGAGAAATCTACATTTTCGGCTTCGAGCTCCAGGTGCAGCAACTGATAATCTTTAAAATAGCTGCTAAGCTTGCCGATCTCATCATCCACGATGATCTTACCTTTGTTGATGATCAATACTCTGTCGCAGAGAGCCTGCACCTCTTGCATGATGTGCGAGGAAAGCAGCACCGTCTTTTTGGTGCCCAGCTTGCGGATCAGTTCGCGGATTTCCAAAATCTGATTTGGGTCCAAACCGCTGGTGGGCTCGTCCAATATCAGGATTTCAGGATCGTGCAATATCGCCATCGCCAGTCCCACCCTTTGCCGGTAACCTTTGGAAAGAGTTCCCACGCGTTGGGTAAGCACATCTTGCAATCCGCAATTTTCCACCACATACGCCAAACGCTCGGTAAAGAGCGCTGTCGGCATTTTTCTGAGATCTGCAATGTAGCGCAAAATCTCCTCTGTGATCATCTCATCATACAAAGGATTTTGTTCTGGTAAATAGCCAATCTTGGTACTGGTGGCAATGGGATCTGCAAAGATGCTAATGCCATCTAACAAAATGCTGCCAGCGCTAGGCTGCAAATAGCCCACCATCATGCGCATAGTGGTGGTTTTACCGGCGCCATTGGGCCCCAAAAAGCCCGTAATAGTACCGCTGCCAACGCTAAAGCTGATCTCATCCACAGCTTTGAGCGCGCCAAAATGGCGGCTTAGGTTCTTGATCTCTATCATCTAAAAGATTTTACTCCACTTAGTTAAAATTAAACTTCATATCCATTTTAAGATCGGGCTCTTTGAGCAGGATGATCTCGCCTTCCTTCAGGTTGTCTGTGATCTCCACCTGATGGAAGTCGTTTGCACCCAGCTTCACCACCCGGGCTTCGGGTTTCTGCTTTTCAGCTTTGTCATCGGTCTGCAAAGTATCTGCAGATACGACATATACCACGTCTTGGTTCTTATCATCTGCAAAAACCGCTCCAATTGGGATAACAATTACATCTTCGCGGGATTCACCCTGGATACTGATAGCGGCTGTCATGCCCGGTTTGGCTGTGTCCCCGGTGGCATTGATGCTGATTTCCACAGGGAAAACTTTGGCGCTATTTATCGTAATCGCTTTGGGGGCGATCTTCACGATGCTGCCTTCATAGCTTTCATAGGGCAAGGCGTCCAGTTTGATCGTAGCCGTCTGCCCCACTTTGAATTTGGCAATGTCCACTTCGTTGATATTGGACTGCACTATCATGTGCGCCAGATTCGCAATCTGCATCACCACAGTGCCTTCGCCATAGGCATTGATGCTGGAGGTCACCATTTCACCTTCATTGACTTTGCGCTCAATCACGGTGCCGCTGGCAGTAGCGGTCATATGAATCACTGTGCCCGGCACATCCAGATCCCGGATCATTTCGTATTGCCGGCTGGCTTGGGCATGCTGAATTTCAGCCGAGGTCAAAGCGTCTCTGGATTTGTCATAATCCGCTTGCGATATATATTCACTTTGCAGCAGCACGCCGCTATCGGCAAAATCCTTCTGAGCTTGTTGCAGCGCAAGCTGTGCTCTTTGCAACGAGGCCTTGGTATTGAAGAGGGTATTGGCCTGATTGTAGTCCGGCTCAATGTCTGCCAGAATCTGGCCCATTTTCACGTAATCGTTTTCTTTCACGTAGAATTTCACGATTTTACCGGAAACCCGTGATTTTTGGGAGACGATGGTGGCAGGCTGGACCTCACCGGTAACCTCGATCTTGGAATCGATTGAGCCACGCTTCACTGTATATTTTTCATGCTCTTGCACGGTCGATACCGGCTGCTTATTCTTAGCTTTATTACAACGGCTAAAACCGATAGCCATGGCGATCAAGATCACTACGATGATGATTATGATCCATTTCTTACGCATAATTCCTCACTCACTGCAAATAGTTCTATTACTGTCTTAGGCAAAACATTTCAAGATCAGGTTCATGTCAATCAAAAAGCCCTGGACACTGCTTGCTGCCCCTTTGTAGAAGGCAGATCAGGTCTCGCTTTCTTGATCCAGCTCTGATCGCCATAGATCAGCCAGCTGCCCTGATTGCGATGGAAATAGGAGAAATAGCCGGAATATTCCGGTTCAGTATAGTCAGCATCCTCGACGCTGGAGCGATAATGATCGATAGTATGAGCCACCGCATATTTTCCATTTATCTCTATATAAAGCACTTCGATCTCCAAAAGCGGGAAACGGGCCTTCCGGTTCAGAATCTCTTCATTCAAATGCCAGGTGATCTTCCCCTTGTGCAAATAGTCGTTATCCACATGATCCATCATGCCATAGATATTGCCCAGATTATAATCCAGCGTAAGATCATAGAAAATATCGCGGATTTCAGCTTGGGCCTGGTTATCAGAATCATCCTGCTTGCAGCTCGTACACAGAGCCAGGCAGATCAGAGCAACAAGGATGAAGATCTTTTTCATGACTTATATTCAAGCACAGCCAGGCTTTCAATGTGCCAGGTATTGGGGAACATATCAAAGATGCTCAAGGCT
Source organism: Candidatus Cloacimonadota bacterium (assembly GCA_020532545.1). Taxonomy (GTDB): domain Bacteria; phylum Cloacimonadota; class Cloacimonadia; order Cloacimonadales; family Cloacimonadaceae; genus UBA5456. Next base: position 16,100 of record JAJBAW010000032.1, on the reverse strand, counting down.
TTCAATTCATAGCGTTCGTCTTTCAGCAGAATCTTCAGATCCCGTGCCAGACTCATCGGCGAACAGCTCAGATACAATATCTTAGAGATCCCGGCTTCGCGGATAGCGAGTAGAGCGCTTTCCTGCACTCCAGCGCGGGGTGGATCCAAGATAATAGCATCGGCCTGAAAATCCTGGCTCAGCTTATTCAGTGTATCTTCAAATTTTCCGCAGATGAAACGTGCATTCTCAAACCCGTTGTTACCTGCGTTTTCAGTGGCATCTTTCACCGCCACAGGCACTTCCTCTATGCCCACCAGTTCAGAAATCTCACTGGCCAGGCTGAGGCCGATGGCGCCAATGCCACAATAGGCATCGATCACCTTGTACTGCTTTTTCATCTGGGCACGCAGCACAGTGAGGATATTTTCCATGGTGCCATGATTTACCTGCCAGAAACTGCGATAGTGAATCCGAAACCCAAGATCAGAAAGTCTATCCTGCAGATAGTTGCGTCCAAACAGCAGCTTTTCTTCGTCTCCCAGAATCACGTTGGTCTTGTTGCGATTGATGTTTTGCACGATGCCCACGACCTGTGGGAAGGCTTCGGTAATGCCCTGGACTATCGTTTTGGAAAAAGGCAGACGCGCAGAGCGGCAGACCAGGATGAGCAAAATCTCACTGGTATCATGATTTGAGCGCAATCCAATGTGGCGCAAGCAGCCGCTATTGTGTTCTTCATCGTAAGGCTCCACTTTGGCCTTTTTACAGAGCTCCAGCAAAAGATTCGCTATGTCATCAAAGACAGCCGGGTGATTGCGACAAGCCTGGTGAGGAACGATTTGGTGCGAATAGCGCGCAAATATGCCATAATTCAGACCTTCGCCCACAGGCATATAGACTTTGTTGCGGTAATGAAATTGTTTCACGGAAGGTGTGCAGCCGGAGATCAAACTATCATAATCATGAAAAAGCTCCCGCATCAATTGCTCTTTGTACTTTAGCTGAGTGGGATAATCCAGCATCAGCCAATCACAGCCCCCGCAAGGTTCCGGGGCCGTAAAAGCTTCACATCCAGACTCTATTACGCCCTCTCCCCGGCTATGATATTCTGTGACCCGGGCAAAGGCATGGTCTTTTTTCCCCTGGGTGATTTCCACTGTTACCACATCGCCTATTGCGGTGGCGGGCACAAAGATGGCCCGGCCTTCATGAAAGCCCAGTCCGGATCCGCCCATGGCGATCTTTTCGATTATAAGTCTTTCTATCATTATATCTTCCTTAGTCGCTCAATCCTATCTGAGACACTGGGATGAGTGGCAAAGATCGAGGTCTTGCTTTTGCTGTTAATTTTGGCCAGGGCAAAGCTGTCCTGCTTGGCGGGTGGCTGGTAATACTGTTCTATCTTTTGCAGCGCCGCTATCATGCTACCCGCACCAGTTAATTTGGCGGCACCTTTGTCTGCTCTGTATTCACGATAACGGGAGTAATAGGACACCGGAATCATAGCCAGTAGCATCAACACGTTTTGCAACAGCATCACCACCAGATAATAGCCCATATAGCCCAGGCCACCACGGCCTTTATCGTTCCTGAGGGCAATATCGAGCCCCGAAGCCACGATCCGCGCCGCAAACATCACAAAGGTATTTACGAGGCCCATCACCAAAGTCATGGAAACCATGTCGCCTTGAGTGATATGCGTCATTTCGTGTCCGGCTACTGCCGCTATTTCATCGTCAGACAATCTGTCCAGCAGTCCGCTGGAAAACGCCATCAGAGATTTGTTCTTTGAGGCGCCCGTGGCGAAGGCATTTACATCCTGAGCGGGATAGATCCCCACTTCCGGAGTCGCGATCCCCTCATGTTTTGCCATCTGAGCTATAGTGTCGTACAAAAAGCGAGCCCTGGCATCAGGAGTATTGGCATTAATAAGCTGTATTTTATAGGCCTTTTTGGCCATAAATTTACTGAGAGCCAGCGAGATAAAGGAACCCGCAAAACCGAAGATCGCACAGAAGACCAACAGCGAATAGGCCTGGTTCCTGGGCATCGGGATAAAGGCGAGTATCACGGATAGCATCATCACTACCAGGAAATTTATCAATAGGTAGAATCCGATACGTTTTAATCCTTGCATGGTTTACCTCCTATTACAAGTCTTTGGTACCAAGTTCTCAAATCCAGCAAATCATGGCAAGTAAAATCTGCTTTATGCCCGACTATAGATTTTTCTGCATTCATAAATGTGCCGATAAAACCGATGATAGTGTGAGCTCGATATATGGAATATATATATTTCTTCATGGAATGCACCCGGAAATGATGCATTGGTGAATGTATGAACCACATCAGGCACAAAGCCAGTGTGAAGGGGTTTTCAGCCCAAAACCCCTACAATGAATACGCATGCAAACCGGATGAGTAGGGGCGTTGGGCTTAAAGCACCAATTGTAGTGGGACTTTAAAGCATCCTCTATTCATTTGACACTATTTCATTAAGATCATCTTGCGCTGCAGCACGCTGTCACCGGCCTTTAGGCGGTAGAAATATACTCCGCTGGCCACCTTATGATTATTTGAATCCTTCCCATCCCAGATTGCATGGTGCTTACCGGCTGCCTGATCTACATTAACCAGAGTCTTTACCAATTGACCTTTGAGATTATAGACATCAAGCTGGATCCTGGCTGCTTCCGGCAAAGAATAGGATATAGTCGTAGTAGGATTGAAGGGGTTGGGGTAGTTCTGAAGCAGAGTTAGCTGCACAGGTTCAGGTAGCACCGGATCATCGTTGCTCACCCAGGGTCTGGAGTCAAATTCAAAGCAGCCCATGTCTATGCGATCGTTCCACACCCGCCAATTACCCGCCAGATCATAGGGAGGCAGGTTCAGTCCTGTAGTATCGCGAGTTCCTGCATCAATGCAGGGCGAACCCTCTGAGAGGCTGTAATAAAGCGGATCATGAATGTCAAAACCCCTGACAAAGAGAGGATCGCCGCTGATGCTACTGGGCAAAAAGTCGATGGTATTGCCCGGCACCGGAAAGGGCAGGATACCAGCTATGCCGTCTTTGATCAGGGAATGATCGATGCTTATGTTGGTGCGTTCATTGGGATTGCCATCCATAGGGTTTACCTTGATCTGATACGGAGTATCGTTATCAAAGATGGAATTGACGATGTTCACGTTGCCATTTACCATCAGGGTATAGAAATCACTCTCATTATCGGCAAAGGTGCAATTGGTGAAATTCATATTCGGATAGTTTCTCGAAACAACATGCATGACGCCACCTGGCGATGATATATTGCTAAACAGACAATTATTGAATGAGAAATCATTACGCTGTTGAGGGAATTGGGCAGCGCCAACCTGAATTGCATGGGAATTATCATCGGACATGGTCAAGTTGCTGAATTCGCAATTTTCGAAGCTGAGATTCCGGTCTCCTCTGAATGATAGAAGGGGGTAAGCCCAAACTGAAGCTGATGAAAATGTGGAAATCGCATTCCTGAAAATACTATTGGATATTGTCCCGGACATTTTACCATTAATATCTACCAAGCCCATATTCGGCGTAACTATGTTCTCTACAATTACATTATTCCATACGCTGTCGGTATCATTGCTTGACCATACCCATATAGCCGAAATGTAGTCAGGATTGACATCATGGATACGCACATTAGATAGATTTAAGCTACCTCGCAATGTACCTGTTATTGCACTGCCATTGTCGGTGTTCCGAGTTGTGATTGACAAATCGGATAAACTGACAACAGGTTCCGAATGAGTATAAAACACATTGTCGGAGGATCCATAACCAAGGGGTATTATCGGATGTGGTTCACCGATGACGGTGGTGGTGTCAATGCCACTGCCCTGCACCTTCACCCAGCTTTTCAGGGCGATAGGGAAGATCTGGTCATTATCGCTGCGGGAATATTCACCGGGCAGGATATGCACCGTCTTCTGATCAAGACTGTCGGAGGCAATTCTATAGATGCCCTCGTGGATGGTTTTCAGAGCCGTAGCCGGGCTTAAGCCGTCGTTGGTATCATCTCCGGTCGTTGAGACATAGAGATCACTATCAATTTCCTGATGATGCACATTCAAGATATCAAAATTGATCTGATAGAGGCTGGCTAAAGTATTATTACTTAAATAAACGGCGTGATAGGTTTTTGGTACTGCCACGGAAAAGGTGTCCAAAGGCATATATAAGTCCTCGGTAGCGTGTTGAATATAGATGTCCTGGCCCGACCCAGAACGATTATTGTAGATAGAACAGCGATTTACGGGGTCGAAGGTGATATTGTTTGTATATCCGGACGGTCCTGAGGCATACAATCCACCTCCAAGATGAATAGCGTAGTTATCATAAATATCAACACCTGAGAGATGAACTGTGCCCCCTCCGATATTTACCCCACCTCCATACGTAGAAGTACGGCGAAAAATTTTGCAATTGCTTACTATTGATTCAGAAGATGCACCCAAAGCTATACCTGCACCAATACCATTTGTGATTGAGAATCCTCGAATGTTAATATCAATCTTGAATTGACCAACTATGATGCCTCCAATGGAATTAGTTCCATCAATAACCGTAGAATCAATATAAGCCGGATCTCCGGTAGTTCCCTCCAGGCCCATCAGATTGATGTCATTGGTCTGAATGGTCAGATTTTCATAGTACCTGCCGGGATGCACCAATACGGTGTCTCCGGGATTGGCGGCATCAAGGGCACTCTGGATGCTCGTGTAATCTCCGCTACCGTCTTGCTTCACGGTGAGTGTCGCAGCAAATACAAGGCAGGGCAGGATCACTGCCAGGATCATCAGATATATCTTTCTGTGCATAATTATAGTTCCTCACCAAATATCGGTGGGGAGGGCAGCTAAACCCTCCCCATCCGCAATGGTTTATTTCATCAAGAGCATTCTCTTGGTTTGGGTATTATTCGGGCTGCTAAGGCGGTAGAAATATACTCCGCTGGCCACAGCCTGATTATTGCCATCTTTTCCATTCCAGACTACACTGTGTGGTCCGGCTTCCATTTCGCTATCAATGAGCGTCTTCACCAATTGTCCTTTAAGGTTGTAAATGTCCAGGCTGACCCTGGCCGTCTCTGGCAACCAGTAGCTGATCGTAGTGCTGGGGTTGAAAGGATTGGGATAGTTTTGCTTCAGGGCAAATACAGGCGGCTTGACATTATCCAGGTCTTTCTGGCTAATAGAGACCTCGTAAAACGGATACCTTGCCCCTGCTATCCCATACTTCGTCTGCATCTTGCCCGGGCTATAGCTGGTGGTTCTAAGCTCTTGATCCGGCCTTTTACTCTCATCATAATGGAAGATGAGTTCCAGGTCTGAATTTGTAAGCTCATCCTCGCTATTCACATAAGCGGAGATTTGCTCATAATCACTTTCGACGACTACGGCCCCCTTGCAGACCCCATCCAGGTACAAGCCGATTTCCTGCAGATCCGGCATCAGGCTATCCGGTAAACTGACGTATATGGGGATATAATCCGGCTTTTCATCGAAAGCAAAGTGCTGGGGCATAGACTTGAGTGCTGGGGGAGTTGGGTTGCTGCTGCCCCACTGGAAGGTATGGCTGTTAGTCGTGAGAATACTCACCATATCACCATAATGCAGGGTTCCCATTTTCCCGGACAGTCCGTTCGAATCTCGCACCAGGCTCCAAGATTTACCTCTAACCATAATGATATCATCCCAGATATCGGCAAAGACTTCATTGGGCTTGGCTGGATCCTCCTTGAAGTAGCCCAGCCAGTTTTCTACTCCTCCATGGATGGAGAATTGTAGATTTTCCGGAGTCTTAAATCCGCTTTCTATCAGGGTAACTGTATCCGGGACATTTTGCAAGAGCTTGATCTTATAGCCTTGAGGACTGGAGACATAATGGGTAAACTGGTTTGACGTCCATTCATCATTATACCATTCTATACTCTGGAGTTCACCCTCCTCCATCCAATCTATCTCATCCAGGTAGGTGGGGGTGTCGACATAAATACCGTTTTCTAAGATTTGATGCACTTGCAGTAATTCCTCAAAGAACTCACTTGCCTGAAGGGCGTTATCTGTGATTGTATTCAGCACCGGATAGCTCACCCAATACCATCTTTCATAATCTGCTTGATTTTCGAAGCTGTATTCCCAATAGGCATGCTCCTGCGCTGTTTTAGCGCCTATATCACGGGGTGTTCCATCGGGATCGTCATCACCATAGCCGGTATCAATGCAGGGGGACATGATGGTGTCATTCCAGATAGGGACGAAGTTAGTATCCAGCATGGGATTGCATAAATGGTTATACAATGGTCCATCAGGATCTGTTGTATTGAGCACGAAGCTTGCTTCTGCGGTAGTTACATTATGCAAGATGTTGTGTTCAAAAATCGCCGCGTGGTAGCCAGTGCTCTTACTCACTCTACAGATATTTGGTACACTGCTCGTGAATACATTGTTGCGGAATTGGATATCCTGGACTGTAGGGTCACTCAAAATCCCGAATCTAAGGATATGAATTGGACTACTTCCGGATCCAACTGTGTAAGAAATTGTATTGTTTTCAAATATAATAGCATCACAAGGATGGCTTGGCTGGGTTCCGTATGATATTAAACCCACGGAAGTGCCTTGTTCACCATCAAATACGTTATGCTGAATTTTGGTATTCGAGACGCCATACACAGACAAGTCATTTCCCCTCATCCCAAATGGCTCAGAAATGTATGTTAATCCATTATCCCTGAATGTATTATTGTTAACAATAACTTCACCGATACCTGTAACGGCCAAAGCTCCTGCTTCTCCAGCCATATTGTTCTCGAATAAGCAGTTTTTAATCTCTACCTTCCCTTGACTGTCGTTGCGAACATATACGCCACCGGCAATGTCGCTAGAAGGCGACGGGCTGCTTGAAACAATCATAGAGTTGTTGATAAACGTACAATCCTCAATCACTCCTGTCCCTTCAAAATGAACAGCCGCCGCACTGATCTCAGGAGCATTTTGTGCGTTTCCTCCACAACCATTAAAACGGCAATTAATTACATTTAGCGTTATGTGCTGATTGTAAGGCAATTCAGATATTGCATCACAATTGTCTTTGTAAACCAGCCCTCTTTCAAAGCCAGTTATCGTAAAGTTTCTAATCGTATAGACAGCATTATTGATCTGTGAGTCATCTGATACATATAATTCCATTCCGATACTATTGCCACATAGTGTAACATTACCAATTCCTTCCAGAGTAAAGTTTTCGACTCCAGCTTCCGTCAGCCAATAGAAGTTTATATTTTCGTCGTATGTCCCGGAAATCACTCTAATTTTTACTGGCTCTGAGTTATAGGCCTCTGTAGTACAGAAATTATATACCTGTTGCATAGCCTCTGATATTGATGAGAAAAACGCTGGATTGTTGGGGCTCACGATTATATTACTCAAGTTAAACCTACTAAGGGTGGTATTGGGCAGCTCCGCGTTTCCGAGGTGATTTGGCTGGATGGACAGGGTTTGTTTCGAAGCATAATAACCATCCCCTGCTATTGTAATCTGGTATTCACAGGGGCTTAGATAGTATAAGGGGAACGAGTATTCACCCAGTTCATTACTTGTAGTAGAATATGTCTCGTTCGTTTGAATATTTTTTACCGATACTGTTGTTCCTGGGAAGACAATCCCCGCTGAGTACACAGTTCCGGTAGCATGACCGATGCATCTAAGATTTGGGTTGCTTTCTATGGCCTGCAACTTGTTCATCATCCAGTTAGCGGCTCCGGTAGAGATAGTGGTATGGTATTCGGAGCTCGGGGAGATAAAGTAATCATCGAAAGGTGTAACAATGTTTGTGGGTAAGGGGTTATCAAAGCTACCTGTAGTAAAGGGGATGTTTTCAATGCAAAGACTGGATATGGTTGGCACCATTACTGGAATGTAGCTTTGTGAAATTCTGAGTTTTACTTTGGGGGTGCCAAATAATGTAACGAGAAAATCATCCCAATTATTTTCCCACACAGTAAATGAGTAGTGATTAAGAATAGGAACTTTCGATCCGGGAGTTTTATCATACCAAACAGAAGGGATATTGGCAAGATTAACTGTTTTCCTCACTCTGCCTAATGTAAACCGAAGCGAGATATTTGAAAAGTAATTGCTGTTGTTTACATTTCCGGAGAGTGTGTTGGCTCCAGAGGCTACTGCGTACCTCTTAACATTATTCTGCTTATGAGGTTGCCCCGTTTCATTGAGTAGATTCTGACCTCCACTATCCGAGCTGTTCAAGCTACCGAAGATATCTCTATATTCATCACTTCCGGATTGTACCGAAGGATTAGTCCCTGACGCGCTATTGCGTATCATCTGCTTTGCTGCCGGAGAACCAAATGCTTCATTGACCATATCCATTAATGAAGCAGGAAGGTTCTGTTGGACGATAGCACTTTGTACCATGTTCTGAACGTTTTCATTGAGCAACATCCCCCTATGAGGCGAATCCAGAGTAATCAAGGTATTGCTTAAATGCGGGAAATTCCCATCTTCTGCATAGTTCATAGCAAGCCTTGCCAAGACTCCACCCATTGAGTAGCCTATAATTTTAACAGGCTCAATTATTGAGTTTATAAACTCTGGCGCATATATATCATCCACAGCGTTTATAGCAGCCAGCACATGCTGTGAGTTGCTTATCAGGCTATTCTGGTTATCTTCACCAAAGTTGAGGATAAATAGATCATAACCATTATCCAGTAGGTTTTGAAAGAAACCCGGATTCATCCCAATAATTGAGGCTGCAGCAGTTGAACCAGTGATTGCATATCCCTCAATGAACAGTAGTGGCTTTCTCTTTATGCTGGTTGAGGGTGAGAATGCGTAGTTTAGTTTAACGTTTGGGCTGATGCTAGAAGTAGTAGTATTAATTGCGACTGGACTGATAGTAATATTGAAATTAATAGTTCCCAATAGTTGTTGCCCTATATTATACCTCTTTAATGTCAATTGAAATGTTTGGATAGAACCTGTAATATTATAATTATGGTCAAGAAAATTTGTGTGTATATTTGCTGTACCAGAAGCTCCATCACCGAAATGCAGTTTTTTTATCTCTCCGGCATAGATATCATCAAAGATGAATCTAACATTAGTAAGATATAGAACATCATTGATTTCTGCACCGTCTTCCGATATAGGAATGACTACCTTGTCATTTGCACTTACAAGAAAGTTACCAAAGTGGAAATCGTTTCTAGTTTCAGTAAAATGGGGGATATTTGAAAGATACTCAGCAGTACTTGGCATTGCGTTCAATATGCCGATAAAACTAAAGAACAAGATAACAATGAACACTGGGAACTTAGGCATGTATTTCAAAACGGGTACTTTCCAGCCCAATGTTTGTTTAAAACTACATTCTGCCTTAGCAATTGGCAGAGATGTGCGCATTCCCTTGTTTTGCAAAATTTTGTGAGACATTTTTCTCTCTTTTTTTGGTGCTTGATTTTGGTGTTTGATGGTGCGTCCCAAGAATCATACTCAGGATGCATTAAGTTTACGAAAGTGATATGATTTAGTTTATTAAGCTGTAGCATTTCTGTTAGACCTCAGATGTACACTATGTGCAAAACACCTTGATACTCTATCAGAATATAAAGGCCACTGGCATCAGTATACACGATCCTAATCTCCGGATCGCATAATGATCCCGTGTACGTTGGCAAACAGCCTGGGTCAATCACTGAGTAGTCCAGCGCTCCAAACAGCAAGCTGGAGCACAGGACTACCAACATTACTAATAACGTCATCTTTCTCATTTCGACACTCCTTATTGTTTAGTTCTATAGTTATAGTGTCCGAAACCGGGAATTTGAGATGACGAAATCGTATATTTATTGCTTTAAGCGAAAAATAATTTCTTCAAAACTCCACAGAGACTTACCCATCTCTTTGGGTATCTGCATATTAGCGGGCATTACGAAGGAGCCAAAAACTTTGTTCTTTTTGCTCTCTTCGATGCTCAGACAGTTTCTTTCATTGAGGTGGATGACAAAGCTGACCACCACCGGTTTATTTTCCTGGTTCAGGTGGAACAGATAAATGCTGAATCTATTATTTCCGAGCGCGGTAATGCCCCAATCGTCGATGGAAGCGATTCCCTGCATGAGTTCACGGAGCTGGGGATCGCGTTTGGAGGACTTGGCCTTAGATCTATCTTCGGGCCTTTGTGTGCCCATTTTTAGCATCTTACGGATGAATCTCAGGATTGCGTCATATTGGTGGTAAGTAAGGATATCCGGGCTGTCTTCCCAGCCCATAGCCAAGAGAACCTTCGACTTGAGGTTCCGGACGATCCTATCCTTCCTCTTTTGGGCTACTTTGGGGCTCACCTGCAAGGATTCGGCGTATCCAGCCATGTCTTTGAAGGCGCGCATGGCTTCATATTCTTTGTATTCAGGGCTTTGCAGGATCAGGCTTTGAGCCTTGGGATCAAGGCCATCGATCAAAGCGGCATCTATGTGGTCCAGCGAATTTTGGACAATCTCGCCTTCCTTGCAGAGCTCTTCATATACCGCTTTATCATCTGTTTTCGTTTGATAATGTTTACACAAGAGATTGTGGGATACTTGCCGCAGCCAAGCTGGAACGTTTCTGATTTCGGTTTGTGAGCTCAGCAATTGCAGGATGGTTTCCTGCGCGATATCATGCGAGAGCTCCGGGTCCTGAGTTTTGGCGTAGCAGAACCCAAAGATCTTCTTCTGATAATAGGCAAAGACCTCTTCCACAGCTTTGGGGTAATAGACTTTCGCCTGCACTTGGATAAAAGCATCATTGTCTTCAATTTGGCTATTTTTGAGCAGCATTAGTAAAGCTGCATTGGCGATGTCGGAAGCCAGGTTCAGCTTACAGAAGTTTTGAGCACTCTCCGAATCGCAGAAATCAATTAGCTGATCATAATGAAGCTGACTGAATGAGTGATCATTAGGCTCTGTCATGAGTCTCTCCTAACTGATAAATAGTTTTATAGCCAAGCTTATTTAAAACGTAATAGCTGTCAATTAAAATCACTGGTAGTGCTCTATCATTAGTCGAGACTGTTCAATTCCTCTCCCCAAGTCACGCCACTTTCTTTACACTTTAAGGTGAATAAGTGCTCAAGCCTATTTTAGTCCGTATTATCCAGGCATAATACCTGCGAAGCGAGAACGGGACGCTATTTTAGACATCAACTTGGGATAGAGGGGCTTAGCTGCTTAGTTTGAAAGAGAGCCTTTTCCATCCTGCGGATAAACCAGCATTCTTGGGTTCTCCTTTCTCATTTGAGAAACTTGATCACATATCTATCTACCCTTAATCAAGCGTTAAGAATTAACGCTTGATTAAGGGTAGATAAAGATATGATCGATGCCTTAAAAAGAGGGAGAAAGGATCAATATAGGATTTGCTATCTAACTTGACTGAAAACACATTTTCGCTACGGACCATGAAAGGCGTTGGAGTTCAATCCGGCTTCGATTATTTATGTGTTAGCGTTAATATCAGGCCGGAATGGACTTGGGCAGCCTTCGGCAACGTTTCCCATTGCCGCTTGAAGTCCAAAGTGCCGCTAAGCTTATGGTAAATTGATAGTTATCTTAGGCACTTTGAACTCCAAGACTCACAGCTTTCATGTAAACGACACAGGAACATTCACTATTTTGCATGATAAACTATCCCAAGGCGCCATGTCAATTCTGAGGAATGGATTGCAGGAGGGGTGTCTCGCCCACTTTTTAGACTATTGAATCAGCTAAGTTATTGGAGAATAATCGAAACTTGTTGAACAGTCTTCATTAGTCACGTCCCAAAGGTTGTTGTAAATTCCAAGTCATAATTTCACAGCTATTTGAGCGGATCTCAATAAGCGATTATTGTCGTTTCGCAGAGAATTAGTTCTTTCAAAGGGTCAAAGTACAGCTCGCATCTCCTTTGGTATTCGCATCTTATCCGGATACAAAATGGGTACGGGCAGGATCTGTTGACCCTGCCCGTACTCTCATTTTGCTGATGCCTTGGGAAGCCATTTTACAGAAAGGCTTTAAGGCATACTATAGTCAGATGAAACTATTTCATCATGATCATTTTTTGGGTGGAGCTGTAGCTGCCTGCGTTCATTTTGTAGAAGTACACGCCGGTAGATACAGGCTGGTTGTTCAGATCGGTGCCGTTCCACACCACAGTGTGATTGCCGGCAGCTTTATCTTCATTGACCAGTTGCTTGATCAATTGGCCTTTGACGTTGTAGATTTCGAGGGCTACAGGGCCAGCTTCTTTTGTGCTGAAGCGGATGGTAGTTTCCGGATTGAAAGGATTCGGATAGTTGCCCTTCAAAGCAGTGGTCAGCACTGGAGCGGTGGCATCCTGAGCATCAGTTCCGCCTTCGGTATGTACGCTGAAGTTGTCCACATAGAAGACAAAAGCATCATTCGATGTGCAACGAATAGCGATATATACGTCTTGTCCATTAAAGGCAGAGAGATCGTAGTTGTATTCGGTCCAAGCCGCCGGAGCAAGTACATCTTCAGCACCGGTGATGAATTGGAAGCCCTGAGTAAGGATTACGGGCATGGTAGATACGCCCACTCTGAAACGTTCCAGGCCATAATTTGCGGTATGGCTTCTGGCATAGAATTGCAGAGAACTGTTTGTACCCAGATTGATGCGGCGGGTAATGAGCCAATCCTTGTTGGGAGCGATAGTTGCGCCAAAGCTGGCAGCCATTTTGTTGCCTTCATAAGCAGCCAAATCCGTGATCGGAGGCACTGTCTGAGAAGGATTGAAAATGACGTACGCCATGTGTGCACCGCTGCCGGGGAAGTCTATACCTTCAAAAGTGAAGGTATTTGAATTATCCTGGTCAATGAGAGTCCAATGGCCAAATTCGGTGGCAAAATCAGGATATGCTTCGAAGCTGTCTTCCAGTACTACGGGAGCCATTTGCAGATCGACATTTACATCGATTGTGACAGGGGCAGATTCACCAGTATTGTAACGAGCGCTCACGCCATAGACATAATCACCATTTGGTACATTGGTGTTCACGAAGGTGACTACGGCAGGATCGCTGATTTCAGCGATGGCAGTGCCATTACGATATACCTTGTAGCCCAAGAGCACGGCACGGTCGTTAGCTCTGGATAAAGCAATGCGATTGCTGGCCAATTGACCAGTAGTGACAGGCAGAGGGGCTTCGACGATAGCGGGAAGCTCGATGGCCTTCAGGCTACGGCCTTGAACCACAAAGCCCTGGATCAACCAGTTGTATGTGAATTCGGCATTAGCCTGGTCCAGAGTACTCCAGCTACCCATTTTCATCAAATTGCCTTTTCCGGGCACCATGGGGCCATTATCGCAACCGGCGGGGAATCCACCCTGGGTGTTGACCAGGTAGCCAATCCAGTATTGGGTATTAGCCTGAATCGTGATGGGATTGGTGAGAATAGCGGTAGTCCAGTCTTCGATGGTGGGATTATTCACTATCTGTGTATGCACCAGAGTACCCGGTGCGGTGGCAGTGCCACCAGTATAAATCTTTACAGTGTAAACGCAATCTGCATACATGGGGGTAAACTTCACCTGAGTCAAAGCTCCACCCACATGTTCAAGGAGATCGCTGGCTTCGTAGCGGTGTGCAACTTCAAAATTGGTAGCCGCATTGGTTCCAATGCTATTTCCAATGACAGTATTGTCCGACCAGGAAATCCAGTCACCTGTCTGAGGTGGCATGGGGCTGGCCCAGCTCAGGCTTACTTCTTTTCCATCAACTATCGCAGCCAGATCTGTGGGAGCCAGAAGCTCTTCCAGGAACACTTCAAGCGGGCCGATAGGAATGGATTCACCGTCACTGTAATAAGCGGTGAGGCCATAAGAATAGGTTCCATAAGCCAGATCTGCATCAATGTAACTCAACATGGCAGGATCTTCTATGGTAGCTACCAGATTGTTATCACGGTAAACCTTGTAACCCAGCTGTTCACGGCTAGGGTTTCTAGTTGCCATTGCAGAGGCATTGGGATCGGTGACCATCGTCAATTGTCCATTTTGGAAAGCTGCAGGAGCTTCATAAAGAGGCTCTGGCATATGCACGAGGGGAAGGTTGTGATCCAAATAGCCCTGAATCAACCAGTTATAGGTAAGGGAAGCACTCACTTGAGAAAGCGTGGTCCAACCATTGAAATTCATGATATTGCCTTTACCAGGCACCATGGGGCCATCATCGCAACCAGCGGGATGACCAGTCTGTGTATTGACTTCATAGCCAAACCAGAGATTACCGGTGGCAGGCACAGGAATGGGAGTGGTAAGTTCCACATCGTTCCAGGCTCCAATAGTGGGAGTACTAACGATTTGTGAATGCACCAATGGGCCAGGGGTAGTGGTAGTTCCACCGGTCCATACTTTGAGGGTATATACGCAATTCGGCTCATTGGGCACAAAACTTATGCGGGTGAGAGTGGAGCCATGGAAAGTCGCCAGATCAGCAGCGTCAAAACGATGAGCTACATCAAAGGTGACTGCGGCACCAGTGCCGATTCCATTACCTAAAACGTCGTAACACCAGGTGATCCATTCTCCGCTAGGAGGAGGTTCAGGGGTGTCCCAAGCCAGATGAACATCATTGCCCACCACGTTTGCGCGGAGGTTTGAAGGAGGATAGTTATCACCATCCCGTCCAAGTTCTGTATAAGTGTTTGTAGCTTTGGTGAAAGTGTTCGCACCTGCTACACTTGCCCAACTAGCGATTACAAATGCTGAAAACACCAGCATTAGCAATATTTTGTTTAGTTTTGTTGTCATTTTGTCTCCTTAACTATCTTGCTAAAATCTCTGAAAGCCTGACCTTTCGATTCAAGCTTAGTTTTATTAGTTTACGTTAAACTTTGAGATCTGAACTTTGTGTCAAGGAAAAACTTAGTTGCCCAAACTGCTATTACTGGATTCATCGATGCTTGTAGGGGGTTTCAGTGCCGTCTGCAGGCTGGGTACGAGATAGATAATCCAGCCTGCTCAGGGACGCTGTGCCGCTTCGCTTGCTGGTGATTGCCAGAATAAATAAGCAAGGGCACGATCTTGCGATTGTGCCCTGTGCTCGTTAGTATTTCTGCTTCAAAACACCTCATATTAGAAAGGCTTTAAAGCAATTTATCGTTATTTGATCTTATTTCATCATGATCATTTTTCTGGTAGAGCTGTATTTGCCAGCATGCATCTTGTAGAAGTACACGCCAGTAGAGACAGGACGGTTGTTCAGATCAGTTCCGTTCCAAATCACAGTGTGTTCGCCAGGAGCTTTATCTTCGTTTACCAGTTTCTTGACCAATTGGCCTTTGACGTTGTAGATTTCGAGGGCTACAGGACCGGCTTCTTTGGTGCTATAGCGAATGGTGGTGGTAGGATTGAAAGGATTGGGATAGTTGCCTTTCAATGCAGTGACCAGCACTGGAGCGGTGATATCCTGGGAATCGGATCCGCCTTCGGTATGTACGCTGAAGTTGTCCACATAGAAGATAAACGCGTTATCTGAGTTGCAACGAATAGCGATATATACATCTTGTCCATCATAGGCGGAGAGATCGTAGATATACTCTGTCCAGACAGTAGGAGCTAGCACATCTGCAGCGCCGGAGATATACTGGAAGCCTTGGGGAAGGATCACTGGCATGGTGGATACGCCTACTTTGAAGCGTTCCAGACCATAACTTGCGGTATGGCTTCTGGCATAGAATTTCACGGAGCTGTTTGTACCCAGATTGATGCGGCGAGTGATCATCATATCTTTATTGGGAGGATTTTCTGCGCCAAAGCTGGCTGCCATCTTCATACCTTCATATGGTTCCAGACTTGTGAGCGGAGGTACGGTCTGAGAAGGATTGAAGATGATGAAAGCCATCGGGTCCTGGCTACCTGGGAAGGTATAATCCTGGATGCCAAAGGTAGCTGAATGATCCTGGTCAATGAGAGTCCAATGACCGAATTCAGTAGCGAAATCGGCATATTCTTCAAAGCTGTCTTCCAGAATTGCGGGAGCAAGCTGCAGATTGACATTCACATTGACT
>JAJBAW010000031.1 GCA_020532545.1 Candidatus Cloacimonadota bacterium | reverse complement strand
TCTTATTAGACATGGGTGTCTCCTTTTTTATTTTATTTAGGGGGAGACACTCTATTTTATAGAGGGAATTTTGTTAAGGATTTTCATTGTCGGTGGCGAAAGCTGGCTTTCAGTTAAGTTCAAAGTGAAGTGGATAGACCTGGCCGAAAACACGATCCAGCCCGAACACCGCTATCGCATCCAGGTGCAGGTTCCGGGCTACGACAAGCTGATTAGCGCAGAAACTACGGTGCCAGCTCTGGCGATTCTGAATCCGGATTTCTACGGATACGCTGTGGCAGGTGAAGGCTATGGCTTCGATCCAGAAGCTATGGGCGAAGTGGCTTTTGAACAGGCTGATCTGCGTTATCCGTTGGCGCTGAATACCCTGGACAAAGCTCAGACCTTCAATACCCAGATCGAGCTGTATTGTCTGGAGTCCTTCAGTACGGATCTGGAATTTACCACACCCATTTTGGGGCGTACTCATCTTACTGCAGAGATGGAAGATATCTACAATCAGAGTGAAGCCGGCCTGCGCAAAATCAAAGCTCTGGGCAGATTTGCCTCTTCTGTGCCCCCGGAATATGAAGATAACTACATCCTGCTGAAGGATTACCGTCAAGGCTTCATCTTTTACGGGCGCTACCGTGTCTCGGCATATATTGTCGATGAGAATTACTATCGCTATGTGTATATGCCAGAAGGCTATCTCTATGGCGGAGTGCACAATGCCCTGGGCTATTTTGGTTCGGCCAGTGGCGGAGTGATGTATGTGAAGGTGGTGAAAACTCCTCCGGCTCTTTGATGCCAAAGAGAGCAAACTCAGCCTTCAGGCATCCCCCCATTTTTATTGGAGGCAATACGCGGGGGAATACTTTATTGAATAGTCACACGGATTTAGCGGATTAAACGGATTAACACAGATCACAACAAAGAGCATAAACTGAAAACGGTGAATTGGCAAATCAGTTGTTTAGCTATATCAGATTTGCCTCAAATAATCCGTGTCGATCCGTTTAATACGTCCCATCCGTGTGACCATAAATTTTTTGGGGGGATGCCTGAACTCAGCTTTTCCTTGACACTTATCCTCTTGTGCAAAATGGTACATACAGCTGATGTATCATCGCAAGCACAGAGTCAGCACTATGTCTGCAAACCCCAGGGGAGGTAAGATGCAATTTTTAAGTGATCTGAAGAATCCGGATTCGGAGCTGGTTCGCACTCTGAACAGCCTTTATGATGGCGTTTACGTGGTAAACCCGAAGCGGGTTATCCTGTTTTGGAACAAGGCCGCCGAAGAAATGACCGGCTACTCTGCCCAGGAAGTGATGGGGAAGAGCTGCAAGGACGACATCCTGAATCACATCGATGAAAATGGCATCCTGCTCTGCCATTCGGCCTGCCCTATCATAAAATCTATACAATGCAAATGTAGCACAGCCGCAAAGGTCTATCCCAAGAGCAAATCCGGAAGGCGTTTTCCTGTGGAAACCCATGTCTCCATCATCCAGAATGAGGAAGGTGAAGTGATTGCCGCTATTGAGGTTTTCAGAGATATCACCCACCAGGAAGAACACCGCATCATGCAGGAAAAGTTCAACAGCCTGATCCGCAAATACGTCTCCATCACCACCTACAGCGATATCCAAAGCCGGATTCAGGATAACGTGCAGACAAACGTTCCCCGTGAATTGGATCTCAGCATTTTGTATCTGGATGTGGTGAATTTCACCGGATTTTCAGAGCATAAAGAGCCGGAAGAGGTGGTGCGCCTTTTGAACGACCTCTTTGGCATCTGCGATGTGATCACCCGCGAATGCTATGGTGATATCGATAAATTCATCGGCGATGCCATCATGGCTGTGTTTCACGATGCCAATGATGCCGTGCGCAGCGCAATGCGCATCCTGGATACGGGCATTCCGGAACTGAACAGGGTACGTCTGGAAGACGGCAAAGCCCCCATCGCCATCCGCATCGGGATCAATAGTGGCCTGGTTTTGCAAGGAGACGTAGGCACTATAGATCGCAAGGATCTCACCGTGATCGGCGATGCTGTGAATACCGCAGCCAGGATCGAGAAATCTTCTCTGCCAAACCGGCTGATGATCTCTGAAGCCAGCTATGCCAGGCTGGATCCGGAAATATCTCAAAAGTTTAGCTTCCATCAAGATTATGAACTGAGAGGAAAAGCCGAGCCCATTAAGCTGTTTATCCTGGATAAATAGGGCTTATCCCATTAATCTATTGATGACCTATGGTTTTAGTTAGGCATCAAATAAAGGAGGACTCAATGCAAAAAGGTTTTAGTAGACGCATCTTCACACCAAGCATCCTGGCCGGGGACGTCTGGTTCATACTGAAGAATATACCCAAATTTCTCGCTTACCGGAAGAACCCAACGTTCGACCGCGCGTTTTTGGAAAAAGTGATGAGCGTAGTGACCGCTGTAAATGGCTGTGTATATTGCTCTTGGTTTCATGCCAAGGAAGCTTCTGCAGCAGGCATCAGCCAGGATGAGATCGACGATCTTTTCAAGCTCCAGTTCGATACCCAGGCGGACGAATTTGAACTTCCTGCCCTGAAGTATGCCCAGCATTTTGCAGAAACAGGGCGCCAGCCGGATCCAGAGGAAACTGCCGCGTTTGTAGCTTATTACGGTGCCAAAACCGCCACCGAGATCATGCTCTTTATCAGGATGATCCTGTGGGGGAATCTGCTGGGCAATACCTATGATGCCTTTCTCAGCAGGCTCAAGGGAGATCCTGCACCAGGCAGCAATGTCGTCTTTGAGACTCTCTTCTTTATCTTTAACTTTCCCCTGCTCTTTCCAGCTTCGCTCTTGATGAAGAAAGACGCAAAGAAGGCCGGTTTCGCATAGGCTTTTGCCCATGTCCCGGAGGATCTGTACTGAACTAAAAGGAGATTGACCAATTCTCCATTAAAAATTATACATTCTACATCCTAAATTCTAAATTATATATAACTTTGTGCTTGACATTGTATTCACACCCTGCATATTAGCGCCATCTTTAAATATAGTATAGTCGCGCTGGGCTAAGAGTTTGCCGGTGTGCAAGATATTGTTTTTATTGCTGGTTTGCCCAAGGGGTCTTTTAGACACAGCGGCAGGCCAAAATGGATTTGTATATTCAGAGCGGGAGAAAGCGATGGATTATTTTTTGTTCCGTAATGGCAGAGCTAAGATATTAACTATCAAGCCTCGGAGGCTAAGTTCAAGCTGTGTTTCCGGAATGCTGCCTTTATTGCTGTCGCCCTTTTCCCACAAACTTCCAAACTATCAATACTTAAATAGCTCTTGTCCGTTCCTGGACAGGGCTTTATTCCACTCTTGTTTATCATCTTTCGTAAATTGTATTTCCGCTCTTTGGCAGAGTGGGAAACCTCTGTTTCCAATTCTTTCAATGCTTAAACTGGCTGTTTATTCTACGCAACAGCCATATCTACAACTTCACACTTCAAATTTAGGAAATTAATGATGAAGAGATTATTACTGATCATGTTTGCGCTATCCATGCTTGTCATGGGATTTGCGCTTTCCACCGTGACCATCGGTACGGGTACCACTACGGGTAGACACCCTTTTAATGATTTCTATAAGCATTCCAGATCACAGTGTATTTATTTAGCTACTGAGATTGGACAGCCCAGCGGGATCATTACCAAACTGCGCTGGTACAGAAGCGATACTGGTGCTGATGCAGATGCTATCGGCACTACAGAAATATGGTTGAATGAAACCAGTGCTACAACACTATCAGGGACAGCTTGGGTCACACCCGGCACGCTGGTGAAAACGATATCCAATATCGACTTAGGCAGCGGTAACGGATGGTATGAAGTTGATATTGACGACTATATTTATGGAGGCTCCAACTTACTGGTGTCAGTCAGGACACAAAATGCACCATATACTGTTCCGCATTCTACTTGGCGTGTTACTTCAACCTCACCAAACCGAATGTTAGCTGGTAACAGTGATACAGCGAATCCGCCGCCTCTTTCCTCAAACACTTCTCGTCCAAATATTCAGATAGATATTGAGGCAGCAGCGACAAATCCTGAGCCTACAAACTATCCCGTAGGTTTTGCCATATCTTCTCCAGGGTTTAATGCCATAACACTTTCGTGGACAGGCTCGATCGGAGCTCAGCTACCATACAGGTATTTGATTGTTGCCAAAACAGCTACTGGCTCTTTTGCTATCCCCACAGATGGCACACCTGTCATGGATGACACCGATTGGTCTGATAACAATGGTGCTGTCAACGTTGCCCATGTAGATGGAACTAATACCTATATCTATACAGGTTTAATGCAAAATACTAGCTATGATTTTAAAATCTATCCCTATACTAATGTAGCAGAGTCGATAGATTTCAAGACCGATGGAATGCCACCTATAGCTTCAGGGACAACACTTGACCCCACCATTACAAGTTTCCCCTCATATCAAACATTTGACGACACTGCTTATCCTCCAGCTGGATGGGCTCATGTGATCACAAGTGGTGCCTCAGGCTGGCAACGCTCCACAAGCTCAAGTAGCCCAACTGTTAATCCTTATGCCGGTGCAGGAATGCTATATTATAACAGCTATAACCTGAACACACCTGCTAATGCATCCTTGATTTCCCCTCCGATTAATGCTGAAAGTAGCAATCATGTGTACAAAGTAAGCTTTTGGATGTATCGTCAGATCGGAGGTAGTAGTTCTAATGACAGAGTAGAAGTCTATGGTAACATAAACCAGAGCCTAACTGGCGCTACTTTATTAGGGTCAATACCCCGAAACGGTGGTGTGGCACCTGTCGTTGCAACAAGCGGATGGTATCAATATACTTTCGAACTTGGTGTAGGCGGAGCAGAGGGCAATTTGTTTGCTATCCTAAAAGCGGTTAGTGCTTATGGTAACAACATGAATGTTGATGAAGTTACTTTTGATCGTAGCTTACTCGCTTCAGCCCCCAACCCTGCCACTGTAGTATCTCCAGCAAACAATGCTACTTTGGTGGCAATTAACACTAATTTCAGTTGGGCATCTGGAGGTGGAGCACCAACTGGATACAAGGTATATCTTGGTATGGATGCTAATCCTCAGGATGAGATTGCTGATACTGCCGAAACAATCCTTGATCCATCTGTAAACCTCCAATTTGCCAAAACATACTATTGGAAGGTAGATCCATATAATGGTTTCGGTAAAGCTTCTGATGATAATACACTACCCGTATGGACATTTACTACTGCAACTGGTGTGGCTATCTCGCCCTCACCTGGAAATAGTGCAGCAGCACAAGATCCCTCGAACCGTGTTCTAAACTGGGCAGATGTTGCCGGTGCAACAGGTTATAAGGTAAGTGTTGGCACATCTACTGGCAGTACTGATCTGGTTAACATGGCTCAAGTAACTGAAAGCCAATATACTCATATAGGAAATTGGCCATACAGCCAGCAGATATTCTGGACAGTTTATACCCTCAATGGAACCCAGGAGATTACCGGCACAGAATGGAATTTCACCACTAGCGCAAATCCTACCCTGTATCCTCCCTTTATCCAGGATTTCTCACTTACGACATTCCCTCCCGCTTTCTGGACAAGATGGTCTGGGGAACTATTGGCAAATTCAGTCCTAAACTCGACATCCTCAGGCTTTAGCAGAAAGTTGTATGGCAACACCGGTTCAAATTATGGAACAGCTATGAACATCTATGGCACCACCAAATATTGGTTGGTAACTCCTCCAATTGAGCTGAGTGCTAAAGCCGGATCCACCGTGCTTGAATGTGATGTAAAGCTTACTGCCTGGAATGCAACAACCATAGGATCCATGGATGCTGATGATTATGCCGCTATAGTAATATCCACTGATGGAACTTGGTCAAGCAGCAACGTAATTAAATTCTGGAATCAAGCCAACCCACTTACCGAAGAACATGTACAAATTGACCTCACTCCCTACAGTGGGACTGTGAAGTTTGGTTTTTATGGCGCTTCGGGTGCAACTGGAAGTGACTTAGACTTGTTCTTTGACAACATCGAAGTAAGAATTCTTTCGGATAACCCGCTCTTTTCTGTTACACCAGAAAATAAGGCTTATGGCACAGTTCCAGTAAATACATTATCCACTGACCAGGTGTTTACGATTAAAAACGCTGGTGGCGGGATACTTACTATTGATCCCGCAATCGATATTACAGGAACAGACCCAGGGCAGTTCCAGCTTACCGACCTCAATACTTATCCCAAAAGCTTAGGCCCCAACGAAACCATGACTGTTTCTGTTGCTTTCGCTCCTACTTCAATTGATGAAAAATCAGCTAACCTTAAGATTGTTGATGATATCAGCAAGGGGGAGCACCTTGTGTCATTAACCGGAACAGGTTGGGTGGCACCTCCTGGAACTAACTGCAACAGTCCTTATCCAGTAGCTTTACCTCTGGTCGGCTTCACTGGCGACACTGCCTTGTACGGTGACGATTACGAAAGCGCTTGGATTAGTCCTAGTTCAGGTTACATTGGTGGCGATGACATGGTGCTTCAGTTTACTCTAGATGCAGCCAGTACACTGAATGGAAGCCTTGCCTCCACCGACGGTGGGACTTGGATTGGAATGTTCGTGCTCGCAGAGGAACCTAATCTGGTTACACCAGCCGCTGTACTGCGAAGTGCAACAAATTCCGGCACGAACGTAACCATGAATCCTGTAGACTTAGCAGCAGGATCCTACTTCCTGATCATTTCTACGTACCCAAGCCCCCAATCATTTAAGTTCACTCTTGATCTCAATGCAACTCCGCTGCCAACTGAACCCATATTCGCTATCAATCCTGTCGTACAGGCTTTTGGCATGGTGAGCATTGGTGCAACTGATACCCAGACCTTCACCATCAGCAATCAAGGTGGCGGAACGATGAACATCCAGAGCGTAGTCCTTACCGGGGACCTTGCTCAATTCAGCCTCATCGATACTAACCAGTATCCTAAAGCAGTGGGTGAACCTATCACGGTAAGTGTTGCCTTCACTCCAGTAGCCGAAGGTGATTTCAGCGTCACGCTCACCATTATCGATGATATTGCCAAGAGCAAAGGTAATCACACCGTAACTATTACCGGCACCGGTTTCGACGCCACAATCCGGGATCTTCCCTATATCCAAACTTGGGATGTTCCTGATCTCATTACGGCCTGGGCAGTTTATAACGTAAATTTAGATGCCCAAACTTGGGGCATTGCAGCCGATTCTGGCAGTAATGCCGCCAAGATCAGATGGAACACTAACGAGGATATGGATGATTGGCTGATCAGTCCTCCCATTAACCTTGCCGCTGGCGCCACCTATACCGTTAGTTATAAATATCATAGCTCTGGTAGCACTTTCCCCGAAAGCATGAAAGTGGCCTTTGGCAATGCACAAAACCCTGCAGCAATGACATCCGTTATAGCTAACCACAGTTCCATCGCCAACAGCACTTATCTTACCAGTAGCGCTACCTTCACTCCCGATGCCAATGGAACCTACTTCCTTGGCTTCCATGGTTACAGCGATGCAGACATGAATACCCTATACCTTGATGATATCCGCATCCTGCTGCCCAATACACAGATCGCACAGGTAATTGCAAGTGGACCCACAGCCTCTGTCACCGTTCCAGCCATCATGGTTGGCGGAGCAGAGATTGCTCCTACCGTTGCTTTCGCAAACTTGGGCAATACTTCGGTTATTGAGGTTTCTACATCTTATGGAGTTACCACAAATCCATTAACCAGTGAAAGGTTGGTGTTGAGCATTGATGGTGGCAACCTGGCAGGAGCTCTGGTTACCGTCACTCATAACTTGGGATTCATTCCTCAGGTCATAGCTTATCAACTGGGTGCTGGAGAAGTCGTAATGGCGAACAATCCTGGAGATTGGTCTGCCACTACTGCATACTTGGTCGTACCTGCAGCGAAGGGACCTTATACTCTGAAGATTATCTTCCCCAAAGATGATAATGACACCCTTCCCGTCACCCTCTCTTCCTTCACCGCAGTACTCACAGCAGATCTGCACGTAAACATCGCCTGGATCGCCGAATCCGAGACCAATCATGCCGGATACAATATCCTGCGCAGCGAAGTGAAAGAGCTTTCCACAGCGATGATGATCAACAATGCCTTGATCGATGCAGGAACTACCAGTGGAACTCAGATCAGCTATCAATATACCGATGCTGAAGTTTACCACAATGCCCGTTATTATTACTGGCTGGAAGATCGTAGCCTCACCGGAGAAAGCACATATCATGGTCCGTTGATGGTCACCATTTCTGCCCAGGGTGAAGAGATTGCCATCCCTGAAATTCCTGTGGAAACCAAGCTCTTCTCCGCCTTCCCGAATCCCTTTAATCCCTCTACCAACCTGCGTTACAGCATGAAGGAAGCGGGCGATGTGCGCATTGATGTGTACAATCTGAAGGGCCAATTGCTAAAGAGCTTCAATAACAGCCACAATCAAGCTGGCTACTATCAGGTAAGCTGGGATGGTCACGATGCTAATGGCCGCCTGGTGGGTACCGGTGTGTACTTCTACCGTATGAGTAGCGGCAATTACAGCTCTACCAAGAAAATGATCATGGCTAAATAAATAGACAAATCATAATGCAGAAATGCTTCTGCGCACTCGGGGCGGCCATCTGGTCGCCCCTTTTGTTTGCCTGGGATTTTGGGCAGATAAAATATGCGGATGATGCTGATAGAACGCGGATCGGGCGGATTGTCCGGATTAGATGGATTCCCAAAGAGGTTTTCGGGTGCGGAGTGCAGGGACTGCATTTTGGGGACCACCGAGAACACCGAAGGCACCGAGTTTTTATCTACGATATTGTTCTCACGGGATTCGGGCTGCCCTTGATCTGGGAATACCACATCCTGCTTCCCTCATAGAACGCAGGGAACTGAGCGCATAGCGCAAAATGCTATCAACTGTCTTTATTACATGAATCTCGCTTGGCATAAGTCTCTAAGTTGTTTAGATTATATTCTTTAAAGAGCAAACATGAGATCAGATAGGACCCTGTAAAGCAGATCTATAAGCTCGCAGACGTATGACGAAGGCCTGAGACTGGCTCTTCCCCAAGAGAATAAAAAATCCTGCCGGGTATTTCTCCGGCACTGATGACCCAAAGCTGGATTGTAAGAAGCAATTCAGTTTGACAAGGAGATATCATGAAAAAGATAATTGCAGCCCTGTGGCTGCTGATCATGTGTGTGGCTGCGATCGCCGTCGGCCCCACCGTCCATACAGTTCTTGATTTTAAAAATGAAATGCCGTCTGCCACAGACAGGTTTGCAAATGGTATGCGGATAGTTGCAGAGCCAGAAGAAATTGGCTTCACAGAGCTTGTGCAAACGCGAGTAGAGCGTGAACCAGAAGGACTTTCCATTCAGCTTGTAGATTCCTCGGTCGTCCTGAGCTGGACTGAGGTGGCAGGTGCGACTGCGTACAAGGTTTACTCTGCCCAATATCCCGAAGGCCCCTTTAGCGAAGATCTTAGCGGGACTTTTC
This sequence comes from Candidatus Cloacimonadota bacterium, assembly GCA_020532545.1. GTDB lineage: Bacteria > Cloacimonadota > Cloacimonadia > Cloacimonadales > Cloacimonadaceae > UBA5456. The sequence goes on along the minus strand of JAJBAW010000031.1, from coordinate 16,422 downwards.
TGGATGCCTCCTGGACAGCAGCGCTGAGCCAGGATCGTTTATTCTTTCAGGTCACTGCCCTCACTGAGGGCAGCCCGAACGAAATGATCTTTGTCCCCAGTGGCACCTTCACCATGGGCTTTGATGCAGCATCTTTCTATCCAGATTCTTACCCCCCACATAGCGTTTCGCTGAATTCTTTTTATATAGGCAAGTATCAGGTGACCCAAGCTGAGTATGCTGCCATCATGGGCTCCAATCCGGCTGCGAATTATGGAGTCGGAGATAACTATCCTGTTTACAATGTGAGCTGGTATTCGGCCATTAAATACTGCAATCTGCGCAGTATGGCTGAGGGTCTTACTCCGGTCTATAGAATATATGGACTCACCCATCCTCTGGCCTGGGGAACTGTGCCCTCTATCTACAATCCTGGCAATATTGCCGCTTGGAATGCAGCTACCGCCGATTTTTCGGCCAATGGCTACCGCCTGCCCACCGAAGCGGAATGGGAATATGCAGCCCGGGGAGCCACAAATATTCCAGATTATGCCTACAGTGGTTCTGATGTCCTCAATCTTGTGGGATGGTATAATATGAATAATACTCCCGATGGCGTAAAGCCAGTTGGTTTGAAGCTTCCCAATGGGCTGGGTATTTACGACATGAGCGGGAATCTCACGGAATGGTGTTGGGATTGGAAAGGCGCCTACAGCAGCGATGCGGTTACAAATCCGACAGGACCAGCATCACCGAGCTTGTTGATCCGTATAGTACGGGGAGGCGCTTGGGCTTTCTATGACTACGGTAGCCAGGTGTATTATCGTTCTGGCCAGAACGCGTCCAATACGGACCAATATATCGGCTTCCGGATCAGCAGGTCAGGTTTGTAGTTTGTTCATCCTGGATTTTCCCCTTGCATAAACCCCTAATCTGCTTAGATTCTTCCCTCTAATAAGAACACTAAGGAGCTGTTAAATGCGTAAATTTGAATTTATAATAATCTTCCTGCTGCTGCTGGGATTCCTTTGGGGCCAGAGCGCAGATATTGATATGATCTTGCAAAAAGCAAAAAACGGAGACGCCGAATCGCAATACGATTTGGCCATGTGCTACCAATATGGTGATGGTCTGCCGCAAGACCTCAAGGAAGCGGCCAGGTGGTTCCTGCTGTCCGCAGAGCAGGGCTATGGCAATGCCCAAATCTTTATTGCTACACTTTATGCCTTAGGCGAAGGCGTGGAGCAGGATGATGCCCAGGCCCTTGGCTGGTATCGTCTGGCGGCAGATCAGGGCTATCACCTGGCGCAACATGCTGTGGGACAGTATTATGATCATGGCATAGGCGTGGTGCAGGATAAAGCGGAAGCGGCGAGATGGTATCTTTTGGCAGCGCTAACGGGGGACCAGGAAGCACGATACGATATCGGTATGTTTTACTACCAAGGTATAGGCGTCCCCCAGGATAAAGAGGAAGCCTATTTTTGGTGGTACTTGTATGATTTTTATAAATCTGAAGATGATGATCCCCATGAGGACAATCTGGCTGCTGTCGCTGCAGAGCTCAGCGCCGGACAACGTGGGAAAAGTGTGGCAAGAGCTGAAGCGTGGCTGGACGAAAATGGTTGGTGATGACAGAGGTGTGCACGCGACAGAGCTCACGAATTTCGTAACGATGATTTAGTGAGCCAGAGCATCAGTCTTTGCCGACCGTAGCATCTGCTTCTGCTGGAACGAGAAAGAAAACGTTTTGACATAAATAGAGGATGCCTCTAAGTAAGTGTATGCAAAGCAGGTACATGCACCGGCTGAAGCCAGTGCTACGGCCGGCTAAACCAGCGTTACGGAATGCCCGCAGGCGTCTGCCTTTCGCACAGGATACAATGAATCACTGTGCATGAAAAGCTTTGAATAGCCTCAATTTTGATTTTTCCACTTGACATAGATTCCTGCCTGTTAATCCTTAGAAAAAAACACTCTGGAGCTGTGCAATGCGCATATTAGATCCCATTTTGATCAGCCTTCAGATTATAGGAGATAATTATGACCACGATGACTTATAGCGATGCACTGCTGCAAGCTGCAAAAGATGGCGACGCCCAGGCACAACTTAATTTGGGTATGTGTTACGACATGGGTGAAGGCGTAACGCAAGATATCACTGAAGCAGTGAAATGGTATCGCTTGGCAGCAGAACAGGGTGATGCTGAAGCGCAACATAATCTGGGCGTATGTTACGAAACTGGTGAAGGTGTAACGCAGGATATCAAAGAAGCGGTGAAGTGGTATCGCCTGGCAGCAGAGCAGGGCGATGTCGATGCGCAATTGAATCTGGGCATGTCTTACGACAGAGGTGAAGGCGTGGAGCAGGATCACCAGGAAGCGGTCAAATGGTTTCTTTTGGCTGCAGAGCAGGGAGATCCCGAGGCGCAATACGTTCTGGGTCTGTGCTATGAAGTAGGAGATGGCGTCTTGGAAGATAATAAGGAGTCGTATTTTTGGTACTTCATATCTGCCCTAAATGGCTATGAAGAAGCCCGTGAGGATCTGGATATGCTGGCGGAAGATCTCAGCGCCCCAGAACGTGAGCAAATAGAAGTGAGAGCCCAGAAGTGGATGGAAGAGCATAATCAAGAGATAGAATAGCGGATATATTCGCTCTATGTGCTTGCGAGTCCGTGTGATTCATACATCAACTGATGCGGGATGATTCCTGCTTCCTCTTCTGCCGGACTTGATTTTAACATGTCTTCGACTCGAGCTGACTCGGAATTTCGAGTCAGCTCGAGTCGAAGGCAGCTCAGAAGCAAGTCAATGGATCAGGGGAGGGGAGTTCCCGGTGCAATCATTCTCGCACCAAGAACTAAGAACACCCGCACTCAGAACCAAGAACTCAGAACCCCGCACTCAGAACCAAGAACTAAGAACACCCGCACTCAGAACCAAGAACTCAGAACCCCCCGCCCCAATTCTCCATTCTCCATTTTCAATTCTCAATTCACCCCCATCTCTTTATCCTTGACGAATCTGTGCATGTTCCAGATCTTGTCTTATACTACTAAAAATTTCGAGGTAAATATGAGATATGATGTGATAATAGTTGGAGCTGGTCCAGCCGGACTCGCTGCTGCAATATACAGTGCCCGTGGAGGTCTAACCACTGCGGTCTTTGAGAAGGCCATGGTGGGCGGACAGATCACCGTGACCGAAGAAGTGGAAAACTATCCCGGTTTTGAGGAGCCGATCTCTGGATTCGAGCTTACGGCAAAAATGCAGGCTCAGGCCGAGCGTTTTGGCGCAGTATTTATCGAAGAAGAGATCACGGCTATGGGCATGGAAGGTCTCTGTAAGGTGATCGAAGCCGGTGGCCAGTACTACCGTGCCAAGAGCGTAATCATCTGCACCGGTGCGCATCCCAGACGCATGAACGTGCCGGGAGAAGAGCGCCTGACCGGACGCGGCGTATCTTATTGTGCCACATGCGATGGAGCTTTTTATCGCGATAAGGTCGTGGCTGTGGTAGGTGGTGGAGATTCCGCCATCGAAGAAGCCATGTTCCTCACCCGTTTTGCCAAAAAAGTGATCATTATCCATCGCCGGGATGAACTCCGGGCACAGAAGATCATCCAGGAGCGCGCTTTCCGCAATCCCAAAATGGAATTTATCTGGGATACCGTGGTGCAGAAAATCCATGGCGAAACCCGCATCGAAAAACTCGAACTGGTGAACCGTAAAACTACAGATATCACCATGTTACCGGTGGATGGATTCTTTATCTACATCGGCATTTTGCCCAGCAATCAGTTGCTGGAATCCCGCATCAATCTGGATAGTGCCGGCTTCGTGTATACCGATGAATATATGCACACCAATATTCCCGGCATTTACGCCGCGGGTGACATTCGCTATACTCCATTGAGACAGGTGGTTACAGCTACATCTGATGGCGCTATCGCAGCCTGGAGCGCCGAGAAATGGATTATAGAAAATGAAGATGAATTTGAGGTGGACTGTGCTGAGCAGTAAAGACATTCGTCAGCAGTTTATCGACTTTTTCCAGGAGCGAGGGCATAGCTTTGTACATTCCTCGCCCGTAGTCCCGATCGACGATCCCACCCTGCTTTTCGCCAATGCCGGCATGAATCAGTTCAAGAGCATCTTTCTGGGGCAAAAAGCTCCGGATGTTCCCAGAGCGGTGAATTCACAGAAGTGCATCCGCGCCGGGGGCAAACACAACGACCTCGAAGTGGTGGGCAAAGATGGCTATCATCACACCTTTTTTGAGATGCTGGGGAATTGGAGTTTTGGCGATTATTACAAAAAAGAAGCCATACTCTGGGCCTGGGAATTGCTCACTGAGGTCTGGGGCCTGGACAAATCCCTGCTCTATGCCACTGTGCACGATTCCGATGCAGAAGCTTGCAAGATCTGGCAGGAAGCCACCGACATCATCCCTGAGCACATCAGTTTCCATGGCGATAAGGACAATTTCTGGGAGATGGGAGATACCGGCCCCTGCGGTCCCTGCTCCGAGATTCATATCGATAGAGGCATGGCGCAGTGCAACATGCAGGATGTGCCTGGCCACGTCTGCGCTGTGAATGGAGATTGCGACCGCTTCATCGAGCTCTGGAATCTGGTGTTTATCCAGTACAAACGCGAAGCAGATCAATCGCTGACCCCTCTGGCCAATCGCTACGTAGATACGGGAGCGGGGCTGGAGCGCATCGTGCAGGTTTTGCAGAATAAAGACACAAATTACGAGACCGATCTTTTTATGCCCATCATCGCCAAAATCGCCGAATTTTCCGGAAAGGCCTATACTCCCGAAAGCGGCATGAGCCACCGGGTGATTGCGGATCATATTCGCTGCCTGTGCTTTGCGTTGGCAGATGGCGGCTTCCCTTCCAATGAAGGCCGGGGCTATGTCTTGCGCCGCATCTTGCGCAGAGCAGCCCGTCATGGCAGGCTTTTGGGCTTTGCCGAACCTTTCCTGTTTAACCTTGTGGATACCGTGACCGAAATCATGGGGCATCATTTTGAAGAATTGAAGGGCAAAGAGGCCTACATCAAGATGGTGATCAAGGCCGAAGAAGAGCGCTTTAATAAGACCCTGGACTTTGGACTCGCCAAGTTTGCCGAACTCCGCGCTACGGTGGGCGGCGAGCTCATCAGCGGCACGGATGCCTTTATGCTCTATGATACTTACGGTTTTCCTTTGGACCTGACCATGATTTTGGCAGAAGAGCAGGGGTTGAAGATTGATCATGAAGGCTTTGATCAAGAAATGCAGGCTCAGCGCGAACGGGCCCGCAAAGCCTCAAAATTTGGTGCCCAGAGCACTCAGGAAGATTGGATTGAGCTGCGGGAGCTAAGCCCCAGTCAGTTCGTGGGTTATGAAACCAGCACAGTTCGCAGCCATATTCAGCGTTACAGCATCAATGACGAACAGGTGGTAGCCGTGCAACTGCAAAAGACTCCCTTTTATGCCGAAAGTGGGGGGCAGGTGGCAGATACGGGCCGCATTTACAATGATGAATTTGAACTTAAGGTGCATGATGTCAGGAAGATAGATGATGCTATTATTCACTATGGTACCATCTTCCGTGGCGTGGTCTCAGGCGCTGAAATCACCGCTGAGATCGATAATCCCCGCAGATGGGATATAGCCCGCAATCACACTGCTACTCACCTTTTACATCAAAGCCTTAGAGAAATTCTGGGGGATCATGTGCAGCAAAAAGGCTCGCTGGTGCATCCGGACTATCTGCGTTTTGACTTTACCCATTTTAAGGGGCTCAGCAGCGCTGAATTGGAGAATGTGGAGAGCAAGGTCAATCAAGAGATTCTCGCCAATATGGCGGTGAAGATTGCGATTAAGGACATCGCCACAGCCAAAGCAGAGGGAGCCACTGCGCTCTTCGGTGAGAAATATGCCGATGAAGTGCGGGTGATCTCGATCGACGACTTTTCAAGAGAACTCTGTGGCGGGACGCATGTGAGCGCTACGGGGCAGATCGGACTCTTCAAGATCATCTCCGAAGGTTCGGTGGCAGCTGGCATCCGGCGCATCGAAGCCTTGACTGGAAACGGCGCTCTGAACTATGTGCGGGATTTGCAAAACTCCTGGGCCCGGGTGGCCGAACTGCTGGCTTCTCCGAAACACTTGGTGGAGAAGAAGCTGGAAGCTCAGGCGCAGCATATTCACGAGCTGGGGAATCAGGTGCAGGAATTGCAGGCTCAAAAGAGTTTAGTGCAGATCGATGGCATGATTCAAGCTGCCATCAAGTTTCCGGATTTCAGCCTGATCATCCAGGAATTGCCGGAAGGCAGCGATCTCAAAGTATTTTCGGACAATCTCAAGGCCAAGCTGAGCAATCAGATCGCCATTATCCTTTGCCGGAAAGGCGATAAGCTCTCCATGCTCACTGTGGTGGGTAATGAACTTTTGGCCAGGTATCACGCTGGCAAGATCGTCTCTGGCATTGCTGCTTTCTTGGGTGGCAAAGGCGGGGGACGTGCAGACAGTGCCATGGCCGGAGGCAATCATACCGGCGATCTGCAGCCGTTGATCGAGAAGATTCGCGAGTTCATCCAGAGCCTGTAATGAAGATTCTGATCCTGCGCCTCAGCTCTTTGGGCGATATAGTGCTTACGCAGCCGGTATCTGCCTGGCTGCGAGAGCATTATCCCGAGGCCAGGATTGATTATATGGTGAAAGAGCAGTACCTGGAGCTCGTGCCGCTTTTGGGCTGTTCTCTGAATCCGCTCACCTATCAAAAGACCCTGAAGGCGCATCTGGAGCTGAAAAAAGAGCAGTACGATCTGGTCCTGGATCTGCATGCCAAGCTCTCTACCTGGCTGCTGCGTTTGGCTGCACAAGGCAAAAAGAGCTCGGTCTATAACAAAGAACGCAGACGCCGCAAAAAGATAGTAAAAGGAAAGCGCGGGCTGGACATCCGCTCTACTGTGGATCTGTACAAAAGCGCACTGGACAAGCTCTTTCCGGATCTGCAGCTCGAAGATCCCAGGCTCTATCCTGTGGCAGATACCGCTTTGCCTGCTTTTGATCCTGCTCCGAAACGTATTCTCCTGTTTCCGGGAGCGCTGCACAATACCAAAAGATACCCTTCCCTGTATTATAAACAGCTTATCGATATGAGTCCAAGGGATTGGCAATATATCATCTTAGGTTCGCCTGGAGAAGCTGCATTATGCGAAGATATCGCCAGAGGAAATTCTGCCATGAGTATGGCAGGGAAGTTCTCTTTTAGCCAGATTCTGGCCTTGATGCAAAGTGCGGATTGGGTGATTTCAGCGGATAGCGGACCCATGCATCTGGCAGCAGGATTGCAGAGACCGCAGATTGCCATCTTTGGGGCGACTCATCCCAGCCTGGGTTTTGCGCCGCAGAATCCGAATGCCCGGATCCTGGTAGCCAATCTTGCTTGCCAGCCCTGCTCTCTGCATGGCTCCAAGCTCTGTCCTGAGAACCATTTTAACTGCATGCGCATGATCAAGCCGGAGCAGATTTTGGGGATACTTGAGGGGCCTGGAATAGCGCCCGTAAGCTGACTGCCCAGACAATCGCACCTACGGGCATTTCCAAAGTTGAAAGGTACTCTACCTTGCTCGAAGGCGTCCTCTGCTGGATAGCAGACGTCTCGTCTGCAGAGCACGGGACGCGCTCAAGCTTGGCTTGCCTTGTTTTAAAACTAGTTCACCGTTCGTCAAGGCCTGCGGCCTTGCTCGACGCGAGACGCATCGAATCCAATAGTGTGGCCAGCTAAAGCCTGCGGCATCACCGTCTGAAGACAGCGCTACGATTCTACCTGCCCCGCATCCATATAGATTTCAGAGATAGTAGGATGGGCATGAATCGTGCGTGCCAGATCATAGGTGGTGCCTTCCAGCTCCATCAGGATTCCGGCTTCGCTGATGAGGTCGGTGGCGTGTTCGCTGGCTATCTGCACCCCCAGCACCTCGTGGTATTTCGTTTCATACAGCACTCTGATAAAGCCTTCTGAGCTCCCCTCTGCCAAAGCTTTGCCATTCGCGGTTAGCGGATACTGACTCACTTTATAATCCAGGCCTTTAGCTTTGATCTGGCTTTCGGTGAGGCCGATCTGGGCCAATTCGGGATCGGTATAGACGTTGATGGGATACTGGCGCTCTTCTGCGGGAGGCTCTATGCCCTGGATGGCTTCGATCACTTCCATAGCCTGAGCTGAGGAGACATGGGCCAGAAAAGCTCTGCCACTCACGTCACCGGCGGCATAGATGCCTTGGACACTGCTTTTATGGCTGCGGTCGGTCTTAATAAAACCGTTTTCCAGCTCCAGTTCGATGTCCATCGCGGGCAGCACTGCTTTTCTAGAGCTCACGTTCAGCACTTTATCAAAGGGATACTCCTTGCCTTTGTGGATGATCATCCCATCTTTGATCTCGCTTTCAGCTTCGGGCAGCACGGGGATCTTATCCTTCTTAAGCTTCTTTTGGATAAAGGTTTCCAGGGCTTCATCCAGATACGGCATGAGGGGTAACCTATTGGCCAGGATCACAGGTTTGCTGCCGATCAAGGAGAAAAACTGTGCCAGTTCGACCAGGTTTCCGCCCTGCCCATAAAGCAAGGGTGCCTTGGGCAGCTCTTTCAGACTGGAAAAATCTTCCAGATCGATGCTGTCCTTAAAGAGGTTTTGAGGAGCAGGACGGGAGCCTGTGGCGATGAGGATGTTTTTGGTCTCAAAGACACGCTTGTCCGCCTGCACCTGAGTGGGGGAGAGGATCCTGGCTTCGGCCTTGATGAATTCCACGCCGTTCTTTTTCCAGAGGAATTCGATGCCGCGAGTGAGCTTTGCCACCACTGCATCGGTTCTTTTCACAGCCTGCGGCCAGTCAAAAGACAGGGCCTCCGGATCGATGCCAGCAATGCCGAATTCTGGGGCAGAACGCACCTTCTTCATCATCTTGGCGGATTCCAGGTAGGTCTTTGTGGGGATGCAACCCCAGTTCAGACACATACCACCCACGTACTTTTTGTCGATGATCAGGGTCTTCAGTCCGGTCTGTCCGGCCCGGATTGCGGCCACATAACCTGCGGGTCCGCTGCCGATGATTATCAGATCATAAGTCATTGTGTGCCTCCTTCATAGGCTAAAAGCAAAAGGGGCTCTTTCAGATAGGCCAGTACCTGGTTCAGGAAACGGCTGACCTCTGCGCCATCCACGATGCGATGGTCCACGCTCATGCTGATGGGGAGGATCTGACCAATGGCAATCTCGTGGTTTTTCACAATCGGCTTTTCGGTGAGACGGCCGATTCCAAAGATCGCGACCTGAGGATAGGCAATCACGGGAACTCCGAAATATCCACCGATCGAGCCATAGGACGTGATGCTGAAAGTGCCGTCGCGCAAGTCATCCAGAGTGAGCTTGCGCTCTTGGGATCTTTCCATCAGATCTTTGATGGCATCGGCCAGCTCGATCAGGCTCTTGGTGTCGGCGTCTTTGATGATCGGCACTACCAGGCCTTCAGGGGTGTCCATAGCGATGCCGATGTTATAATAATTCTTGTAGATGATGCGCTCATTTTCCATGTCCAATTCGGCGTTCAGGATGGGATGATCTTTGAGCGCCAGGGTGATGGCTTTGATGATGAAGGGCAGGTAGCTCAGGCGGATGCCTTTCTCTGCCAGGGCTTCATTCAGACGGGCACGGCCTTCGACTAGTGCGCTGACCTCTACTTCGTCCATGATGCTCATGTGCGCGGTGCTTTGTTTGCTGCGCAGCATGTTCTTGGCGATTGTCTTGCGGATCTGGGTGAGAGGCTCGATGCGGGTCCTTTCCGCTGAGGAGGCCTTGGGCATTGGAACATGTATATTGACGGAAGCGGAGCCTTTGGAGTGACCCTCGATGTCCTTTTTCATTATTCTTCCGGCGGGACCTGTGCCGGTTACTTCATTGATGTCTATGCCATAATCCTTGGCCATAGCTCTGGCGACAGGAGTGGCGAGGGCTTTCCTGGTTTTGGGTGCGTCTGCTTTAGCAGGTCTGCCTTCATCACCAGAAGGTAGATAAGCACCGTCTCCGGCTATTTCCATAGTGCCCACCACACCGGCAAAGTCTTTCTCATCCACAGTTTCCTGGGAAGGAGCCTCGGGCTGATCTTTGGCCTGGGCCACGGCAGCTTCGCCTTCCACACCGGGAATATCGATCTCCACCAGGGCGCTGCCTACTTTCACAGTATCGCCCACGCCGCCATAAAGCACTGCGAGGATACCACTTTTGGGCGAGGGAATATCCGTCACCACCTTATCGGTCTCCATCTTCACCAGGGCATCTCCACTTTCGATGCTTTGTCCTTTCTTCACATACCATTCAATGATTTTGCCTTCTTCCAGGCCTTCACCGATATCAGGGAACTTAAATATATAGCGCATTTCATACTCCTTTAATACTTGACCAAACGCTCAATCTCAGTAGCAATGCGCTCCGGACTGATCATATAGTGTTTTTCACCCAAAGGCAAAGGGATCACGGTATCAAAACCGGTGAGACGGGTGGGCGGGGCTTCCAATGAGAGAAAGGCTTCTTCATTGACGATGCTGATGAGTTCTGCGGCAGGGCCGTAGCTTTGCGGAGCTTCGGTAACTACCAGAACGCGGCCGGTTTTGCGCACGGATTGGGAGATGGTCTCACGGTCTATGGGCCAGATGCTCCTGAGGTCGATCAGCTCTACGCTGAAGCCCTGTTGCTTGGCGATCACGATGGCCTTTTGAACTTCACGGATCATGGCGCCATAAGCGATGATGGTGATCTGCTCTCCGGCCTGGAGTACTTTCGCTTTGTCCAGGGGAATGCTGTAGCGCTCCTGGGGAACTTCCTGTTTGATGGCGCGGTAGATGCGTTTGGGCTCCATAAAGATCACGGGATCAGGATCTTCGATGGCGGCGATCAGCATGCCTTTGGCATCGTAGGGGGTAGAGGGAATCACCACTTTGAGGCCGGGGGTGTGCCCAAAATAGGCTTCCGGGCTTTCACTGTGATGCTCCAGGGCATTGATGCCTCCGCCGTAGGGAATGCGGATCACCAAGGGGACTGTGTATTTGCCCCGGGTGCGGTTGCGGAAGCGGGAGATGTGGCTCAAGATCTGATTAAAAGCCGGATAGGAGAAGCCGTCAAATTGCATTTCGATCACGGGTTTCATGCCGGCGATCGCCATGCCTAGCGCAGTACCGGCTATACCGGATTCGGCCAGAGGGCTGTCAAAGACTCTTGCCACTCCATGCTTTACCTGCAGGCCTTCGGTCACCCGGAATACTCCGCCTTCCACGCCCACGTCTTCACCATAGACTACTACGGATTTATCTTCTTTTAGCTTGATATCCAGAGCGTCGTTGATCGCCTGTACTAAGTTCATCACCTTCATTTCACACCTCGCAGATAGTTTTCATAAGCGTTCTTTTGTCGTTTCAGTTCGTCCGGCAGCTCAGCATACATATAGCCAAAGACGTCTTCGACCTTGTATTCAGGATGGTTTTCGGCTGCTTCAAATTCGCTGTCGATATGCTTTTTAAAGCCTTTGATCAGCTCTTCTTCATCTTTTAGCTCATCGATCTTGCTGTGTAGGATATAGCCTTTAAGCCGTTTGAGCGGGTCTTTTTGTGCCCAATGCTCTTCTTCCTCTTTGCTGCGGTATTTGCTGGGATCGTCGGAAGTAGTATGGGCTCCGGTGCGGTAGGTTTTGGCTTCGATGAGGAAGGGCCCCTTACCTGCCACAGCCTGCTCTCTGGCATAGCTCAGCGCTTCGTGCATGGCAAAGAAGTCGTTGCCATCCACCATCAGTGAGGGGATATTATAGGCCAGGCCTTTGATGGCCAGATTGATAGATTTGGTTTGCATCTTCAGCGGAACCGAGATGGCAAATTGGTTGTTTTGAATGATAAAAATTACTGGTGCATTCCACACTGCGGCAAAGTTCAAAGCCTCGTGGAAGTCACCTTCGGAGGTACCGCCATCGCCCACATAAGCAAATACGGCAGTGTCCTTTTCCTTATTATAATTAATCGCATAGCCCAGGCCCACGGCATGGGGAAATTGTGAGGCGATGGGCACGGCTATGGGCAGCATCCGGTTTGCTTTTTCGAAACGGGAGCCGTCTTCATTACCTTTGAAATAGAGAAACAGCTCTTTCAGGCTCACGCCTTTGGCCAGCCAGGCGCCCAATTCCCTAAAGGCGGGAACCAGCCAGTCCTGTTCTTTGGTTACGATGCCGGCAGCGATGTGAATGGCTTCCTGGCCGATATTCGGAGGATAGGTAAACATCCTGCCCTGCCGTTGATAGCTCACAGCCATCAGGTCTGCAGTGCGCTCAAAGAGCAAATCCTTGTAAGCCTGCAAAATCTCAGCATTGCTGAGGCGGGGCTTCCAGGTCTTATCCAGAGGCTTGCCCTCATCATCGATGAGCTGATAGGCCTTGTTCTTTATAGGGTCGTATTTATTTAAAGTTTTCTGGTCAATCATCTTGTACCACCTTATCTGTATTATTATGAAATCCTATCGATATGATAGGTGATGCAAGTGCAAAAGCAAATTAAATATGCCTGAGAGAAGCTATACTATGGAGATTATTTCCTGAGTATGGCTTTGCTGAAGTAATAGTCCGGGATCTTGATATCAAAGGAGACCTCATCGATGATCATGGTGGTACCACTGCCAGATTTCAGCTCGTCCTTGAATACCACTTGCATCGGATACCAGCGCTGCTTGATTTTTGTGACCTTTGACATGCGCATGGTCTTCAGCTTCTTGCCGCTTTTGGCATAGAGCTCCTGATACAAGGGAACAAGGCGCTCTTTATCTACATAGATCACTCTTTTGCTATAGGCCAGGTTGTCTGTCTTGGCAGCAAGGCTGAGCACGTAACAAGACCGCTCATCATAGACTGTATCTTCCTGTAATGTGGCAGTATAGGTCTTGGCCAGCTCCACTTCATCCATAAAGTCTTCATAGGAGAGATCAGAACCCATCACAGACTGTTTCAGCATATTGCCAGAAATCTGGATCACGCGGTCGGTAGAGGGATCGTAAAGCCAGAGATCATCCTTGATCTTTAGCATCTTAGTGCCTTTTTCCCGGGCTGGGGCAGTGTACTCGGTGTAGGCGATGTCATTGCCTTTGGCATAACTCACCGTGCTCATGGTGCGGGTGGCTCTTCTGGTTTCTACGATCATTCGTGCAGTAGATTTTGTGGTCTTGGCGATCATGTTTTCATCCACTTTGCTCAAGATTTCTGCGGCTGTGATTGCCGGGATAGTCCCTGCAAAAAGCAGGATAGGGAGGATTATCAATAGTATTTTCTTCATGTTTCCAGCTCCTTAAATAGTTTTGCTGTATTGCGGTGGAAAATGCCAATTCCGGCCAGCATTGCGCCCAAGACGGTAGATACCAAGCCCGGAATGATGCCCAAGAGCAGGTTTTTCAGCTCCAGGGTGGTATAGACCACATTCTCCACCATCATAGAGGTGTCTTGGGTAAAGGCAGCGAAATTGACCCCGTGGACGTGAAAGTACTGAATCACCCCTATGCCCAAAGCTGCTCCAATCAAGGAGCCGACTACACCGATGGCCAATGACTCTATGATCAACCAGCGGTAGAGATGTCCCTTGTGCTCTCCCAGGGCCAGACGCAGGCCAAATTCTCCATAGCGGCGGATGCTGTTCAAAAGACCGGCATTCCACAAAACGATGCTGATGATCAGGATAAAGATCACGGTGATTAGCCCCAAAGCAAAGCCCGCATACCTCAGCATAAAGCCCATATCGTTTTGATCTGTAAGGGCCAGCATCACCGGCGCAAAATCGTCCTCATCATTGTATTTGGCGTTGAATTCTCGTTTTATCTCTTGTGCCTCACCATCGTCATAGATTCCGGAAGGCAGGAAGCCAAAGTATTCGGAAGCTCCTCCCTCCATATCCAGAAAGAGACGTGCATCTTTGATGTCAGTCACTATCCCTCCCCTATCCAGAGCATGCACTCCAAAGCTCACCGTGCCACTGATGATATAATTCTGAAAGCTCATAGCTCCGTAAAGGGTGGAGCCCAGCAAGGTAACGGTGGACTCCAGCTCCAGCTTCAACTTGCTAAAGAGCTCTTCACTGAGCAGGATCTCGCCCGGAGCCTGGGGAATCCGGCCCTGCACCAGAGCTTCACTTAGGTGAATGTCCTGCACAGCACTGGGATCCCAGAGGTCTATCGCCATGCCAAAGACATCGCCTTGCTCCAGCGTATTCCCCTCGGCATCCGGCACATCCATCAGCGCACCGAAATAGATGCGGGGAGTCCAGCGGACCGAAGGGAAATCCTGTTTCCACTGCTCAAACTCAGCTTCGGAATCAATGAAGCCCAGGTCATAGGGCTTTTGCGACAATTTTTCGGCATAGGCATTCGTGACTATCTTCAGGTGGCCGGTATCAAAGCGGGCGTTTTGTCTGACCATAGACTCCAAATATCCACTCATAAATGCGATGAGGAACACCGTAACCAGCACTCCTGCCGATACTATCAGTACCGGGAAAAAGCTGCGGGAGCGATCCCTCAGCAGGCCTTTTAAGACAAACAAAAACATTTCAAACTCCTTAGACCTTGCCCAAGAGGGCATCCGTCGCTTTCAGGCGGGCGATCCGGTAAGTGGGCAACCAACTGGCCAAAGCGGTGACCAACATGACCAAAATGAAGGTAGTGATCAACATCGCGGGTGAATAGTAGCACTTGATAGGCTCAGCAGTTCCGGCCACGCTGAGATTGGCCATTTCCTGAGGGGTTTTGTAACCACTTACACCGAAGTAGATAAAGAGCGGCAAACCCAAAATGCTGGTGGCCACTGCGGCAAACACACTATACAAACAGCCTTCAATGGTAAAGAGTTTCACGATCTGCCTTTTGGTCATCCCCAAGGCGATCAGAGTGCCGATCTCCCTTCTGCGTTTGAAGATAGCCAGGATCTGGGTATCGAAAATGGCGATCATGGCCAGGAAGAGCAAGAGGGCAAAGATCATATTCCCGCCCATACGTTTCACATTGATCATAGCATCTGTGCCCTGCATGGATTCATCTATAGATATGAATCTGAAGTCCCCTTCAAGCTTGATTAGATCAGAATTATCCCTTATCACGATATGGGTGGCAGAATTGTGCAAAGCCTTGGCCTCATTCAGATGCGTAAAGTCCACCCAAACCTGGGAGTTGTCGATCGTAGATACCGGTGTAGCCATGATCCTGGCGATCTGGATGTCATAGGCATTGTAAGCGCCATGAACATCTTTCCAGCGCATGGTGAGGATGTCGCCCTCTTCCAGATGCGTGCTTCTGGCCATCTGTTTTCCGATCACTGCAGGTAGAATAATGCCCGCTTGATCATCAACGCGCAGATACTCTGTAGGAATCTCTAAGATCTCTTGATCATGCGGGATGCCTTTGATGGTGATGGGAGTGAGCCGGCCCTGGGGATAGATCACACCGGCGGAGATCAGGATGGGAACTGCTTTGCCTGTCTCTACCAAGCCCTGAAGCTCAGCAGGTATTTTGCTATTGCTTTTGTCCCAGGTGAAGCTGTCATATTTATCAAAATCCTTGTGCTCGTAGTGTCCAGCACCAAATTCCCAGTCCCGCATTTGCCTGCGCGCGGCACGTCCCCAACCGTCATAGATCCCCTGCATCCACACCATTCCGGTCAAAACGATGCTGAGGATGAGGATGTTTATAAGGCTGCGCCAACCGTTGCCAATGATGTTTTTAGCTGCCAGTTTTAAGATCATCTTTGGCCTTCTTGCCGTCTATCAGGGTCACTACCCGCTGCATATAATCTATCACTTTCTGATCGTGAGTAGCGAAGATGAAGGTGGTACCTGTCTCTTGGTTTATTTGCAACATGGTATCCAGAATATTCAGCGAGTTTTCGGTATCCAGATTTGCGGTGGGTTCATCGGCCAGAACGAGCTGGGGACGCTTCACCATGGCGCGGGCGATGGAGACCCGCTGGGCCTCTCCTCCAGAGAGTTGATTCGGCCGGGATTTGCGTTTGTCTGTGATGCCTACCCATTTCAGAGCTTGCATCACAGCTTCATGCCGCTGGGCCTTAGGCATTTTTAGCAGCAAGAGCGGTAGTTCCACATTTTCATATACGGTGTAAACAGGGAGCAGATTGTAGCTTTGAAAGATAAAGCCTATTTTCTCGGCCCTGAGGGCGGCGGACTCTTTGGCATCCAGGGTAGAAACTTTGTGTCCCAGAACTTCGATCTCACCGCCGCTTTGATTGTCCAGGGTGCCGATGATGTTCAAGAGTGTGGTTTTGCCTGAGCCGCTGGGTCCCACGAGGCCCATAAATGCACCACTCGGAATATCCAGATCGAGCTCGGAAAGAGCCAGGAATCCACCACGGCCGGTG
>JAJBAW010000132.1 GCA_020532545.1 Candidatus Cloacimonadota bacterium | reverse complement strand
ATTATGAAGAGCTGCAAGGCTGGTTTACAAATCAGCTTGCCGAGATCTTGCGGGAATTTGGCAAAGAGGCCATCGCCTGGGATGAAGTGCTGGATGGCTCTGTGGATAGCTCTTTGATCGCCATGCTTTGGCGGGGTGATGCCATCGACGCGGCCAAGCTCGCTGCGGCAAATGGCAATCGCTACATCCTCTGTCCCAATAAAATCTGCTATCTGGATTGGAGGGATAAACCGGATGCCAGCGGTGCGCATGGCGTTAGCACTTTGGAGAATGTCTATGGCCTGAGTCCCCAGCGTTATGCCCGCCCGGAGCTCTGTCTGGGTGTGCAGGCAAACCTCTGGACGGAATACGTTTACACTCCGCAGGACCTCTATGGCAGACTGCATCCCAGGGCTGTGGCTTTGGCAGAACGTGCCTGGAATCCCACGCAGGATTTTGCCGCTTTTGAATCGCGCTTAAAGGCTCTGGAGGCCTACTTTGTACCGCTATCCTGATAACCCAATCATCACCCGCCAGGATATCAAAAGCCGGCATCCCGCTTTGCAAGACGTATCTTCCGTATTCAACCCTGGCGGAGTGAGGTATGAAGGCCAGTTTTTGTTGCTGCTCAGGGTGCAAAACCGCGCCCGCGAGACTTTCTTTGTAAAAGCTCTGTCTAAAGATGGTATCCACTTTGTCATCTCAGATCTGCCTGTCCAAATCCTGCATTTAGAACGCTGTAAACACCGGATCTACCACATCTATGATGCCAGAATCACGGCCGACAAATCCGGATTCTATCATGTCTTTTGCGCCATGGACACAGACAAAGGCTGCTGGCTGGGCTATTTCCGCAGCGAAGACTTTGACAGCCTGGATTTTATCGGCCTGGCCTCAGAGCCGGACACCCGCAATGGAGTATTGCTGCCTGGCACAAATTATCGCTTTGAACGTCCCAATAAGCACATTGGCGCAGACGGAGTGAAAACCGGATCCCGCATCGTGTGCAGCAAAAGCCTGGATATGCTACATTGGCAGGAAGTCGCGGAAGTATTTTCCGGCCGTCCCCACTATTGGGATGAATTGATCGGTTCCGGTCCTCCACCACTCCTTTGTGAAGCGGGCTGGCTGCACATCTATCACGGTGTGGCCACGCACTTTGGCAGCTCCAATATCTATCAGGCCGGCATCTCTTTGCAGGACAAAGACAGGCCTTGGATCACCCTGGCCCGCGGACGCTATAATATCCTGGAGCCCCGTGAAAACTACGAACTGTGCGGCCAGGTGCCGAATGTGATTTTCCCCAGTGCGGCAATCCCCCTAAGTGACAGTCCCGTATTGGATAACGACACCCCCATCTATATCTATTATGGCGCAGCGGATACCGCGGTGGCTTTGGCGATTACCACGCCTGCCGAGCTCATCGCCCAGGCCCTCGCCCAGTGAGGCCAAATCATGCGTAAGCTTATCATCATCATCTGTCTCCTGGGGATATTCCCCATGGCAGCCAAAGAAGTATTCCCTGTACCGCAAGGGGTTTACGCTCCCCGAACTTACACCGCCAGGAGGCCAATATCCAAGATCGTTATTGATGGCCGCTTGGACGATGAATCCTGGCAAAAGACACCCTTCAGCGAGGATTTCGTTGATATCGAAGGCGATCTGAAACCCCTGCCTTTCCTGCGAACCAGAGTGAAGCTGCTCTGGGATGACCAGGCTCTGTATATTGGCGCAGAACTCATCGAACCGCAGATCTGGGCTACACTTACCGAGCGCGATGCGGTGATCTTTTACGATAACGATTTTGAGGTATTCATCGATCCCGATGGCGATACTCACGATTATTATGAGCTGGAAGTAAACGCTTTGGGAACCCTCTGGGACCTTTTCTTGATCAAGCCTTATCGGGACCGTCAGCAGGTGGCGATCAACGCCTGGGATGTCCGCGAGATCGAATATGCTATTCACATAGACGGCAGCCTGAACGACCCTTCGGATACGGACCAAGCCTGGTATGTAGAGATGAAAATCCCCATGCAGGTGCTGCAGGAATGTGCGCATAAGGATTTCCCGCCTCCCGAAGGAGACTATTGGCGGGTGAATTTCTCCCGCGTGCATTGGGAAACCACCGTGCAAGACGGCAAATATGTGAAAGTGCCTTCCCGCCCTGAATACAATTGGGTTTGGAGCCCGCAAGGCCTTATCGCCATGCACTATCCAGAGCGTTGGGGTTACCTCTTCTTTTCGCATGCCACAGCCGGTGCAGAGCACATTGATTATGAGATTCCCCAGATCGAGACTGCCAAAGAATACCTGCGCCAGCTCTATTACAAACAAAAGCAATACGAGATGGACCACGGTAAATACGCTTCCAGACTGGGCCAGCTAAAGGCAGATAAACTCCTCTATGAAGGCCGCAAGGTACCTCTGAAGATAGAGCGAACTTCGCAAAGCTACATCATCACCCTGGGCCCGACCAAGGATCTGTCCCGTATGTGCATCCGTGAGGATGGCCTGCTCTGGTTCCCGTAGTACTTCAGCCTCCTCGTAGCGCAGAACGCCGTTTCTGCGGAAGATATCCTGATCCGCCCACAAGGTAATTATAGAACACAGATCGAGCGGATTGAATTGATTCATTGGATTTAAAGAGGTTTTAAGGCTTTGTCGTTTTAAAGTTTTACCGTAGCGCAGAACGCCGTTTCTGCGAAACTCCGCTGAGCCTGGCTTTGATCCAGCCCGTCCCTGTTTTGACTTTCATTTTTGATCTGGCAGCTAAGCTTCAGATCGTCCTTGTGTCTTCTTTATCCAAACCAACTACCAGTTATTCCGAATCCAAAAATGAGAGTTAAAATGGGAGGATCACGATGCTGCGATGTCAAAATACCCGATCAGCGTTGCTTTTGTTTTAACTCAAAAACGACCCAGGTGAGTTCAAAAAGCTCTGGCTGACAAGAAGATACAGGACAGGCAGAGCCAGAAGGCCGCAGCAGGAAAGGTCGTTTTTAAGTCAAAACAAAAGAGTTGGGCGGCACACGCTACTGCCTTTAATTTGATTTCGAGTCGAAGACACATCAAAAGCAAGTCCAAGCACTGGGGGTGACGCGTGGAGTGACGTCCCATGCTGGTGTAAATTCCAAGTCATTGCTTTGTTGCCTCAAATGCCAAACCGAAATTGCTTGACAGCTATCATGTGTAGCATATATTTGCTTTATATTTGATCCTTAATTTAAGGGAGTATTTATGAAAAGACTAGCAATACTTGTTTTATGTTTATTGCCTGCTGTTAGCTTAATTAGTGCCAAAACCGTAAGCCAAAACAGGCAGATCATCAACCTCACTGCCTTCACCAAACTATACGGCTACGTAAAGCATTTTCACCCCTCCGACGAAGCGCAGTCTATTGATTGGGATAAGTTTTCCGTTTTTGGCGCACAGCAAGTGCAAAATGCAGCTAACGACCAGGAACTTGCCACTATCCTGGATTCGCTGTTCAGGCCTATTGCACCAAGTCTGGAGCTAAGCACCAGCAAGGCTGCCTTCAGCGATAAATCCTTCACCGATAACACAAATATGTCTCGCACTTGCTGGCAGTATAAGGGCTACAACAATCACCCTGATTCATACTACAGCTCCTTCCGGACTCACCGCTCTTTTCAAACACCAAAACGTGCTCAATGGCCTGGTTCAATGTCCGTGCTCAGCATCCCCCTGGAAGAGTTAAAAACCGATTTTGAGCAGCTTCGCTTTTCCTTTTCCATCACCCAGGCAGTAGCAGGCGCAGAAATATCCAGATTAGGCATCGTTTACAACGATGATATTGTCTATGAATCTGTAAAGACTGACCAGTGGGAGCGCAAGAGCGTAACCTGGGATAAATCCCCTGCGCTTATCCCGGTGATTTCTCTGTATATTTTGGATATTTCCCAGTGTTATCTGGATTCACTAAAGGTGGAGGTATATGCTGATGACAAGTGGAGCACCATTTATGCCAATGACCTGGATGCGGATAAACCCGGACT
>JAJBAW010000131.1 GCA_020532545.1 Candidatus Cloacimonadota bacterium | reverse complement strand
ATGCCGGAGAACCTGGAGGCACAGCGGGTAAGCCCATCTTGAACAGCCTTTTAAGAAATGAACTAACGGGAGTATTGGCCATCGTAACCCGCTATTATGGGGGAATCAAACTGGGGGTCAAGGGACTCATCGATGCCTATACCACCGCCACGACTATGGCAGTGGAATCTGCAAAACTGACTGTCTATCAAGAGTATTGCCATTACCAGATCGAGACAGAATACAGCTATCTGGACACTATCCGGCATCAGGTGAGTAGCCTGGGTGGTGAAGAAGTAGAAGCTGGTTATGGCGAAAGAGCGATACTAATAGTAAAGATCCCAATTCCGGCATCTGCTGCCTTCTCAGAATTTTTAGATGGCTATAAAGGGCCGGGTAGATTAGAATATTATATAGAGGAACAAATATGAAAAAGATATTGTATCTGAGCTTACTGCTGCTTTTTGTCTTTCAGCTTTCTGCTGTGGACATCAAAATCTTGAGTTCAGAGACCGGGTCCAGGCTTGAGCTGCAAGAACTGGCCAAGGATTTACAGGACTATGATGTGATTTTCTTTGGTGAATGGCATGGCGAAAGGCCTCTGCATGAATTGCAAAGAGAGCTGCTGGCAGAATTGCCCCTGGCAGACCGCGCGCTTATTCTTTCTTTTGAGATGTGGGAACGCCAGAGCCAGGGATATGTAGATGCCTATCTGGCAGACAAGATTCCGGAAGAAGAGTTTGTCAAGCTCAGCGAAGCCTGGCCAAATTATGAAGATTACCAGCCGCTGATCCACTTTGCCAAGAAGCACGGTTTACAGGTAGTTGCGGCAAATATCCCTCGTCATTATGCCAGCCGCACCGCCAAGGAAGGTTGGGATTTTATCCAGAAATTGCCTCCGGAAGAAAGAGCTCTGATTGCCGCTAAACTAACCGCGCCGGATGATGAGTATCGTAAGGCCTTTTTCCAGACTATGGGGGATATGTCTGCGCACCCCATGAAAGCAGAGAGCCTGGAGCGCATGTACCAGGCGCAGTGCATGAAAGATGATACCATGGCGGAAAGCATCGCTTTGGCTTTGAAAGAGCATCCCCGGGCCCGCGTACTGCACTTCAATGGAGACTTCCATTCCCATAAGTTTTTGGGCACAGTATCCAGATTGCAAAGTGCGATGCCAGAGCTGAAAATAGCTGTGCTGAGCCCTCTTTTGACCGAAGACATTCAGGAATACAAGCTGAATAAGGAAGAAGCAGCAGCCGGGACCTACATTATGCTGATGTCCAGCCCCGACAAGGAGGAAGGGAAATGATCCGTAAAACTGTACACGCAGGTACCTTCTATCCCCGTTTTGCAGAGCAGATCAGAGCGCAGATCGAATCCTGGATCACCGAAGCCAGTCCGGCTCCGGAAGGCGAACGCTGTTTGGGATTATTACTGCCCCATGCAGGCTATGTTTATTCAGGACGCTGCGCTAGTCTGGGTTTGGCCTCGATCGCCAAAGAAGCCCTGGATGCGGTGATCATACTGCACCCCTCTCACCAAAGCAATCATTTTGATTTCAGCGTTTCACCCTTTGGTGAGTATGAGACGCCCTTGGGCAATCTGCTGCTGGATACCGATATTTACTCTCAGATCAGCCCTCAGGCTACGCAAGACATCAATCTGGACTATCACAGGTTGGAACACTCTTTGGAGATCCAACTGCCGCTGCTCCGCTACTTTTTCCCGGAGGTTAAAATCTGCCCGGTGATGATTGGCAATCAGATCCCGGCCGTGGCGGAAAAGCTGGCGGAAATTTTGTACAATGTGGTTTATCGCAGTAGCCGTCGGATTCTGGTCCTGGTTTCCACCGATCTTTCCCATTACCATGATGCCAAAACTGCCGAAAAGATGGATGGTCTATTGGCGCAGTATTTTATGAAAATGGATGCTATGGGCATGTGGGATGCAAATCAGAAAGGCAAGCTCGAGGCCTGCGGCATTGGCGGGATTATGACTCTGCTGGGGCTGTCCGAGCGTTATATGGCCGTAGAGCCCAAGATCATTAACTACACCCATTCCGGCAAGGTTTCCGGCATGAACACACAGGTGGTGGGTTATCTGGCCGCCAAAATAGTCCATTAAGGAGAATTTATGCTAAATGATATCCAAAAAAGGAGCCTCTTGCAGCTTGCTTACGACGTGATTTATTCGCGTTTGTATCGTAGCAAATACGCAAGTCCCAGTGACCCGCTGTTTGAAGAAAAAAGGGGCATATTCGTCAGCCTGCATATCAATAAAGCGCTCAGAGGCTGCATCGGTTACATCGTGGGTTACAAATCAATTCTGGAATCTGTGAAGGAAATGGCGATAGCGGCTGCTTTTCGTGATCCCAGATTTCCTCCTTTGGAAGCAGATGAATTGCCGGATCTGGAAATAGAACTTTCGATTTTAAGCGAACTCAAGCCGGTTGATGATCTTACTGAGATTGTGATTGGCCGGGATGGTCTGTTTTTGGAGCATCCTCAGGGCAGCGGACTTTTGCTGCCACAGGTGGCTACCGAGTGGGGCTGGGACCGCGAGACTTTCCTGAAACAGCTTTGTCATAAAGCCGGGTTACCGCCCTCTGTTTTGCAGGATGGGGATAGCAAAATCTTCCGATTTGAGGCGGAGATCTTTTCAGCGAAGGCAGAAGAGCTGTCTGATGAAAAATGAGGGAATGTCTGAGCAGTGCCTATTGATAGGGAAAAGAGTATTTGTTGCCTTGCTGCTCTTGGCAATTTACACTGCTATCTACGCAGG
The DNA here is from genome assembly GCA_020532545.1 of Candidatus Cloacimonadota bacterium. Lineage (GTDB taxonomy): Bacteria > Cloacimonadota > Cloacimonadia > Cloacimonadales > Cloacimonadaceae > UBA5456. The sequence goes on along the minus strand of JAJBAW010000131.1, from coordinate 1,244 downwards.
TGAGGACATCACAGATCCGGAAGTGTACTGGCGTAAAACCCAGGAAATGAATCAAAGGGCTGAAAGATTTAAAGCTGAGACAGGATTTGAGGGGTATCTCGGTCACAATCTTCAATATATGAAATTTACTCAGACATCTGGAAACTTTAGTGGCATACAATTGACAGCCCCTCAAGATACTACCATGGCCAGACTTGCGTTCGATCAGGTGCTGCTCAGAATGTTTCCCTTCATATCTGCTCGTGAAGGTCAGCTATTTCCGTTGAAAATAGAAAGTAGCCAATACTCGGTAGCAAAAAAGTGGGAGCAAAGGGTTAATGGTTATAGCGTGTATCCGGGTGGATTTATTCGGATAGCTTATATTATAGAAACCCAAAGATTCAACATTAATGATTCAACTGTGGATATTCCCAATACCCCGATTCCCATAAAGATCAGCAAGGAAGATGCCAAACAGATCATGATCAATGAGTATAAAAAGTCAGACGATTACTATTTTCGTGTAGCAGGAGGCTTGGGGGAACCTCGGATTGGATATAACAGAGTTTCAACAGGCGATGATCCAGTGCCGTACAGGCTTTATTGGTCTATGGGTTTTTTTAAAGACTATTACATGATTGATGTGGAAACTTTAGAGCTTATCCACGGGAAAGCGATCCTGATGCGCTAAAGATACTCAGAAAAAGGCAAAACATATGAACCGACAATAAGTAGTTGGTGTTTAGTCCCACGAAACCGTCTGAAAGTGAATGGCTGATTTGAACAGTTTCTTCGTTTTTCAAGTTCGAACTATGAGATTTTTATTGACAAAAAGGGGACTATTCAAGCTATGGTTCTCAAACATAGACGAGCGGGAATAGCTCAGTGGTAGAGCGCAACCTTGCCAAGGTTGAAGTCGCGGGTTCGACCCCCGTTTCCCGCTCCAGATTTTTAAGGCGACATAGCCAAGCGGTAAGGCAGAGGTCTGCAAAATCTCCATCCCCGGTTCAAATCCGGGTGTCGCCTCCAATTGACTTAAGAAGAATATAGTTCGTGACAGCTCTGCTGTCCGGGTATTTAAAAATGCCGGAGTGGTGGAACAGGTAGACACAAGGGACTTAAAATCCCTCGGGTGACAAGCCCGTGCCGGTTCAAGTCCGGCCTCTGGTACCATATTATTAGCGGGAATAGCTCAGTGGTAGAGCGCAACCTTGCCAAGGTTGAAGTCGCGGGTTCGACCCCCGTTTCCCGCTCCAATTTATTAT
>JAJBAW010000130.1 GCA_020532545.1 Candidatus Cloacimonadota bacterium | reverse complement strand
CGTCTATAATGACGTTGTTTTGACGAAGTTTATGAACTGTCTGATGGAGAAGGGAAAGAAATCCCTCGCCGAAAAGATCGTTTATGGCGCCTTTGATATCATCAAAGATAAGACCAAACAGGAACCCCTGGAAGTCTTCAAAAACGCCCTCGAAAACGTGCGTCCTATGGTGAAGGTCGTTTCCCGCCGTGTAGGTGGATCAAACTATCAGATCCCCACCGAAGTGACTGAGAAAAATGGCCGTGCCATCGCTTTTAGATGGATTATCGGCACTTCCCGTAACCGGAGTGAAAAGACCATGGTGGAAAAACTCGCCGCGGAACTGATCGCCGCCAACAAGAAAGAAGGCAACTCCGTGAAAAAACGTGAAGATACCCACAAGATGGCCGAAGCCAACAAAGCTTTTGCCCATCTGAGATGGTAGCAAACTAAAAAACTTATAGCTAATAAAAGCTGTCAGATCTCTGGCAGCTTTTTTTCTTTTAAGTTTTTATGCCGGCATAAAGTTTAGCTCTCTGCTTTTCCTGTTGGTACGCCAACACCTGGGACTTACGCGATTCCTGCTTCACTGACCAGTCTTGCTGGAGCAGTGGATTCGCTTTTAACATGTCTTCGACTCGAGATGACTCGAAATCTCAAGTCAGCTCGAGTCGAAGGCGTGTTAATCTTGAGTCGAAAGCTCCGGCTGAGAGTGGGTAGGACTCAGGCTGCGATAGTTTTTGGGCTTGACAGGATTCGTCTTTGCATATCCATTGGAAAAATACAAATTCGCTAATGAGGCATTAATGAAACAGATATTAGAAGACATACGCAATCTACTGGACGATGGAGCTTTCCTGGACGAGCAACACGTGCGCTTTTCCCTGGTAGGCAGGATCTGTCAGCATTTGGGCTGGAACATCTGGAACCCCAAAGAGTTTTACACCGAATTCCGGGTGAAAAGGATCCCACCGCAGAACCTGAGCAAGGATGTCACCGGCAAAGTCGATATAGCTTTATTTATTCCGGAAAAGACTCCTGAAGGGGCCGAAGTATTTATTGAAGTCAAGACTGCGGGCAGGCTGGATTCTGATCTTGCTGCCGGAGAGATGCAATTGCACCTGTATAATGCCTATCATAAATCTGCGATCAGCATTCTTACCGATGGCATAAAATGGAGATTCTATCTACCTTCAGCCGGTGGGGAATTCGAGGACAAACTCTTCAGTGAGATCAATCTTCTGGAAGACGATCCGGATTGGATAGCACAGAATTTCGAAATGATCCTGAGGAAAGATAACTATCGGAAACAGGCCTTGGATACGGCAGAAAGCCTGAGAAAAGAGCTGATCCGGATTAAAATGATCGAAAAGGTGAAATCAGAAGCGCTTCTGATGCAGGAAAGGACGGGGCTTTCACAATATATGTTTGCCCAGCAGATCATCAAAAAGAACGATAGGGTAGATATTGATATCGATGAGATTGGGCGGCTTTGGAATAGAAAAGTATCGGTTTCTCAGCCAAATTACAATGCAAGTTACAAGCCAACCCCTCCGCCCGTAAAACACCGGCCTACTGTATTCGATTCCACAGATACCACAGTCCGTACTGAAGCACTGGGTAATTATACATATAAAAGAGTGCATTACATCATTATCTGTGGTCATGAAAAGATAGATATCTCACACTGGTATGAAGTTAAACGCGAAGTTTATAACTATCTGATCCGTAATAAGCCTGGACTTAATTTGTCAGGTGTGATGAAATACTCAAAAGATCAATCGGAATATGCGAGATCGGTTGCTTTGGAAAACGGTTTTTATACTGAAATCAATTTAGGCAGCACAGAAATTGTAAGACAATCCCGTAAGGCTATTGAAGCTGCTGGCTATGATCCTAAGAGTGACCTGATAATCGCATTTTCAGATGCTCACTGAAAAAAGAGAATCACAGCTCCACCGTTTTGAGATTAATCAGGCTTATGGAGCCCAGTTAGACGCCCTCTTAATTTCGCAATTTTATGCGTATCGAGACTCTGCATTAGACAAGACGGTCATAGACGAGAATAATAGGTCTATTGAATTTCAGCTTGCCTCCTTGGGATTTTATGATTTAAAAAAGAATTGTCCAACTTATGCGGGCTTGATCGCTTTTGGTTCCAATCCCCGCTTATATTTACCGGGAAATTACGTGCAGTACCTCAGATTTTCAGGCTCGGGTATGGATGAAAGACCCATAGACCAAAAGGAAATCTCTGGAGATTTATTGTCAGTGTTGCGAGAGTTAAATCTCCTGATGTCTACTAACATCACGACAGGCTTAATTAACATATCACCGACTCAGGAAAAGCAAGTGTATGACTATCCGATAATGGCCATCAGAGAACTCATGTATAACGCTGTAATGCATAGGGATTATGAATCTAATGCACCTACCAGGTTTTATTGGTTTTCAGATCGCATAGAAATTCAAAACTCCGGAGGTTTGTATGGGAACGTAGAGCTAAGCACATTGGGAACAATAAGCGATTACAGAAATCCAACTATTGCGGAAGTAATGAAAACTCTTGGCTATGTGAATAAATTTGGCTACGGTATTCAGCGGGCTAAAACTGAACTAAGTAAAAATGGGAATCCTCCTCCAGAGTTTTCCACTTCTTCTCAGAACAAGGTTTTTGCAGCAGTGATCAAAAAGAGGACTCTATGAAAACCATAGCTTTTTTTAATAATAAGGGAGGAGTAGGGAAAACCACTCTGGTTTACCATCTGGCCTGGATGTTTGCGGATAAAGGGATACCTACTCTGGCTGTGGATTTGGACCCTCAAGCCAATCTAACCGCTATGTTCCTGACGGAAGATAGGATTGAAGAGATCTGGCCGGACGGAGATCACCCAGATACGGTATATGGAGCTATAAGCCCAATTTTGCGCGGGATTGGCGATATTGCTGAACCTCATGCTGAACTAATTACAGAAAATTTGTCTTTACTTCCTGGCGATCTTGCACTGTCTAATTTTGAAGATAAACTATCTGATGCCTGGCCACGTTGCCATAATCAAGACGAGGCTGCATTTCGTACTATATCAGCTTTTTATCGGCTGATGAAAAAAGCTTCCGATCAACAAAACGCGCAATTGGTGTTGGTAGATGTTGGCCCAAACTTGGGCGCAATAAATAGGAGCAGCCTCATAGCTGTGGATCAGGTGGTTCTTCCCCTGGCCCCTGATTTATTCTCTTTGCAGGGCTTGAAGAACTTGGGGCCGACCTTGCGAGCCTGGCGAAACTCCTGGCAAGAGCTGCTGAAGAAAGCCCCCTCGAATAATGACCTAATTTTGCCTGAGGGGAAAATGAGTCCTACCGGATATGTGGTATTACAGCATGGCGTCCGGGATAACAGGCCAGTAATTGCCTACATGAAATGGATGAAAAGAATTCCTCAAGTGTTTCGAGAATCAATATTGAATGAGTTAGGATCAAATATTCCCAGCGTAGAGGATGACAGATACAATCTTTCTGTCCTCAAGCACTATCGGAGTTTAATGCCTATGGCTATGGAAGCTAGGAAGCCAATGTTCTTCTTAAAACCAAATGATGGAGCTATTGGAGCTCATATGGAAGCAGTAAGATCCTGTTATGCTGATTTCCTTGAGCTTGCCAAGATTATTGGGAAAAATGCAGGAGTGGAAATAGATTGATAGCTTTGGTGACGCACTCTACACCCTCTTCCTAAAGCTAATCACACTCAGTCCAAAGATCACAACGCCACTGCCGCCCAGGATCCAGAACTCTCTCATGAGCTGCGCAAGGCCGCTGCCTTTGATCACGATCTCCCGCAGCACCGTCATATAATGGCTTAGCGGATTGAAGAAGCTGATCCAACGAATACCCCGGGGCATATTCTGCACGGGCACAAAGAAGCCGGAAAGCAGGATGATGATCACCATGGTAAACCAGGAGAAAAACATCGCCTGCTGCTGGGAATCCACTTTGGTGGAGATCAGGATGCCCAGGCCCAGGGTGGTGAAAAGGTAGA
>JAJBAW010000129.1 GCA_020532545.1 Candidatus Cloacimonadota bacterium | reverse complement strand
GATGAGTGTCATCGGGCTTTTCAAATGGATCGCCCGCCACAGCGACTCCAAAGTGGCGCTGGGCGCTACGGTACTGCTGCTGATCACGGGACTGCCTGCACTGCTGCTGCTGATCTCTTTGATGAGGCGGGACGGGGACAACTACTACTATTATGATGACTGATGATGAGTGCATTTTTGCAGCAATGAATACTATAAAAAAGGAAAAACAATGAAAAAGGGCATGAATACAGCACTTATAGGCTTGGTCCTCACGGGGCTTCTGGCAGGATGCAGCGACGGCTATGAGATGAAAGATCCCGACCTCGGGTACGATATGCCGGCACCGGGAACAGGCAGCGAGAGTGAGCAGACAGATACGCCGGTCGACTCAGGGCAGGTGACAGAAGATATCTACAGGGTAGGCGATATCTATTGGCAGGATGCCGATGAAGAGGTGAGCTGGGCCTATATGCACGAGTACTGCGAGAATCTCTCTCTGGGCGGATATACGGACTGGAGGCTTCCGACATTGGCAGAGTATCGGGAGCTCTACCCGGTGAAAGAGGAGCTGGCTTTCGCCTGGTCTGACGAGAACTATATCTTCTGGACGGGAGATGAGTTTGTCGCCAACGGGGAAGAGCGTATCTCCATGTTCAATATGGCCAACGGCCTCTCACCGACCTACTATGTGGACCGTATCGATCCTGAGTTTCCATGGGGTATACGATGTGTCAGAGAGGCAGAGTAACAGAGGTAAAGAAGGGAGGTAAATCATGAAGAGAATATTTTTAACCCTATGGGTATTGACACTGATGAGCAGCGCTGACTATGAGATCTACACAATGATGACAAAAAAGATCGGCATCCCGGTCACTAAAGAAGAGCTCTTCTTCGGAGAACTCGGCGATTTTTCAGAAAAGATGGAGGAGATCGGCAAGTCGATCACTGCCCATGGCGCAGAAGGGGCATTGATCGGACTCTCGGCAGGTTCGGAATCCCTGGCAAAAGGCATCATGGAAGATGGAATGAAAAGCGGACTGGCAGGGCTTGGTATCGGTATCGTGATCGGTGCATTGGATGCCCCTATCATGGAACTGTATGCTGATCAGAAGATCATGCAGGTCCTTCGGGTGGTTGACAGCAAGGGGAACGTTGCGTATGAAAAACGTTTTATCGTATGTGACAAGCACCCCTCATTAAGCCTGGAAGAAGCAAGAAAAATCATTGAAACAGAGGTGAAATAATGAAGAAAACAGTACTGACAATAGCTGCCCTCGGGCTCATGACACTTTTCTCCGGATGTGCAAAGCCGGTTGCCCGTGGAGATCTTGGAACAGTCAAATACGAGATCAGCGAATACGAAGAGGGGTCCTACTCTGTGTATTTTTCCAAAAGTTCTTTCAAGCTTGATGGGACAGCGGAAGCCTTTGGGAAGCATGTCAAGTTCGCACTGCGTGTTGCTGCGCTCGAAACCAAAAAGAGGGGGTACAACTATTTTGTGTTGGACAATGTCAATATCAACAACCTGAGAGGCTTTCCACTTAATACCACCGATGACCTGATCAGGTATACGACAAAGTCGATCAGAAAAGACTCTTTCTCCTACACCGATATCGGTAGAAACAAGCGAGGCTACTTCTGGAACAGTGGCGTACGTTTGGTCTTCAGGCCAGTGAAAGATGCAATGGCGGACAGCGTCATCTCCGTATGGTCTGTTGAACAGACGCTCAAGGATACCCGGCAGATATAGGTCTCTGCGATGAGGCTTCGGCCTCTTTTATGTTTACCTGGGATACAGCACTGCACCGTACATTTGGCTTGTGGGTCCCCTTCTGCCCGGAGGAAATGACCTTGGATACAGGATTGAGGATGAGGTATGGTTATATGTTTATCAAATTGAAACCAAAACAACTCCCAAGGGTACGTAACCACGCACCGAAATAGAGGATTGGATAGGTCCAATAAATTTCCTTTATTTTAAAAGAATAAATTTCCCCTTATGCGCTTTGATGTCATCTATGGGATTGTGTGGCCATGCAGTGGTGCAGCACAACAGATACGATGCATGGCTAAACTTTATTGAGATCAGGTTCTCAACCCTTCATCTGCTTTTCTCTGTTTTCCAGCGAATTGATCCGGAGATTTGTAAATATCTTTAGATTTTTTATCGTTATTTACATACCGTTAGTCTAGGTCATATACAATACATATATAGCAACCAAGCAATCAAAACAACCAACTTCATGTTGGCTCCTTTTTTCACCATCCTTTTTTTAAGCTGGTTGCTATCCCCCCCAACAAAAAGTCGGAGAGTTGCAGATCGATGAGTCTGAGCTGATGGGTATATTCTTTTTTGCATTGAGACTTTAACAGCTGTTTAGATCCGTATCCATAAAATCGTAAGATATGATAAATGGCATGTGAAGTTGAATCTACTTTATATGCCATGGGGAAGTATGTGAGAAATGCGTCTCCTAGGAGGCTGCCAACCCCTCATCTATCTGAACAAGCGCTAGATTTTTCGCATTTTCTTCCTCTTTTGCACTCCACCAGTATTCGATGATCTGCTGCTCTATGCTTCCCAGGAGATTGACCGGAAGGTTGGCAAAGACTTCATAGGAGCTGATCTGCTCTTTTTTGACCTGTCTGTTTTTTGCCAGTTCATCGATCAGCTCCCTGATCGACTTTTCGATATCGGTCGGTTCGGGCATCGGTGTCTCATCTGTAGGCTGGGGGATGATACGGGCATAGTCGATCCATGTCTTGATCTCCTCTTCGAGGTAAGGGTATCCATAGACCTGATAACATAGAGTACGGTTGGGTCCATAGAGGATCGTATCACTCTTTTCAAGGATATCAGATATGGTAGGGACTCCATCGAGCAGATAGACTTCGATGCGCTGATCCTCTTTTATCGTGGAGGCTCTCTCAAACGCATCTCTAGCCAGTTTAAGTAGTTCTTCTCTGCGTTCTTGTGTGTTCATAGGGTTCCTTTGTCTGTTGGTATATTAGTGCATATAGGGGATATCAAGTACGGCATCCCGGTCTTCTGCTTCATAGTCATAGGTCTTTTTGCGTACTATCTTTTTGATAGGTGCCATGAGCACAATGACCTGTAGAGGATGCAGATTTTGTTGTTGGCTATAGGTGTGCAAGGCATCACAATAATGATTGACAATGATCGGGTGCCACCGTTTATGATTTTCAAAAACCTGATGGCTGAATGCTTCTATCTCTTCAAGTGAGTATTCGCTTATAGTGGGGAGTTTGCGTACGACATTGCGTACAAACTGTTTGGAAAAGTAGGGTTCTCCCATAAAAAGCAGTTGTGAAGCCGCATCGATATCGGCACTCTGCTCACTGTAGCTATAGGCATAACGAAAATGTTCACAGACCCACTCTCTATATCTGGGATAGTGTTCAAGTACCAGGATCAGGTCCGTGAGATCCCGGTCTATGAGCACTTGAAAGAGCGTGATCGTATTTTTACTGATACGACGCCAGTGCGGTTCATCGTTTTGGAACAGGTCTTTTTCAAGTATTGTACGGTATTGCTCTATCTCAGAGATACCTTTTGCAATCCGTCCTCTCTTCTGATACGATTTCATCAGGTGTTTTACGCCTGTTTTGCCTGTCTATTATGGAAATCCCATAGACGTTTATAGTTGTTATCCAGCTCGGATAGCATACTGTCAATGACGATAAGGTTGTCCAGCTTTGCAAACCTTTCATTGGGAAATCTGTTGTACCACTCGTTCATTTCATCTTTCAGTGTTTCTCTTTTTGAGATGGTCTGCATGATCAGCTGTTTGAGCTGATACATCTCTTCTGTAATGATCTCACTCATGGCTGCACCCGCATTGGCACTCACCCGAAGCGGTACCCGGATCAAGATACTCCGAAGCATTTGAATGGTCAACCCGGATGAAGCGGTTGGCTTTGAGTCCTTCGACGATCTTGCTCAGAGGCATACGCTCTTTTCCGATATGGTACACATCGATGCCGTGGTCGATCATGGTCTTAAACGGCCCGTCTCCCA
>JAJBAW010000128.1 GCA_020532545.1 Candidatus Cloacimonadota bacterium | reverse complement strand
TGTGTATTTAACCAGCTTATTATCATAATGAAAATCAGCTAACCAAAAATTTGTTGTGTTTCCCAATACGTCAAATGCCACGTATTTTACGCCTTGTGTGCAAAGATAGACTGCAAATGCATTCAACCCGTCATACCCAGAGTATATGTAATCAACTGATTTTATGCTTAAATCCAATTTGCAAATCAAATTATCGAAAAATTCAATTATTGCCTGTCTAACCTCGTCGATACTCTTATAATCCCAGAATGCGCGATCTGCATATGTTATAATCTCACATCCCGAACCGTTTTCCTCTTTCCATCCTGAAAGGAATTCTCTGGTTTCCGGTGAGGCAAACGTGCAGTCAACTAGTATAATGGCCCTATCGTTGTCGTGTCTACTCATTTTATGGATTAGGAATTTGGATACAAATCCATAATGCCCAGCATGATACAGGACCGTCTTGCACCTAGTGCCATCTCTCACCACACGTACTCTCCCCCGAAGAATAAATAACTAAGCAATACAACTAGCACTGCATATTATTAACTAAACTAAAATCGGCCACCATAGGCGCACAATCTTGAAATAATAATTCGCGCACCGTTGTGAGATTGGCCATTTAGGGTGCTCCCAGAGCTGAAAACGAAATCCCCAGAATTGAGCTACGCATCTGATAATCACAGATGGACGAGTTCGAGGTGCTCGGGGCCTTCGACCCCGAACGCCTCGAATATCTCCCTCACGCACTCGGTCTTCTCGGAACGGACGTTCACTCCGCGGTCCTTGACAATCTCGTAAGTGGCGGCGGACATCAGTGCGTTCTCCGCGGTGAGGTTCTTCATCTTGCTATTTGAGACCATTATATGCATCCTGATGCAGATCATCAATGCGAGGAACTTGATCAGCAGACGTCCGCGTGCGCGCACCGGGTCGCCGGTGCGCCCGCGCTTCCCATCCAATTCGTTCTTGAAGAGGTCGACCGCCCTCTCCACGTTGTTCCTTGCATCATAGGCGGTCATGGCCGTCTCCCAATCCGTGTCTGGCGTCAGCATGACGAACATTCCCGCGCGGTTCCTGAAGAAGGTCATCGCGTTGTTCCTGTACCCGACCTTCATCGTCCCGTCGGCGTTCACTTCGTATCCAAGTACTTGGACATTCATTTCGTCCTCTTCGCGAATGCCTTGGCAGGGTCATCGGACCTCTTACCATCCAGTTTTTGATCTTGGCCATCAGCGCAGCTTTCAGTTCCTGCTCGTCGTCGCTGCGCTTCTTCGAATCGTAGCACACGTACGCGATGACTTTGTGTTGACAGTGCTCGAACCCTTTCTCATCGTCGGTGAGGTAACGCCAGCCGTCGCCGTCGCGGACCGCGCCCAGACGGCGCTGGCAGACGCTGTACACATGGCTGTCGTGGATTCTGTCGTACTCCGGTTTGGTCGTATCTTTGGCGAAATCAGTTATCAACGACTTCGTCGTCTTCGACGAAACTGTGCACCCTAAATCTGCGGGCTGTAGTGCTACAACTTTGTAGCCTTACCGATCTTTGATTTTTCTTTAAATAGTCTTTATAAATGATTTATAAAGAACGATCCTCATATATGTAACCTTACACATAGATTACAGTGGGAAGCATATTCTACATGGAACGCAACGGCCAGAAGTACGCATACGAAAGTACGTCCGTCAGAGTTCCGGGAAAAAAGAATCCCAAGACCATCGAGACGTATCTCGGAAAGGTCGATCCGGAGACTGGAAAGATCGTTCCGAAGGATGCCAGGAAACGTCCGGAAGAGGAATATGCGAAGTTCTACGGAACTGTGCAGGCATCGGACGGGATCCAGAAGAAGATGGGACTCTTCGACGATCTCGATTCGGTGTTCACTACGATGGCACCCGATATCATGGGTGCCGCCATGGCCTTGGCCGGCAATCCGACGTCGATGGATTCCGTCCATTATATGGTCGAAGGTTCGGTCATCAAAGAGAAACCGAAGCTCAGAGGGACCCCTTCTCCGTCTGCGGTCGGCGAACTGTCCGAGAAGATAGGTTCGATGATCGCCACCATGGACAGATTCTTCATAAAACGTGTATCAGGATCGTCCAGCGAATTCTATTCGCTGGGCCCGACCTCGGTATCAACGTATTCGCGGATGCACGGCCGGGCCCGGTGGGGCAATAACCGCGATGAGGAGGACCTCAAACAAACGAACATCGCCATGGTCATGGATGCCGAAGGGCCCCCGTCATATTCGGGATGCTTCCGGGAAGCATCGCCGACATGGCTGTGATGCAGAGCACCGCGGACGACATGAAGCGTCTCGGGTGCCGCGGACGCCTGGTGACGGACAGGGGGTTCGAGAGCGCCTACAACGTTTCCAAACTGCTGGATCCGGGCGTGGATTTCACGACGCCTTCGAATGCGAAGGCGGAACCCATCAAGAAGCTCATGTCCATGGCCGTTTCCGACATGGAGAAGAGTTCCGCCTTCATGTTCCATGAAGGCAGGGCATACAAATCCGCGGAATACGAAGTAGGCGTTATCGACATCGACGGTAACAGAGAGTACATCGTCAGGGTACCGCAGAACCGAAAGAATTCCGCCAGGAACGACAGATCGTTCGAAACCTCGCGCAGACTGAAGGCTTTTGTCGTATTCAATCTGACGAAGGCGGTCGACGACATGAATTTGATGATGTCCGCAATCAACGAGACAGAATTGAGGCTGGAGAATACGAAACACAAAGATCTGGATTCCGTGTACAGGAAGCTCCACCCGTACATACGCAGGTATCTGGATCATTCTGTCGATGATGACGGTATTATGCACATCTACCGTAAGACGAACGCGATGACCTTTGCCGACAACAGGGCGGGAATGTTCGTCATGCTGTCTTCGGCGGGAACTTCCTGGGGCCGGATGATGTCGTCCTACGACGTAAGGGATCGGGTGGAGAAGGCCTTCGATGTCTACAAGAACGATCTCGACGGCAATAGGACAAGAACGGGGAACGAAGAGAGGGTCGGAGGCCGCCTCTTCATAAAGTTCATCGCCCTGATGATGAGAATACGCATCCGGAATCTGCTGAGGGGCCGCGACCGGATGGTACTGTCTACGGAGCAAAAGAAGGATTCCATGAAGGGAATGGGCGTAGACGAAGTGATCCTTTCGCTGAACACCCTGATGGCCGCAGGTAACACTGGAGACCGGAGACTGACCGAGGTGACAAGGAATGTCGGGGGAGATCTTCCGGCTCTTCGGGCTCGAAGAGCCCAAGAGCGGGCAGATCATCCTCTCATGATGCAGCCCATACAATCCGCAGATTTAGGTATAATTCTCTCTTTATGATATTTTGCCGACTTAAGAACCTCAGTTTATTAAAAAATACGATACTTCTGGCAATTTAAATCCGAAGGGAATACATTCAGCATATTTGTATGGTGTGAACCACATTATGCAATCTATTTCAGAGTTATCGAATACCTTTAAAAAATCATCATCAAAAAACCAAAAATGGGGGCAGCTACGATATGTCAAACCACAAAGGCGTTCATCATGCGCTACGTCCGATTCAAAATATCCGCTAGATTCATCAAATATGAGGAAAACAAGATTTTTGCATTCAGGATGATTTTCTCAATTCATTGAAAATTTGGGATGTTTTGGCGGTTGTGTGGTTTATGATTTTTCCATCAGAGTTTTCAAATGCATGATCATCTACACGCATAATCTCCAACATTGTGCCGAGTGTGTCGCTATAGAAATCCGGAGTCTTGTCTGCTTTACCAGATGTGTCCTTCCATTCAGAAATGTGAGCGTCGTAGACATCAGAAAACACCTTCATAAGGTCTGGGCGTTCGCATAGAAATTTGTCTTGAGTAAAGAGTATTGCTTTCTTTTCAACACTCCTCAATCGTAATAGAATGTTGCTTTAACTTTCAATTCGGCAGTCTTGATTCAAGTTGTATGCGACCTCTTTAAACATCCAGTGTTGATTCTTATATTTCGATTCCTCTAAGTTCTTTACGTACATAATGTGGTTGAGATACCCTCATACGTGCAGATTTTTGTAGAATCCTGAGCTCGA
>JAJBAW010000127.1 GCA_020532545.1 Candidatus Cloacimonadota bacterium | reverse complement strand
ACATCGTGGCCGAAGATATCCTCATGGCTTTTGGGCTCCTTAAAGCTTTCTATCGCAGAGGGGAAGGCAGGATCGTCTGTAGGCAGCAGCATATTCCAGCCGCTATCCACTGTTTCCACCCATTCCGTTTCGGGGCGCAGAGTAACGCAGCGTTTCTTCAGGATATACGCCTCTTTTTGGATGCCTCCACTATCGGAGAGCACCATGCTGCAGTTATCCATCAATAGCATGAAATCCAGATAGGCTTGCGGCGCCACGAAATTGATGTGGGCAAATTGCTTGTTAGTCATCTTTTGCAAGATGTTCCGGGTACGGGGATGCACCGGGAAGATGATGCGCTTTTTCAGTGAATCCAGCGCGGTGAGGATGTGTTCCAGGTTCTCAGGACTATCCACGTTATAGGGGCGATGCAGGGTCAAAAGATAATACTCTTCTTCAGGGGAGATCTTCAGCTCCTGGAGCACCTTGGATTGAGCGCGGGCTTTTTGAATGCCAAAGAGTAGGGAATCCACCATGATATCGCCCACGAGGGTGCATTTGCTGCTGAGGCCTTCGCACTGGGCATTGGTCATGGCCATGGGTGTAGGCGCCAGGAGGATATCGCTGATGTGGTCTGTCACGATGCGGTTAATCTCTTCCGGCATGCTGCGGTTAAAACTTCTGAGGCAGGCTTCCACGTGCGCGATCTTGATGCCCAATTTGGCTGCGGCCAAGGCTCCGGCCAGGGTGGTATTGGTATCGCCATAGACGATGAGGATATCCGGCTGTTCTTTGATGAGGATGGGCTCCAGCATGGAGAGTATTTCAGCGGTTTGTACGGCTTGAGTTCCCGAACCCACGCTGAGGTTATAGTCCGGCGCTGGAATCTCCATATCCCGAAAGAATACTTCATTCATCTGGATGTCATAATGCTGTCCACTATGCACGATCAATTCATCATGTCTGGCGGCCCGGATCACTTTGGAAAGCGGTGCCAGTTTCACAAATTGCGGTCTTGCTCCCACGAGTTGGATTATCTTCATCTTGTCTTCCTATTGACGTTTTATGGGCAAAAAGATCAATTCACGATCTTCCTGCAGCTCATTGCCGCTATAGTCTGTACTTTCTTTGAGGATTGTCAGGCTATAGGAGCGGTAGTTTGTTAGTTCTTGGGATGGTTGCACTATCACTTTGCGTCCCTGTATATTCAGGATCTCGACGGGCACTTCTTTCTTGGTATCACTGGCAACAAGGCTGATCTTCAGATTCTTGCCGGTCATGATTTCCGAGAAGGTCAGTTCCAGCTTTGGCCTGAGATCATTGACGGTGGCTCCAGAGCGTGGGATAGTGGAAAGTAGCTGCGGGGGGGTAGTATCGCTGGAGCTTTGGGCCAGAAACTGGACAGAGGACTCCACGCTAAAGTTACCCTTGAAATCCTCCAGATTGCGCATTTTGATGGTGACGCGTGTGGAATCCAGCTTCGATGTCAGCACATAGAGCTTGTCTTTGTCCAGATACTGATGCAGTATTTCGGTTCGTTCCGTGCTATTTTCAGAGAGGATTTCCAGAGTAGAAAACTTGGCGATAGCTTTGTTGAGGGTGATTTCCAGTTCATGCGGTGAGACCTGTCTCACAGACCGGATCTGAGCCAGGGTGGTATCCACATAGGTCATTGCTATGTTTAAGTTTGAGCGCCCCGAGACGGAAACACTTTCCTCAAAGAAAGGCTCCTGGACCAGATCATAACGGCCATTCAGGTTCTTATCTATATAGGCGCGCAGAGTGTAGCTGGCAGGATTCAGATTGGGCAGCTCAAAGCTGTCTCCGGTCACCTCATCCATCATCACCAGCAGAGAATCGGCTGAAAAAAGCGAAAGGCTGATAGCAGTCCCCTTGTCCAGAGGATCTTCATATTCGATTAAGCCCGAAAGCAGTGCATTCTGCGCTTTACCGGAGCGGAAGGCCAGGGTATGAGCTTTGTCCAAAATGTTGCCTCTGAAGTCCTTGAGCCGAGTACTGAGGGTAACAAAGTAGTTGGTATCGGGAAGCAGATCGTCTTCAATCTCGATTTTAAGAGTAGCTCTGGTCAGCGAAATGCGTCGCTGCGAAACCGGAGGATAAATATAGATAGAATTCGTGATGGAGGCTTTGTCCATGGGCTTGGAAAAGTCTATTTCGATGATCTTTCCCGAAATATCGCCCATTTCCAGAGGGGAGGAAGAAACCACGGTGGGCTTATCGAGATCGGCTTCTCCACCGGTAGGGCCGCGTTTGCTGCCGCAAGCACTTAGTCCGATGATCAGCAAAAACCAGCCGATGTATTTGAAGAGCTTCATAGCTTGCTCCTTAAGACATATTTGCCCAGAGCGTCATACTCCAGATTCACCAGTTCACCGGCTTTGATGTAGTCCATATTGCTGTTTTCAGCAGTGTGTTTGATGAGTGCACATGAGAACTCCCGGCTGCCGAGGCTGGCCACTGTGAGGCTGATGCCATTGATGGCGATCGAGCCTTGGGGGATCATCAATTGTTTATCCTGATGATGCAGTTCAAAATGGTAATACATGGTTTGGTTTATCTGTTCTTTGCGCAGGAATTTCACAGGCCGGTCGATGTGCCCTTGCACCCAATGTCCATCCAGCCTATCGCCGATCTTCAGAGCCCGCTCCAGATTCAAGATGTCGCCATTTTTCCAGGCGTTGGCGGTGCTTTTGAGTGAGGTTTCGTTCATGATCTGCACGGTGAATGAGCTTTGGTCAAACTTCAGCACGGTGAGGCAGATGCCGTTGCAGGCTATAGAGGAGCCAACCTTCAGATCATCAAAGGCTTGTGGCCGTGCGATCTGAATATATTTCGAGCCGGCATCGCTGGCGATGCTTTCGATGGGGCTGATGGCTTCAATGATTCCGGTGAACATCTTCAGACCCCGTAACGCCTTTCCCAGGCACTTTTCAGGGTATTGCTGCTGCTGTATTCCAAATCCCCGCCAAAGGGCAAGCCTGTGGAAAGGCGGGTGATGCAGATCTCCTGATCTTTAAAGATTTCCCAGATATAATGGATGGTGGCCTCGCCTTCTGCAGAAGGCTTGAGGGCCAGGATCAATTCTCTGGGGCCCAGCTCATCCACTCTCTTTCTCAAAGCCGTGGCGTTGATCTGATCCGGACCATAGCCATCGATGGGGGAGAGCAGATGCCCCAGTACAAAGTACTGCCCCTTATACTCGTTCATGTTTTCGATCACCCCGATATCGGCACTGCTTTCCACGATGCACAGGCTATCTTTGTCCCGCATTTGGGAAGAGCAGATCGGGCAGGGATCGCTTTCGGAAAGCATCAGACACAGCGAGCAGGGCTGAAAGGCCTCTACCGTGGTCCGAATCGTCTCTGCGAGTTCCAAGGCAAAATCCTTGTCTTGCGAGAGCAGATACCAGGCCAAACGCTGGGCTGTCCTTTTGCCGATTCCCGGAAAGCGGGACAGGCTTTCAATGAGTTTTTCCAGTTTATTGCTGATGAACATTAGTTAAAAGAGCCCTGGGATCTTCATGCCTCCGGTGAGTTTGCCCATGATATCTTCGCTGGCCTGTGATACCTGCTTGTGAGCTTCCTGCAGGGCAGCCAGGATCAGATCTTCCAACATTTCCACGTCGTCCGGATCCACCGCTTCTTTATCGATCTTGATGCTTTTTACTTCATGAGCACCATTGATGCCGATGGTGACCATACCGCCACCAGAGCTAACTTCAAAGATTTTATTTTCCAGCTCTTGCTGGGATTTCATCATTTCCTGCTGCATCTTCTGTGCCTGTTTCATCAGGTTATTCATATTTTTTCCACCTTGTAACATGAGGACTCCTTATCATTTTAGATTTGATTTCCAAAAAGCGGGGATAGTGGGTTTTAGTCAAGCTGTAAATTTATTAGAGTTTTAGCGATTTATGGTTTTAGCGTTTTATCGTGATGGCGGGCTCTGTTCTGCCTACATCTGTTTTGATCATAGAACGCAGATCGGGCGGATTGAGTGGATCAATTGGATTAAAAGAGTTTAAGCGTAGCGCAGGACGCCGTTCCTGCGGAAAATCTCTTTTATGCCTTTCTTATCAAGGGCTAAGGCCGCAGCCATACTTTCCCGTTTGACTTGCTTCTA
>JAJBAW010000126.1 GCA_020532545.1 Candidatus Cloacimonadota bacterium | reverse complement strand
TCAATGGGCAGGTTAACAAATTGAAATTGTGCTACATACCTATCTTTTGTGACCCCCTTAGAAAAGTTTTCCTTGCCAACTGCAACGACCCTGATAAAAGTGGATACTTAAAAGGGTTTCATTCCACAGGATGAAAAAGGATGAAAAAGACTTTCTTGCAAACTAAGCAGCTAAGCCCCTCTATCCCAGGTTGATATCTAAAATTGCGTCCCGTTCTCGCTTTGCAGCTATTGTGCCTGGATAATATGGAGCGGAATAGGCTTTGCCACTTATTCAGCTTAAAGTGCAAAGAAAGTGGCGTGACTTGGGGAGAGGAATTGAACAGTCTCGGTGGGAAATAATCACCTGCTTTCCAGAAAATCATTGACACTAAATGCCAGGATTTTATCTTATGCGTAATTCAAAATGCTGAGATCAGGTTTGAGATTGAAAGACTATCTTCAAGCCTAAGGCGGATTATGAAAACTAACAGTTTGACCCATAAACAGTTATGTGCCCTAATAGGACCTTTGATCCAGAAGGCTTATCAAGAGATGAACTCTCATCCGCAGGAATGCCTGAGCCTGGGCCGGCAAGCTCTGGAACTGGCAAAGCAGCACAATTTCGATTTCGGCATAGGGCATGCTTATATTCATATCGGGCTGGGCTATTATCATCAAGGAGAACTGGCTCAGGCTATGGAAAATTACAAACAGGCAGAGGCTGTCTTTGTGAAGATCAACGACATCCCTGGACTGAGATCAGTTTACAACAACATCGGCATAGTTTACGACGACTGGCAGGATTGTGAGAAAGCTCTGCAATATTATCAAATGAACCTGAATTTACAAGAGGAGGGTGACGATCCTAAGGTCAAATGCAATATTTTGATCAATATCGGCATTATCCATTATGGATCCGGGGATTTTCAGGCTGCCCGACAGTGTTTTCAGGAAACTCTGGATTTGTCTCGCAGCATCGGCTTTGCCTATGGTGAAAGCTGTGCCTTGGGGCATTTGGGCAAAATCTTGCTGCAGGAGAATGATTTTGAAGCAGCCTTATCCCATTTCAGGCAGGCTATCCATGTCTCTGAACAGCATAATATTACGGGCAGAGTGGTTCACCTTCTAAGCAACATCGCTGATGTCTGTCTTAAACGCCGGGATTATCCCGAAGCGCTTGAATATTTAGGCCAGGCAATGGAAAAAGCCAGCGCAATCAATGATAAACTTTCTATATCCATGATTGCCTTGAAGTTTTCCACTATTTATCGGGATCTCGGAGATAGGCCCTTACAAAAAAGCCATCTGGAGCGGTGTTTATCCCTCGCTATCCCGGAGAACTATAGAAGTAATGCCGTAATTGCCTTGCAGGAACTGGCCAGGATCTATGAGTTTGAAGGAGATTATAAAAAAGCTCTGGAGACCTATTGGCAGTATCAGGAAATCCAGAACTATCTGAGTGACCAAACTCGGATTCAGCATATAGAACAGCTCCGGGTCCAGATGCAGGTGGCAGAAAAAGAGCGGGAGATGAAGCTGATCCGCAGCAGCAACCAGGCTCTGGAAAAACAGAGCAAGCTGATTATGCGGCAGAAAAATAAGCTGGAAAAAGCGGAAAAAGCTCTGACAGAATGGAATCATAGCCTGGAACTGCGGGTAAATGAAGAAATAATGAAAAGGCGGCAACAAGAGCAAATCCTGATTCAAAAGTCCAAACTGGAGTCTCTGGGCAGATTGTCGGCCGGAATCGCCCACGAAATCAATCAACCCCTGGGATTGATCAATATAGGCATCCAAAACTTGTTCAACCAGCTCAATTTGGGACAAGCGGATAAAGATTACATTGAGGAGAAATCGCAGCATTTTACACAGAACATTGAGCGCATCAGAAAGATCATCGACCATATCAGGGTGTTTTCCCGCGATCAACAGGCAGAAACAGCGACTTTGATCGATACCAGAACGGTGATAGAGAATGCGCTCTGCCTGCTGAGTGCGCAATGCAAGGAACATAACATCAGCCTTGAATTCAGCCTTGCACCCGAGCCGCTCTTAATCCTGGGCAATAAGTACCGTTTGGAACAGGTAATCCTGAATCTTTTGTCAAACGCCAAAGCCGCAGTGGAAGCACGATTTGATGCCTTTGATGATGCCAAGCACATCAGAATAAAGAACTATCTGAGAGATCAAATAGTGATCATCGAAGTGGAAGATAACGGCTGTGGCATCGCGGAACAAGATCTACTACAGATCTTTGAACCATTTTTCACCACCAAGACAGAAAGCATGGGCACCGGATTGGGGCTTTCTATATGCTATGGGATCATTCATGAGATGCAGGGCAAGATCGCCTGCAAGAGTCAAAAAGCAAGCGGAACAACTATTAGCATCGAGTTACCGGCTTGTCTATAAGGGAGATATACTATGTCTGAGCTAAAAATATTGGTGGTGGATGATGAGCCGGGATACCAAAGAGAAATCAAGGAATACCTGAGCTCATGTGGCTTTAGCGTAGCTACTGCCGGTCTGCCCTCTGCGGCACTAAAGATAATGAGCACTGAAGCAATAGACATCGCTATCATTGACCTGCGTTTACCGGAAATGGATGGCCTGACTCTGATGCGGAAGATCCGGGAAATCGATGCTGAAATCGCAGTGATCATGATCAGCGGACATGGTGATATGCAAACCGTGCTACACGCGATGCGGGAAGGAGCTATAGACTTCTTTCCGAAACCTTTTAACCTCATGGATATCCGCCTTGCCATAGAACGTACCCGTAAATATATTGAACTGCATAACGACCTCAACGAAATGAAGATTACCTGCGAAAACTTGCTGGAAATGATGAATCAAAACAGCCGCATCTCCCTGATCGGTGAAAGCCCGGGAATGAAAGAAGTATTTCGCCTGATGAGCCAGGTGAGCCCCAGCCGCAATACAGACGTCCTGATACAGGGAGAAAGTGGTACGGGTAAAGAACTGGTAGCGCGAGGCATTCATTATCTGGGCCTGGGTAAAGAGAAGGTATTCTTTGATGTGAACTGCACGGCAATTCCGGATAGCCTGTTTGAGAGTGAATTCTTCGGGCATACCCGCAATGCCTTCACCGGTGCTTTGACGGACAAGAAAGGTAGATTTGAGATCGCCAATGGAGGCACCCTCTTCCTGGATGAAATCGGCGATTTGCCCCTGGCAATGCAGGCCAAGCTCTTGCGGGTATTGGAAGAAAGGACGGTGCGCAAGGTGGGCTCAAACATCGATATCCCCCTGAATCTGAGGGTCATCGCTTCCACCAACAAAGATCTCAAAGCTTTGATCGAGAGCAAGCTGTTTCGAGAAGACCTGTTTTACCGCCTCAGCCGCTTCCCCATCTATATCCCGGCCTTGCGGGATAGAAGGGAAGATATAGCCCCTTTGCTGGAGCTTTACAATCGGCATTTCAGTACCGCCCTGAAAAAACCCTATAAAAAGATCTCCGAGAAGTCGCTAAACCGGCTTCTGGATTATCGGTATCCCGGCAATGTGAGAGAACTGAAAAACATGATGGAAAAGGCGATAATTCTCTCCGATACTCAGAGCAGGGAGCTAAACCTGAATTGCTTTCCAGAGCTGAACCTGGAAGCCTGCCCTCCAGTGGGATGCCTAAATGAGGCGAACCTTGATCTGGCCGGTTTGGAAGCGATGGAGATGGAAATGATCCACTGCGCGATGCACAAAAGCGGCAATAACAGGACTCATGCAGCGGCCTTACTAAAGATCAGCCGCTCCAGCTTGAATCGCCGGATTGAAAAATACGGATTGGATTATTCCTAAGGTCCCTCCTCCCCATTTTGTAAAAAGCATTATTGGGGGTAATCTATTTGAATAGTCACACGGATTTAGCGGATTAAACGGATTAACACGGATCAAAAACAAAGGGCATAAGCTTAGAAAAAATAAAGAAATGGCAAATCAACCCTGGGATTGTATCAGGTTTACCTTAAAACAATCCGTGGCAATCCGTTTAATCCGCTAAATCCGGTGCGCCACGAAGCGTTGCATGGGAAGTTGGTGAGAATCCAACCCACCCAATTGTCCGTTCAGGTGTAAGCCCGGGAGATGCCTGCAACCGTAAGGTAAAGGGCAAAGCTCTCCTATGGC
>JAJBAW010000125.1 GCA_020532545.1 Candidatus Cloacimonadota bacterium | reverse complement strand
GGTGGTTATAGCAGCGAGGCAACACCTGTTCCCATTCCGAACACAGTAGTTAAGCTCGTCTGCGCCGATGGTACTGCATGGGCAACTGTGTGGGAGAGTAGGTCGTCGCCATCGCTAACGCCTTTTTCGCGCCTATACGAAAGTTGTAGAGTTTTAGCGTTTTAAGGTGGGGACGGTTCGGAGCTGGTCGCGAACGATGAGTACCGTTTCATAGAACGCGGATCGGGCGGATTAGGTGGATCAATTGGATAAAGAGTGATCATCTGGTTTTCAAGAGCTGCGGTTTTAGATCAGCAAAGCAAGACGCAGGTTATCACATTTCATTATTACTCTCTCTAGGAACGGAACACCAAGATATCAAGCCTTGCGTTTTTATGCAGGGACCTTGATCTATCAATAGCTTGGCACTAGTCTTAGTGCACATCATCAGACCCCCACAAACAATAGATATTATTTGAGAATCACAGCTTTGCCGATCTTGCCATCCATCTTCACCAAAAGAGGATGATCAAATTCAAGATGTACGAAGTATTCTCCTCTCTCCTTATGCGCTTGTTTCATTAGCCAGTCCAGATCGATAAAATCAGTCTGCGACGTATATGGTATGGTGAAATAGCCCACATTCATTGCTACTAGATTATGGAAGAAGTGAGTACCCTGGCTGGCTTCCACGATGAAATCTTTCAGTCCCGTTTCCAGGATTACCTGGGCATGACTGATCTGAGGCCAACTTACCGGGATGCCCAGGAATCTATCTCTGGTGCCCCATCTGCCTGGCCCGATCAGGATGTAGCGTTTATTCGCTTTGGCCATTTTGGCATTGAATCTCTCTATCTCCATCTGCATCTCGTAGGTCTTGGTTTTATCGAAAGTCTTGGGGTCCAGATAGATCACATCCTGTAAGTCTTCAAAGACACCATTGCCCATACCATGCTCTGTGTACATCAAGAGCTCGCTTTTTATGAGCTGATTGGTATCAATATGATAGGCGTCTGTATTGATCGATAAGGGACGGATTTGCAAGATGTAAAACGTAGGTTTATTGGTTTGGCAATTCTCCTGTGCCAGATTTACGGCAAATTCTATCTCCACTGGATTGCCCAGGGCAATCTCACCCATTTCCAGCAGTTCTTTCACGATCCTGGCCAGGGGGAAGTGTTTGTATTTCAGGATGCTGGAGAAGGTCAGCACTTTGGGTCCGCGCTCTTGCGGATTGTCGGTAAGACGGGAATCATTATAGTCCCAGACTGAAGCCAAATAGCGCAAACTGCCGTGTTCTTCCGCATCTTTCAAGGTTAACAAGGATAGTGTGCTTTCCTCTCCTTTGGTCAGATCAAAATCGTTATTGGCCAGATTCAGGGCATAAAATTCTTTTTGTGAATTTCGCACTATTTCTTCCTGGGTTAGCAAATCTATATCGGGATAGAGGGGACAAAAGCGGTGGTTGTTTTTGCCTTCCACCACAGCCTTTCCCAGTCCCAGGACGATATTGGCGATCCCATCTGAATGCTGCAGACCGGAGGTGGGATAAAAGTTGTAAGACTGCGCCACGCCAGCGATATCCGGGTAATAATACTGTTCACCCATGCGGTAGCCTACTGTTTCCTGGATGATCACAGCCATTTTCTCTTCTTCAGCCTTAAAATCCAAAGCATCCAGAAAGTTACGCGCTTCCTTGAGATACACGGAGGCTAAAACCAGCTTGATCGCATCCATCAGATGTTTCAGACGATATGCACTATCGCTATGGTTATTGGGCAGCATAAAGGTACGATACACCCCTGCCAGAGGTTGGGATTGAGAATCCTCCAAAAGGCTGGAGGAGCGCACCGCAATAGGGTATCTCACCACATCCAGATAAATCTCCAAGCGCTCGATCAACTCCTCTGAGAGTAAGCCCTGAATAAATATATCGTCGATTTCCTTGTCACTTTTGTCCTGAATGTTCTCTATTATATGGTTACGCTCCACGAAATGATCAAATTCATTGGTTCCGATGATAGCCGTGGAAGGCAGGGAAATCGAGGTGTTCTTAAACTTATTCTCATATTCCATGGTGCACAAAAGAGCATTCAAAAAGGCCAGACCACGTCCTTTGCCACCCAGAGAACCTTCCGTGAGGCGAATGACCTGATTCAGCTCCGAGAGTGAATCCGCATCAAAATTGATAATCTTGCCCCGGTTCTTTTCGATGCGCACAGTGCGGAAGATATGGTGCAGAAACTTGCGCAATTCATCTCTGGTTTCAAAGTCTTCGATCTTCATGGGACGGATCTTCTTGGCGATTTGAATCTCTGAGTGAGCAATCAGCCAATTTGAAAAATGATTAAATCTACTATGATACTCTAGGGAATCCTCCGGTATGATGAGAATCTTCTCTTCAAATTCTGCGATATCGGCTGCTTCACCGATCACTTCTCCATCTGGATTCCTAAAGATGAAATTGCCAAAACCCAGGCTATGAACCAAGTATTCCCGCAGGTCCTTGAAGAGGTACTTGGAGTTTTTATTCAAAAAATGTACGTTCAGATCTTCTGCTATCTGTCTATTCTCATCCTCTGAGGATTGCAGGATTACCGGTAAATCGCTATTTGTCGCCAGGACATGCTTGATGAGCTTGATCCCAGCCTCGGCATCGGTCTGTCCGTTCACTTTGTAGCGTACATCGGAGATCATGCAGAGTATATAATCCTTGTACTTTTCATAGAGCCGAATCGCTTCTTCAAAATCGTGTGCCAGCAGCACCTTGGGGCGCACTCTCATGCGCAGGTGTTTGTTGATCTCGCTCACCTCTTCTTCAATGAGCTTCTGGGTCTGCTTCATAATCACTGAATACAAAGAAGGTAAAAACATGGAATAGTAATGCACGGAATCTTCCACCAAAAGTATAACTCTAACTAAGCCATGGGAAGTATCATATTCCACATTCATACTGTCTTCCACGCTTTTGACCATGGCCAAAAAGAGCTTGGTATTGCCATTCCAGAGAAAGACATCGTCGATATATTGGCGCTCTGCTACGTGACTTTCCCAGATCTGATAGTCCGAGCTCACGTTCAAGAGCAAAAGTACAGTGAGGTCGGGATGAGTCTCCTTCACCTGCCTGGCCAGCTCAAAGGGCCCAATCTCTCCGATGCGCACCATCGTGATTACCAGATCATAGGTATGTGACTTTAGCTTTTCCAAAGCTTGGGCACCGGTGGGTACCGAGGTGATTCTGGGAGCGGTGGAAAGGTTCAGTTGCCGGTATTCACCAAAGATTTGCTCCGAGAGCCTGCCATCTTGTTCAAAGATAAAAGCGTCATAAAAAGTGGCAACCAACAAGATGCTGCGTACCCGTTTGTGCATCAATTGGTGAAAGATGTCTTCACCGAACTTGAATTTATTATAATAGTAATTCAGATCTTCTATTTTCATATTGCATACCTCGAAATTGGGGATAAATTCATTTATTTTCATTCTGAGGAGGCTCAAAAGCTGTCAATAAAAATGTTCCCGGTTAGGGTTAGACAGGGATGGATTGGGGTTCGAGAGGCTGAAGATTTTGGGCAAAAAGTCTCTCACAGATCACACAGATTTCACAGATTATCAAAAGGGAAAGGGATAATGGATAGCAACAGGGTATTCCAGGATTTGTGGTTTCACTGGACACGAGACGTATCCAATCCAGCAATGGCGACTGGCAACTTGTAACTCAAAAGTTTCACTGGACACGAGACGTATCCAATCCAGCAGAACCGCCGTCTGAAGACAGCGCTACGGCAGGCAACTCGTAACTTGTAACTCGTAACTTGTAACTCGTAAGTTTTACTGGCCACGAGACCTATCCAATCCAGAAGGGCAGCCGTCTGAAGACAGTGCTACGGTGCTTGACAAACCAAAGCCTGTAGATATTCTGGCATTTATAAGGAAAAATGTGGATAGATATGGACAATACAGGACTGGATAACAAGCAGATAATTGCACTCGTGGATTGCAACAACTTCTACGTGTCTTGCGAAAGGGTGTTCAATCCCCGTCTGCTGGGTATTCCTGTGGCTGTACTTTCCAACAACGACGGCTGCATAGTCTCCCGTAGCAATGAGATCAAGGCCTTGAATATTCCCATGGGGGCTCCCGGTTTCAAGTATGAAG
>JAJBAW010000124.1 GCA_020532545.1 Candidatus Cloacimonadota bacterium | reverse complement strand
GCCATAGGAGAGCTTTGCCCTTTACCTTACGGTTGCAGGCATCTCCCGGGCTTACACCTGAACGGACAATTGGGTGGGTTGGATTCTCACCAACTTCCCATGCAACGCTTCGTGGCGCACCGGATTTTACGGATTGAACGGATAGACCGGATAGCTGATTAAGTGGAAATAGAATATAGGCTTTGGATGCTTATTATGATCCTTGATTGGGGCAAGTAATCCTGACCAGAGCATCGCTTTTTGATAATCCGGTTTCGCCATTTGGTCTATATGATATATCTTATCTTAAAGATAATGATTTAAAAGGAGTATAGATCCAATGATGCAAATACACAGTTTACCAGAAGCTTATGCCAGGATTCATCTGCCTTCCAAGGTCGCTTTGGCAGTCACTCAAAAGCCGGATGGAAATTACAATCTCATTACCATCGAATGGTTTATGCGCACATCCATCGCCCCGCCCATGTTTGCCATCTCGATAGGGCACAGCCGGTATTCTCATGACTGTCTGCAGGATGTTCGCTATTTCAACCTCGTTTTTCCCAGCCAGGGGCAAAAAGACTTGCTGAGCCTGGCGGGATCGCAAAGCGGTAGAGATATCGATAAGTTCAGCGCGGGGAAGGTCTCATCTATGCCCGGCAAATTGCAGAAACTACCGGTCTTGAAAGATGCTGCTGCCGTGTTTGAATGCGAGGTGGTTACCCAAGTAAAGAGCGGAGATCACACCATCTTTGTGGGAGAGGTGAAGTATAGCTGGAGCGATCCTGAAGCCGAGTATTTCTATTATCAATAGCTGCGCGGTGCGGGGGTTCTTTAGTTCTTGGTGCTGGGGTTCTTAGTGCTGGGGTTCTTGGTGCTGGGGTTCTTGGTGCGGGGGTTCTTTAGTTCTTGGTGTAGGGGTTCTTGGTGTAGGGGTTCTGGGGTGGCACCGTCACACGCCAATATGCAGTTTAGAGAGTGTCGGAAGCTATAATCTGCTAAAGCTTTTTCTGCCTATAAAAGCGGTATATTCATCGCAAGTTGTGCTGCGCCCAAGAGGGCCCAGACCACGGCTGCGAAAGCGATGAAGGTGCCAAAGGCAAAGCCTTGCGATTTATCACGTAC
The DNA here is from genome assembly GCA_020532545.1 of Candidatus Cloacimonadota bacterium. Lineage (GTDB taxonomy): Bacteria > Cloacimonadota > Cloacimonadia > Cloacimonadales > Cloacimonadaceae > UBA5456. The sequence goes on along the minus strand of JAJBAW010000124.1, from coordinate 3,106 downwards.
AAAGATCAGGAAGTAAATGATGCCCAAAAGTGCAGCAAATAGGATCACATAAGGCATACTCATCAGCCCAAAGAAGCCCGCGACAGCGGTAAGCAGCCAAATATCTCCACCACCGATGCCATCAACCTTTCTGGCCAAACGGTAAGCATAGGCCAGGAAGACCAAAAAGACAAAGATAATGCCTGCTGAAACAAGCGCATCGATAATGCCCACATCGCCTCCGGGTAAAAAGGCAAAGAGCAAACCCAAGGGGATCAAGGGAAGGGAAAGCTTATGTGGAATGATCTGGTGAAAGGCATCGATGAAGAAAATGGGAATCATGAACAAGGCCATCACCGAGTATTTCAGAAAGAGCAGGCTGAAGAGGCCATATTGCAAAAAGAGTCCGATCAGGATGAGCGGGGTGATGATCTCCACCAAAAGATGATGCCAGTGGATGCTGGCCTGGCAGTATTTGCATTTGCCGCCCAGCATGATATAACTGACGATGGGGATGTTCAAATATGGCGGAATCGCCTTGCCGCATTCTCCACAATGTGAAGCGGGAAAGACAATGGATTCCTTCCTGGGAAGGCGGTGGATCAGTACATTTAAAAAGCTGCCCAAGGCGGCGCCTAAGACAGCTAAGAGGATGATTATAATCGCAGTCAAGAGAGCACTAACTCCTTATCAATTTTCATACCAGGGCCGCGTGGGTCTCATCATGCCCTGGCTCATTTTAAGCTCAAAAGTCATGGAATCACTAGGGCGATAGCGCAAGGAAAATTCCGGTAAGATCTTGCTATCGTTATCGTCACTGAAGCTAACGCTTTTAACGCTATTCATGGAGCCAAAATTCACGAAGTTCAGGTCCATATCCAGCTCCAGTTTGGGGCTGAAGGCATACTTCAGGTGATTTGTATAGCGGGAGAGATAATAGCCGTTTCCGCTGGAAGAGCTGCCGGCCTCAAAGCCCATGGAATGGGACATAGAGAGGTTGGCAAGCACAGGGCTATGCATAGAAAACGGGTTAAAATCGGGCCGTGGTATATCATACTGCGCCATCAGCGGCAGGATGGCGATAGTCATTAAGACTAAGATCGTGAAATTCTTCATTTGGAAACTCCTTTGAAGTATTGTATAAGTACAAGATATAGCACGGCCACTATCTCGTCAAGTATAAAAGTCTTCCATCAGCTTGCCGAGGCTTCGTATGCCCTGGTCTATCTGCTCTAAACTGCTGTAGCTGAAGTTCAGTCTGAGGCAGTTAAACTTCTCCTGACCAACGGGGTAGAACTTGCTGCCGGGGATGAAAGTGACCTTATGGGCTTTGGCCTGCTCAAAAAGCAGATCAGCGGACATATCTTGTGGCAACCAGAGCCAGGTGAAGATGCCGCCCTCTGGTTTGCTGTATTGGATGTAAGCCGGCAGGTAGTCTGACATGCATTGCAGCATCTTGGCCAGATAAGGCTGGTAGAAATCGCGAATACTCTGCAGATGAGGCTCCATGTGTCCATCGATGAGGAAGCGGGCTGCTACACGCTGAGAGACGTTGTCCGGGGCGATATTGACCTTCTGTTGCCAGGAGCACATTCTTTCGATGAGCACTTTGCTGCCTTTGACGTAGCCCAGGCGCATGCCAGGACCCAGGATCTTGGAGAAAGTGACAACTTCGGTGACGAGCTCGGTATTGCTATATTCGTCATGTGCGACCCTAAAGAGGGAGGGGAGTGATTCACCACTGTATCTGAGCTGGGCATAGGGATTATCTTCTAAAATCGGGATTTCCATGGCCAGGGCAAATTCGATGAGCTTTTTACGACGCCTCAGGCTCATGGTGACTCCGGTGGGATTGTGAAAATCCGGGATAGTGTAGATGAATTTGATCTTCTTCCCAGCCTTCTTCAGCTCTTCAACCTTAGTTCCAAGAGCGTCCATATCCAGGCCTTCCTGATCCAGAGGTATGGCGTGCAGCTCTGCACCCATGGCTTCAAAGCCGACCAAAGAACCCAGGAAACTGGGCGCTTCACATAGAATCACATCACCTGGTTCCAAGAGCGCCGCGCACATGTAGAATATGGCGTTGGTAGCGCCGGCGGTGATCAGAATCTGGTCTGTGGAAAGATCATCGTAACCTTCCCATTTCAGGAGTTCCGTTGCCAGCAGCGAGTCGCCTTGACTGCCGCCGTATTGCAGGATGGTCTCGCCCTCATTGAGGACTACATCGTGATACAATTTGCTTAAGATTTCGCGGGGGAAGGTCTTTGGCGAAGGGAATCCTCCGGCAAAGGAGATCAGTCCTTCGATGTTCTTTGTGCTGGCTACCAATTCCCGAATCATGGACGATTTCATGGTCTTGGTGGCTTGTGACATTTTCTCGTAAATCATCTTGTCTTCCTTGTTTATCTATTTTTTATTAAATACAAATCAAGAAGGCCAGAAGGCCGGGTCAAAGATAAAAAAAGAAAGCCGCGCTCTTTTTAAAGCCAAAGAGCGGCGGCATAATGGGCTCTACTCAAGGATAGATGCGATAGATCATCCTTGGGAAAGGTATGGTCTCGCGGATGTGATGAGTGCCTGTCATCCAGGTGATCAGACGCTCCAGACCGATGCCGAATCCACTGTGGGGCACCGAGCCGTATTTGCGCAAATCCAAAAACCATTGATAGGCTTCCAAATCCATTTTCTCGGCCTTCATGCGGCCTAAAAGTGTCTCATAATCATCTTCACGCTGGCTTCCACCAATGATTTCGCCAAAACCTTCCGGTGCGATGAGATCATCCCCCAAGACCAGATTGTCATCTTCAGGATCGCGCTTCATATAAAAAGCTTTGATGTCTTTGGGCCATTTCTCGATGAAGACGGGCAGAGGAGAGCCTTCGGTGAGCAGAACTTCATCTGCGGCACCAAGGTCGCTGCCATGCTCGATCTCGCTGCCTTTGCTTCTGAGATATTCGATCGCTTCATAGTGAGTCATGCGTTTGAAGGGCGCATCAGCTGCTCTCAGCACATCTTTATCACGCTCCAGGATATCCAGCTCTTTATCGCATTTGTCGAGTACGGTGCGGATCACAAAGCGGATCAGCCCTTCCTGGATGTCCATGTTTTCCTTATGCTCCACAAAGGC
>JAJBAW010000123.1 GCA_020532545.1 Candidatus Cloacimonadota bacterium | reverse complement strand
CCGCTCATGCCGACGACCACGCGCTTTTTCATGTCAGGTTTCGATGTCATAATCGGCCAAATTGATGTGTTTACAGGTGACCCGCTCGTCCTTGCTCCCCCTGGGGGCAGCGGGCAGATACAGGCACTGCCCTTGCCGGTACCGATGGTGCCGAGCGCGACCGGGTAGACGGCCTGCAAAAGGCTTGGCGCTAGCGGCGGGTCGCACTGGCAGGATGTTCTAAATCGCGGCAAGCAGGGAATAGTGCACGGCTCCAGGTAGGCAGAAAAGGGGGACCGGAAAAGGGGGACAGTCCCCATTATTTGAGATTCATACATTCACAGTAGGGATCTAAATTTGAGTGGCGTGTCTTTGTATTTAACATTTCAATGGCCTATCATAAGTGATACTTAAAGTTGTCGATTATACATATCGGCTATTTTGGGAGCATTACAAGGCTCAAAGCCAACCTCATGGGTATTCTCGCCAATCTGTAATTTTTCATAGGACTTACCCCAATCTCTCAATTTCATGAGAACTGGAATCAGTGTCACTCCAGCTTCCTTGAGGCTGTACTCAACTTTGGGTGGCACTTCTCTATATACATTCCTGAATATCAGGCCATCTTCCTCGAGTTCCCTTAACTGCTTGGTAAGCATCCTTTGGGTAATATCCGGCATACTTCTTTTTAATTCACCAAACCGCATAACACCTTCCTGTGCGAGATGATAGAGAATAACCGGCTTCCACTTACCGCCGATAACATTTAGTGTTAATTCGAAATAACATCGATACGTCTTTGTATTTATCTGCTTGCTCTGGCACTTATCGACCATAAACCTACCCATTGGTATACTTTTTGTAACTATGGAACATTATTTACCGTACTTGCGATCGATGTCATAACGTTTTACATAGTTGCATGATGAAAGTCAATGTGGGCATGCAACGAGATACGGCAGGCTGTTACCACAGCAAAAAACAGTGGGAACTATCGACTCTGCATCCTGTCATAAGAAAGATTCCCGATAAATGTACTCGGTAGATTGAAACCGCAAAGTAATACAAATAGAGGTGAACCTTGAATACCGCCACGGATTGTTTTGTTTTACATAATAAATCCACTATCCCATGTCTGGGATTTGGCACTTGGCAGATACCGGATGGGGCAGCTGCAATTGGTGCTGTAAAAGAAGCCCTCAAGAAAGGGTATAGGCACATAGATGCTGCTGCCATCTATGGCAACGAAACAAGTGTCGGCAAGGGGATTGCCGAGTCAGGTGTAAATCGGGCAGAACTGTTTGTCACGAGCAAGGTCTGGAATTCCGAGCGTGGGTACGACAACACCCTGGCAGCTTTCGAGAAAACTCTCGCTGATCTTCAGCTTAAATACCTGGATCTATACCTCATCCATTGGCCTGCCTCCCCCTCACAATTTGCTGATTGGAAAACCATAAACCAGAAGACCTGGAAGGCGATGGAGGATCTTTACAAATCAGAGCGGGTGCGAGCCATTGGGGTGTGCAATTTCATGCCGCATCATCTCGAACCTTTAATGCAAGGTGACGTACGCCCCATGGTGAACCAGATTGAATACCACCCGGGTCAGAAGCAGGAAGAAACAGTGCAGTTCTGCGAACTTAATAGCATACTTGTTGAAGCCTGGAGTCCGCTTGGAACAGGAAAAATGCTATCAAATCCGATGCTTTCTGCCATTGCAGCAAAGTACCGGAAATCCGTCGCACAGCTGTGTATCAAATGGTGTTTGCAAAACGGCGTGCTGCCCTTGCCAAAATCGGTAACACCATCGCGGATTGCAGAAAATTTACAGGTCTTTGATTTTACCATAGCTGAAGAGGATATGAGGGCGATAAACCGAATGAAGTATTTTGGTGGCTCAGGTTTGGATCCTGACCGGGTTCCTTTTTAGATATAACCGGATCACAGCTACGCCCGATCAAACACGAACTATCACATGGTGCTAGAATGGAATTATTCGATGTAATTTCAACGAGAAGAAGTGTCAGGAGATATACGGAACAAGACGTAAGCGAGGCAATGATAGACAAGGTTATCAGGGCAGCAATGATGGCTCCTTCTGCCGGTAACCAACAACCATGGCACTTCATTGTCACACGAGACCGGGAAAAGATGGAAAAAGTGTCGGAATTTCATCCCTACGCGTCAATGCTGAAAAACGCACCTGTGGCCATCGTTGTATGTGGGGACCCGAACCATAAGAAATGGCCCGACTTTTGGCCACAGGACTGTTCGGCAGCACTGCAAAACATGCTTCTGGCGGCCAGAGATCTTGGGCTTGGTACCGTATGGGCTGGTGTTTATCCGCTCAAAGACCGTATGGAGGGAATGAGAGAACTCTTTGGCATTCCTGCAAATATATACCCTTTTGCCATAGTTCCAGTCGGCTGGCCTGATACTGAGTTCAAAGCGATGGACAGGTATAACGGTTCGTTGATTCATTCTGAAAACTGGTAATTCACAGGTTGTGCAAATGAACTACACCCATCCTGTTTACAGGCCACCTTTTGAGGCTAACTCACTGTTGTTGCAGGTAACAGCAGGCTGCAGCCATAACAAATGTGCCTTTTGCAGTATGTATAAAAATGTGCCTTTTCACGTTGAGCAGATAGAGCAAATAGAAAAGGATTTAGCTGAGGCCCGACTTCTCTATCCTCGAGTAAGGCGTGTATTTTTAGTAAGCGGTGATCCCTTTGTTCTCAAGGCCGATCAGCTGTCTCGCATTGCAGAAAAGGTGAAAAACCATCTGCCAGAGGTTGAAACTATAGCGATGTATGGTTCAATCGTTAATATCGCCAGCAAAAGCGATGAAGAGCTTAAAGCTCTTCGATCATTGAACATAAACGATTTGAACATCGGGCTTGAATCCGGACTGCCTTCAGTGGTCAAGGATCTTCGCAAAGGTTTTACAATCGAGCAGGACAAAATGCAGATACAGCGGCTAACAGCTGCTGGATTCGACTTCAGCCTGAATATAATAATTGGCGCTGCCGGGAGTACCCTCTGGAAAGCTAATGCTCTGGCATCAGCGAAGATCGTCAATGAGCTGAAACCGCACTTGATATTTGTTGCATCGCTGCACCTTGAAGAAGATTGCGAGCTGGCAATTAGGCTTCAACAAGGTTTGTTCATAGAGAACACGTTGCGAGAAAATATTGAAGAAGAGATCATGTTCCTGGAAAATCTCGAACTTGATCGAACCAGGTTTTTTGCAGTTCACCCCTCAAATGCCATACCTGTCGATGGATTTCTTCCTGAAGATAAAGGCAAATTACTGAATATTCTCAAAAATGGTAGAGATTCGATTGAGGTGAAATGGCTGAATGCAAGAAATACGTCCTTGGTTAACGGTGGAGAGGGAACAATACTTTTGAATTCCAAAAGATGAGATACGTCTCCATATTGCCCCTTTCTCCGGCAAAAATACTACTGGGTAGTCTTAGGCAGTTATTTCAAAATGAAATTGGAGATGTTTCCTGATCTCAGGAGGCACGGGGTCAAGGTATTTCCAATCAACATCAACAGGAGATAGCTTGACTCATCATAACGATAACGGTGAGTGGTTTTTATATTTTCAGGAATTATCTGCTATGCATTTGATCGAGATCCTCGTCCATCAGCACGTATCTGATTTTGGCGGCAAGGTCCTGCATAGTGAACGGCTTCTGGATGAACTGCACCCCCTCTTCCAGCACACCGTGATGAGCAATGACGTCGGCGGTGTAGCCGGACATGAACAAGCGATTAAGATCAGGATATATGGATAACAGATTCCTGGCCAGGTCACGACCATTCATCTCAGGCATAACCACATCGGTCATAAGCAGATGAATTTCTCCGGCATGCTCCCGGGCAAGGCGGATGGCTTCGCCCGGTGAGACTGCAGGCAGGACAGTGTATCCCAGGTTTTTGAGCATCATCTCTGTCAACTCGAGAACCATGGGTTCATCTTCCACCAACAGGATGGTCTCGTGTCCGGGAGCGGCCGGTTTTGCTGCCTCTGATTCCGATAACCGTTCATACTTGGCCACATACCGAGGCAGGTACATCTTGAAGGTGGTTCCCTGGCCTGGCTCACTGTAGACATCGATAAAACCGTAGTTCTGCTTGATGATGCCGTAGACCGTGGCCAGCCCCAGACCGGTACCCTTTCCCATTTCCTTGGTGGTGAAAAATGGCTCGAATAAGTGCGAGAGCGTCTCGCGGTCCATGCCGCGACCATTGTCGTTAAACGTCAGCAGCACATGCTCGCCAGGGACAGAACCAGCGTTATCGGCG
>JAJBAW010000122.1 GCA_020532545.1 Candidatus Cloacimonadota bacterium | reverse complement strand
CTCCTTTTTTTATGATAGACCGAAGTCTTATAATAAAAGATTAGCTCACATCAAATCTGTCGTTCCCATATGCACAAGAAAGCATTTCACAGGTTTCAGTTTTCAATTCCATAAGGTCTAAAACCAGAGTTTATATTATCTCGTTTACTGTCAAGCGATTTGTCTGTTTTGCCATCCTACCATTCTTCGGAGGCTGTTCAAATCTTTGGCAAGAAAGAGATAGTATAGATGCCAAAAGCAAGCTGCTTACCCGCATCATCATAGTCTTTTAACACGGGCAAGCTGCTTGCTTTTCTTTGGCTCTCTCTGAAGAGAGTTTTAGGCAATTATTCGCTTAAATATCTGTTTTATTTCTCCGTAAATGCTCTGGAGATTCCATTAATATTCTAACATATTGAGCCCTGCTATAAGCCCAATGATCCTTGCTGTTCAGTTTATTCATGCTGCCCTGGAAATCTGCCAGGGAATTATAGCCTTTCTGGCTCATCCAAGCTTCGATTCCGCTTAAAATAGTTGCTATATGCTTGGTTCCATGCTCATATAGCGCACTCACAATCTGCACAGCGTTTGCACCGGCCAGGATCATTTTGATCACATCGGCTGCACTGAAAATGCCTCCGCTGCTACAGATCTCTGTCTGTATCTGCTGTGAAAGCAGCCCGGTATAACGTAGAGCATGACGATTATCCTGCGGCTTACTTAGATTCAAGGGGAAGATATTTTCCATCTTCTGGATGTCGATATCAGGCTCAAAGAATCGGTTAAAAAGAACTACTCCAGCAATCCCGGTTTTACTCATACGCTGCACCACCTGCAGAGGATTGGTATAGAGGCTGCTAAGTTTTACTGCTACTGGTATATTGATTCTGGAGCTTATTTCTTTGAGGAGTTCTATCTGTTCATCTTCTATCGAAGTGCCGGTTTTGGAAAAGTCTTTGGGGACAGAATAGAAATTCAATTCCAGCCCGTCTATTCCGGTATCCGCCAGCTTAAGCGCATAATCCAGCCAGGTTTCCCGATGAACTGCGTTCAGACTGCCGATCACGGGAATCTTGACAAGTTCTTTGGCGCGCTTTAGCCAGTAGAGATGTTCCTTGGGTCCCGCATAATCCTGATCAGGAAGGGCTGGGCCTATCATTTCTGCAGAACGCGCACTGGTGATTTCGCCTTCCAATTCATTACGATATCGCTCCAGTTGGATCTGTTCCTCAAACAGCGATTTGATCACAATCGCCCCTACACCGGCAGCTTCCATTTCCTGGATTTTAGCCAAATTCGCAGTGAGCCCACTGGCCCCCGCTATTATAGGGTTTTTGAGCTTTATGCCCATATATTTTGTGCTTAGGTCTTTCATCTTTCCTTCCTTCTCTCCCCGGAAACCCGCCTTCTGTAGGCAGGGCAGGTCCGGCTTTATATGATGTTTCATCACTGCAAGGCCACACTACCGCATTTGCAAGCTCTTCCGGAATGCATAAGGCATCCGAATAGCTTCCATTTGTTTCACGTTAGCCAGCGCTTCTTTATTTACATTTATTGCTTTAAGGGCTTCTTCTATTGTCTCGGGAAGCCACATTTGATTAATATCTAAATATTGCTGCCAGCCCTGTCTCTGAAGGCATTTTAGCGGGTGGAAAGACCATCACCTGCCCTCCCATCTTTGTTACCAATTCACCCATATCATCGAGCAGGTCATCTACTCTTGGATTTGTCAAATCCTTTTTCTGCGTATTTCCCGTCACCAGATTAGTTATCCTGACGGCGATAATACGGTCGGCTTCGACAATAAGAGTGTCGACCCGTCCTTCTACTGCCGCTACGGCTATTTCTTTGTAGTCGTCACTGCCTTTGCCCTTTGCCCTTTCCTGTTCAAAGCGGTCAAGCAGATTGGCAAGCTTCAGGTTATATTCGGGCTCCATTATTTCCCAGGCCATAGTCGCCAGTTTTTCCGGGGTAACGGACCAGGGATTTATATGAATTCCTTTCGAAATCAACAAGGGGTTTTTGTTTACCTTATGAAATAGATTGTGGTGTTCTGGCAAGGCCGCGAGTATAAGGGGCCAGCCTGAAGGCTTCGAATAGTGCTGCTCAATCGCAGCTGCAACTGCACGGAAAAAACTTTCCGTCTCTTTCTCAGTCTCTTCCTTTTTGCCGCCATAACCGTGGAACATCGGCGTACGATCACCTCTGGTGCCGCCATGATTTGCCAGGGTCGAATGCTTGACTTCCGCATCACCACCAAGCGCTTCTATGATGGTTTTTGGAATATCAGCGTCAAGTTCCACTTCATAAAGTGAGCGACGGTTGCCTTCAAAAAGACGGATATCATGCAGGGTTATACCCAAAACGTGGAAGTGGTCACCGGATTGCAAATATTTCCGAAGTGGTTTGGTGTGAAAGCTGTCGGCCACCATGGCCAATTCCTCAACCGATGTATGCAATTCAACAACTTTAAAGATACCTTCTGCACTAAAAACAGCCAGCCCGTCTGAGGTGTGATTCCAAAGATCCCTGTCGGCCACAAGGGCTTTTATCGGTTCAAGATGCTTTTGGGCTTCGGCGGCTGAATATTTCTGCAGCAGCGAATCTTCCATTTGCTGAACCAGGTTCTTAAACAGAATGCTATCCTGAAGATTCTCAGGATGTCTTCTGTGCGTAGGCATATAAAGTGAGAGACAAAGCGGTTGATCCACCGCCAGGAGCTCCTGGACTAGTTCATTTGTGAGTAATTCCATAATAATTTCCTTCCTTGCTATATGTGTTATTCGTGTTTAGTTTTTCCGCGTTCAAATTCTTAATTCAACACTAAAAAGTCCGTGCCATAGTTTGTTCAATCACAATAGAGATTACTTTGCAATTGATATAGATATAATAGTTTGCAATAGGGAAAAAGCAAGGATACTCTGAGGATTGGGACTGTGGAGAGAGCAATGAGGATAATCCGATAGAAAAGATAGTAGAACACTGAATGAAAGGGGTACCTGGTCTGGATATTGCCGGCTGAAGTGCTGACTCCAACCGGCACATAAGTCTAAACCGTTTGCAAGAGCGTGGGACCTGCTCCTCTTTTTCAAGGTCTGCGGCCTTTTCGACACGAGACGCAAACGCATCCAGCCTCATCGCCGTCTGAAGACAGCGCCACGAAAGGCTGCAGCCTGTACTATTTCAGAGGAATCACCAGGTCCACAAAGTGTTCGATGTGATCATCTATCAGCGGAATGAACTTTTGGGGCTGGTCTTGTCCATCCACTTTGATCCGCAGTTCACCAGACTCATCCGGCTTTTGGACAACCGTGATGTGATACACCGTTTCACGATAGCGGTAATGCAGCTTGAACTGGGTCCAGTCTTTGGGCAGACAGGGCTCTATAAAGAGCTTATCCACTTCCAGCCTCATCCCCAGCAGGGATTCTGTGATCAAGCGGTACATCCAGGCAGCCGAGCCCGTGTACCAGGTCCAGCCGCCACGTCCGCCATGAGGGGCCACAGCATAGACATCGGCCGCCATCACGTAAGGCTCCACCTTATAGGTTTCAGTTTCTTCCGGATTCCTGCTATGGTTCACCGGATTGATGAGTCTAAAGAGTTCCCAAGCCTTTTCATTGTTCCCCATTTGGGCAAAGGCCATGGCTGCCCAGGTGGCGGCATGGGTATATTGCCCGCCATTTTCGCGCACGCCGGGGACGTAGCCTTTGATGTAGCCGGGGTTAAGATCTGATTTATCAAAGGGTGGATCAAAGAGCTGAATCAGCCCTAAGTCTCTGCGCACCAGATGTTGATCCAGAGAATTCATGGCCATCAGCGATTTATCCGGCTCTCCCCCACCAGAGAGCACAGACCAGCTTTGAGCGATGGAATCGATCTTACATTCGTCATTGATGGCAGAGCCCAGGGGCGTTCCATCATCAAAATAAGCGCGGCGATACCAGTGCTCATCCCAGCCGTTTTTGTCCAGATTCTCACGCAGCTTACGGGACTGTTCCAAACAGCGTTCTGCAAAGGCCTCATCCTTATAGATCCTGGCTATTTCAGCAAAGCGAACCAGGACATCGTAGAGGAAGAATCCCAACCAAACGCTTTCGCCCTTGCCACCGAAGCCCACCAGATTCATGCCGTCATTCCAATCCCCAGAGCCCATCAGGGGCAGGCCGTGCTCGCCAAATCTCAGGCTGAGCTCGATGGCGCGGACGCAGTGTTCATACAAAGTAGCTTCCTGTCTTGATCTTTCGGGAAGGTCATAATAAGAGTCTTCATCGGGATTCACCGCTCGCCCTTCCAGGAAGTGGAGGGATTCATCCAGT
>JAJBAW010000121.1 GCA_020532545.1 Candidatus Cloacimonadota bacterium | reverse complement strand
GAAGCAGGCTGCGGGACGCTATCGTGTGATCTTCAACGGCTGTGACGACAGGGGAAAACCGCTTTCCAGCGGCATCTACCTCTATCGCTTCACCGCTGGAAGATATAGCAGCACCCGTAAAATGATGTTAATGGAATAAACGAAAGGGCAGATTATCTGCCATAACAATCAATCAACCCCGGCTTCGTCCGGGGTTTTTTCCTCTTTAGTATTATTGGGTAATCGGCAATATAAATCCGGTTACTTTCCTTAATCTCCTGTTCTGACAATTGCCCGAGGAAAGCCCATCGTTTCGGGGTTTAGGAGCTGATGAAAGATTTTCCTTTACAGGTTTATGCCCTAGCAAGTTCTGGTAATCTAGCTTTTTATTTATTCCTCATAGTATTGACAATACCTAACAAACAGCTCCGGATATTCTGTCCGGAAGGTAAGGAAACTTGCTGAAAAAAATAGTAAGATAGACAGGAGTCACAGTCATGAAACGAATCATAATTTTGACAATGCTCTTAATCCTTGTATTAGGCGCATTCACCAGCCTTGGCGCTCAAGTGAATATCACTTTGGGCGAAGGTACAGCTACGAACACCACTACGGGTGCACCAACTCCGTATGGTACCTATTACAAAAACTTCCGCCAGCAGTACCTTGTGCTCGCCAGCGAGCTCAACAACATTGGCGGAGGAGTGGGAAACATCAATTCCATCGCCTTTAATGTGGGAAACCTGAATACCTGCTCCCCGATGCCAAACTACCGGATCAGGGTCAAAGCTACGAATCAGACTGTTTTGACCACCACCTTTGAACTCGGCACCTATACCCAGGTATTCCAGGCTAATGAATACATGCCCGTCGCAGGCTGGAACACCCATACTTTCAGCACTCCCTTCTATTGGGATGGTGCTTCCAACCTGATCATTGATATAGTAACTGATTTGTTTGCCAGCACCTACACCCAGAACGCCTCGGTGTACTATACTCCAAGCTCTTATAGTAGCTCGCTGCGCAATCAGAGCGACAGCGCTGGTGCTGCCAATGCCACCACCGGCACCCTTTCAGTAAACCGCGCCAATATCCGTTTTAATATGGAAGCTCTGGATATCACAGACCTGAGCGCGATCAGCATTACCGGACCGACTACACCGAATGTGAATTCCACTGTAAACTACAGCGTATCAATCAAGAACTACAGCAATACCACCCTCAATAATTTCACGGTACAGCTCATGAAGATCGGTGGCGTGCAAATTTCCAGTGTAATCGGTACTGCCATCGACCCTCAACAAACCCTGGCATTCTCCTTGCCCTGGACTCCCACTGTAGTTGGTGAAACCCAGCTTTATGGTAAAGTCAGCATGGGTGTTGGTGATGAAAACCCCGCCAACGATGAAACTAGCCGGATCACCGTCGTAGTGATGGAAGAAGGTATGTTGGTTTCTGAAATAGGTAATGGCACCACCGCCAATACCACTACAGGAACGCCCACACCCTATGGGACTTGGAACAAGAACTTCCGTCAGCAATACCTTGTGCTGGCAAGCGAGTTTAATGATATTGGCGTAAGTGCAGGAAACATCAGCGCCATCGCGTTTAATGTGGAAAACCTGAACAACTGCACGCCCATGCAAAACTACAGAATCCGCATCAAAGCAACCGCTCAAACTGCTTTGACCACCACTTTTGAAGTGGGCGAATACATGCAAGTGTTCCAAGCAAATGAATTCATGCCTGTAGTGGGTTGGAACGTCCATGCTTTCGGCGCTCCCTTCAGCTGGGATGGCGCTAGCAATCTGCTCATCGATGTCGTAACCGATCTTGTTCCGGCCTATGCCCAGAATGCTTCAGTGTTTTATACTGTAACTGGCTTTAACAGTTCCCTGCGCTTTGGCAGCGATACTGCTGTTGCGAGTAATGCCCTTACCGGCACCGCTTCTGTGAATCGCTCCAATATGCGCTTCTTCATGAGCGCTCCGAGCTCAGACCCGCAATTTGCAGTAAACCCTCCAGCCAAAAACTTTGGTGATGTGCTTCTGGGACATAGCCCCAGCCAAGGCTTTAATATGATGAACGCTGGCGGTGGTACCCTCACGATCAGCAGCATCAGCCTCAGCGACAGCCCACACTTCAGCCTTGCAGACCTGCCCACCCTGCCAGCACAGCTTGTCATGGGAGAACCTGCCAGTTTCCGCGTGCTATATACCCCCACCACAGCAGGGGACCATTCAGCTACAGTTACCATCACGGACAATCGCAGACTCACCCATACCGTAGAGCTCAGCGGTCACGGTGTGGATGCCACCATCTACGAGCTCAGTCACGCTGAGAACTTTGATGATGTTGCCATTCCCAATCTTCCCTTGGGCTGGAGCAGCATTTACCAAGCTACTGCTACCACTGGTTACGTAAAAACCGTAACCACTTCTCCGCAGAGTGCACCAAACTGCGTGGCGATTTACAACCCCACCGATATCAATACTATCGCCATGCTGATCGCTCCTCCTTTGGCGGGCTCCATCCCCGTAAGCAGCGTGCGCGTGAAGCTTTGGGGTAAAGGCACCGGTTATTCTTTGAAAGTAGGCGTGATGACAAATCCTGCCGATGCGTCCACCTTCACCCAAGTGGGAACACTTACCTTCACCAATGCCTGGGCACAGCATCAAGTATCCTTGAGCAGCTACACCGGCACCGGCAAATTCATTGCCTTCAAACATGCCAATAATGCAGCCGGCCAGACTATTTACGTAGATACCATTGAGTTTGAGATGATGGGTGCAAACGACCTTGCCGGCGTGACGATTAGCGGAAACAGCACTCCCAGCGTAAACATTGCCACACAATACACCGTGAGCGTATTTAACAACGGCACTGCCCCTCAAAACACCTACAGTGTGAAGCTTTTCAACAGCAACAATGTGGAACTTGCCACCGCTGCAGGTACTGCGGTAGCTCCTGGAACCAGTGTCGATATAGTAGTGACCTGGACTCCCACTGCGCAGGGCCCCATGAGCATCTACGGAAAGGTAGTCCTGCCTGGTGACATCAACCCCGGCAACGATGCCACCACCCCAATGGCCATCACCGTGCAGCCTGAGGGTGTGATTTCCGTAACCATCGGCGACGGAAGCCAAACTGCCCGCATGCCGCTGGATTTCTTCTACAAAAGCAGTATCTATCAAAGCATCTATTACCCTGCAGAAATAGGAATGGTAGGAAACATCAATACCATATCCCTGTATAACCAATTCTCTACCACCACCCTGGTGAACAAGCCGACCAAAATCTGGATGGGTATCACCGATCAGCCAGACCTCAATGCCGGCTGGATCTCTTCCACCAATATGACTCTGGTCTATGATGGCACGATGAACTACCCTGGTGGAGCCAACACCATCACCTTCCCGCTTCAGCTTCCTTTTGCCTATACAGGCGGCAACCTGGTAGTGATGTTCAACCGTCCTGTGGATGGGGCATATTTCAGCTCCAGTGACTACTTCAAAACCCAAACCGGAGTAACCGGACGTGCCCGTGAAATGCACAGCGACAGCGCTGTTTACGATCCTGCCAACCTCACGGGTGGAACCATTACCGGCATCTTCCCAAAAACCACACTCACCATGACTCCTTTGACCGGAGATCCGGTGTTTATAGTTAGCCCTACTTCGCATAACTTTGGCGAAGTAAATGTTGGCGGCAGCCGCAGCCGGAGCTTCAGTATTATGAATGCCGGTGGTGGCACTTTGGGCATCAATCAGATCAGCATTGCCGGCAGCGGCACCTTCGCACTCAGCAACCTGCCTACCTTCCCTGTCGCCCTGGAAACTGCCGAAACTGCAACGTTTACAGTTAATTACACTCCAAATTCTCTGGGTGAGGACCTTGCCACGGTAACCATTACGGACAACCAGGATAACCGGCACGTAATAGGCAGCAAAAGCGGCCTGCGTAGCGCGGATAACCGTGATACTCATACCGTTCAGCTTACCGGAAGCGGTGTAAACGATATCACCATTGGCGATGGAAGCCAGACTGCCCGTGTCCCGCTGGACTTTTTCTACAAAAGCTCACTCTTTGAGACCATCTACACTGCAGACGAGATGAGCAACTTCGTAGGAATGATTACGGGTGTTAAATTCTACAATCAATTCGCCTCAAATATCACGGCCACGCCTGTTAAAATCTGGTTGGGCAGTACTGCCCAGACCGATCTCAGTGCAAACTGGATTCCCTCTACCCAATTGACCCAGGTCTTTGATGGCGTGGTGGATTTCCCCGCCGGTCAAAATATAATCAACATTGAATTCCCAGAGTATTATATGCATCTGG
>JAJBAW010000030.1 GCA_020532545.1 Candidatus Cloacimonadota bacterium | reverse complement strand
GGAGCGGCCCATACGGATGTGGGGCAAGCCATCACGGTGGATAGCGAGGGCTATATCTATAGCACCGGACGTTTTTGCGACACAGTCTCCTTCGGTTCCATCAGCCTCAGTTCTGCCGGCTCCGAAGACATCTAT
This sequence comes from Candidatus Cloacimonadota bacterium, assembly GCA_020532545.1. Lineage (GTDB taxonomy): Bacteria > Cloacimonadota > Cloacimonadia > Cloacimonadales > Cloacimonadaceae > UBA5456. The sequence continues at coordinate 28,231 of JAJBAW010000030.1, read as the reverse complement.
GTCTCTAAACAGGACTCAAACGGCAATTGGCTCTGGGTGCAATGCGCAGGAGGAGTATCTGGCGATCTGGCGCGGGACATCGCAGTCGATAGTGCAGGCAATGTCTATATCACAGGTTATTTTTGGGAGACTGCGGATTTTGGTTCCACCACCCTGACCAGCGGCGGCCGCACCGATATCTTCGTTGCCAAGCTCGACTCCAGCGGTAACTGGCTCTGGGCAAAACAGGCAAACGCCCCTTACGATGATGACAGCTTTAGCATCGCCTTGGACGACATGGACAATGTTTATATCACCGGCTACTTTGCAAACACGATTACTTTTGGTGCGATCAGTCTGGTGAGTAATGGCGGCAATGACATCTTCGTGGCGAAGCTGGATTCCAGCGGCAATTGGCTCTGGGTGCAGCATGTCGGTGGCTCCTACCGGGAAAGAGGCATGGATCTCGTAGTGGATAGTCAGGGGAATATCTATGTAGCCGGACATTTTAACGACAGCATTGATTTCGGTCTTCATAGCGTCACTGCGGTCAATTCCGATGACATCTTCGTAGCCTGCATGGAGTCATCCGGTAACTGGATCTGGGCCCAAAGCGCTGGTGGCAGTTCCTCCGACATCAGCAATGGCATCGCAATCGATAGTTCGGGCAATATCTTGCTGGTTGGGGCATTTGGAGGAACGGCCTCTTTTGGCTCAATCGAGCTGAGCTCTGAGGGGCAATCCGATACCTTTGTGGCAAAAATGGACAATGCCGGCAACTGGCTCTGGGCAGTTCGAGGCGGAGGCGAACTTGATAATACTGCCATTGATATCGCCACAGACGCCTACGGAAACTGCTATGTGGCAGGACAGTTCAGCGGAGCAGTCAGCTTTGGCAGCAGCAGTTTCAGCAGCAGTGGACAAGGAGATATCTTTGTAGCCAAGCTGGATCCAAATGGGAACTGGCTCTGGGCAGACCGGATAGGTGGGGAGCTTAATGACTGTGCTTGCGGCATCGCAGTGGACAGTTCCGCAGATATCTACGTATGCGGATGGTACACCGGCGACCTCGCCTTTGGCCCCAACAATCTCAGCGGATCTGGACATTGGGATATCTTCATCGCCAAATTGGGCTCGGGAGTTCAAAACAATGACGCTTTGCTTTCGCCCCCTCTTGCCAGAGCAGCCCTGAGTGTCTATCCCAACCCCTTTAATTATTCCACCAGCCTGAGCCTCGCTCTGGATAATGCCAAACCCTTACAGCTCAGTGCAGCCAGTCTGATTGTCTATGACCTCAAAGGCCGCAAGATCCGCACTCTGTGCTCGCCAGAACCAAGTAATACCGGATTCCAGGTCACCTGGGATGGTCGGGACGATTCCGGTCGCCCCTGTCCCTCTGGAGTCTATTTGGCCAAGCTTTATGCAAACGGACAAAGCCTCTGTGTGAAGAGGATGTCGTTGGTCAACTAACTATTTCTACATCATTAAAAAGCCCCCGCTGATTTGCGGGGGCTTGATATTATGGGCGCGAATAGTTCCGCGCTTTGTTTATTTATTCGATGAGACCTGTATTAGCAGGCTTATCAATTAGAGTTTCATTTTGACTTTTACCCGCGTTGTTCACCGCTTTTACTTTGTAGAAAGCTTTGCCTTGGGGAAACAGAGGATCAGTCCAGTTTGTGCCATTCGCCGTGGCATAGGGCAGAAATGGCCCATTGGGATCGGCTGATTTGTAGATCTGATAAAGCGTGGCTCCAGCCACAGCAGTCCAATTGAGCACGCCAGTGGAGCTTATCACCAGCTCTGGTGCGGAGGCAGCGCCGCTACCAAAGAACAGCCTGAGGTTGGGAATAGCAGATTTTCTCATTCCATCTGGCGGTGCAGCAGGATCTGGATTGACGTATCCATTCTGCCAACGGGGGTAATCATAAATGGTACGCATATCGCTATCGGAGCACCAGAAGAATCCTACCGAGCTATCATAACCCTCTTCGTTTTCATCAATGGCAATCACCAGATTGTCTGTGTTGTTATATACAAAAGGCGTGGTTAGAGGAATTTCGATCCAACCGGCTATAGCTGGGATGGGCACTTCACCCTGGAACACCTGGCTCAGGTTGGCCAGAGCTATCCAACTGTCGCTTCCGGCAAATTCCGTGAGCGCGGTGTGTCCCATATAGATAGTCCAGTCGTTGCTATTGACCGCTGTTCCGGGACCGTTCCAATAGTAATACAATTTCTCGATGCGTTGATCTGGAACATCGATTTCGCTTTGCAGGTAAATACTCTGGCTATAGCTGTTGTCTTGGGCAAGAAGGATTGGCAGGCTAAAGTCACGGTTATTATTGCCGATTTCCACTATGCCTGCCGGTCTGCCCATTGCGCTCAGGGGGATATCTAATTGCATATTGCCCGGGCGGGCTATAATGCGCAGAGTAGCAGAGATGGGGCCTTCATGGGTAGCGTTCACATAGACCGGCAGCACAAAGCTCTGCCCATTGGCCAAAGATATGGGCAAGACGCTGGCGTCGAAGCTGAATTCGGCAGCGTTGTCTCCGAAGATGCTGGTTTCGTAAGCAGCTATATGTGCATAGCCACCACCGGTATTTGTGAGCGTGAGATTATGCGGACCAGTCTGCATACCTTGCCGCACCAAGCCAAATCCTATTTGGCTATGGCTGGGAGACAGGAACGCGGATTCGCATAAAGTTACTGAGATATCATCCAGGCTGAGGAAATGGGACGGAAGCTCAAGAGTGCCACGAATGCCAATCCAGTAAATTCCGTCCGTAGAAGGGTTGAACATACCGGAGATTCTCTGATAGGAACCGCTTATGAGGTCAGTTTGGGGGGCTATTGTATTAGTCATGCTGGCTGTAGTGGCAGTGCTGCCATAGTAAATCCCAATTGAGGCAGCGGTTGGTACTGTTGTGTCTTGACGCGCGAAAAGCGTCACATCGTAGTATGAATCGGCATAAAGCATAAATGGGCGCATCAGCCAACTGTCACTATTGCCTTCGAGGTAGGCGTTGAATGTCCCGGTGCGAGGATTGCGGCTGAATGTCCCTAAGCTGGAGTTTGCAATCCAAGAATTGGATGAGAACCCTCCGGGATTCTGTTGCCATTTAGCGACCTGGCTTTGGTTGCTGTTGCCAGTCTCAAACCCTTCCAAGAAAGGCAGCACATTTACCGTGATATCGGCCATGGTAGTGAATTTGCGCACAGTATTGCCGATGGCGTCTCCTACTACATTGCTGGGAACCACCATCCAGTAAAAGCTGCTATTCCAGGGCAAAGCTGAAGTGCAGGAATAGCTTAAGAAACTGGTTGTCCCTATCAGCGTAGTGGGGGGATTATTTGCATCGCAATATATCTTGTAGCTGGTGGGATATTGACCGGAGGTAGGTACGCTCCAGGTGAAACTGGGGTAAATGCTCTGGCCTGTGGCATTATGAGCGGGTGAGACCAGATTTGCTGGACCAGGCGCTTCTGGGGTGAGCTGGGGACCGATCACAAAATCAATAAAAACCGCGCCACTTGCCGCCATATCTCTGCGGAAACCAAGGTAATAATCGTGACCAGCCAAAGAGCTTAAGTCTATCACCTGATTGTAGAATGTTAAGATGGCCGGATAAGTTATATTGCTGCCAATTTGAGTCCAATTAACCCGGTCGGGAGAGTAAAGAACTTGCAGATAGGCTGCTGTACCACCTGCGGAAGTCCAGAAATCCAATGTACTGTCGGCGTTAATAGTCAATTTTGGCGTGGAAAGGATCTTTTGAGCTGACGGGTTGCCGTTAATGCGGGCACTGGAAGTTCCATGTTTGCGATAGTTGATGTCCTGGAACCAATCGCCAGAGCTTGCCCAATTCGCCGGTGGAAAGACGCTGCCTTCAAAGCTCTCTACCAGTTGAGCGGAAGAGGGGGTTTTGAAGCTCCAGGTGCTGGAAGCGGGAGACGAACCGATTTGGTTTTTTGCCACTACCTTCCAATAGTAGCTTGTGTTTGGGGCCAGGGTGGGCGTGTAGGATCTGGCGGTTTGTGCGATGCTAACCCTGGGAGGGTTGGCTGTAGTGCCAAAATACACATCGTAATTGGTGGCATCACCAGCTCCTGCAGTGGGCATCCAGGATAGCATGTTATCGGTAAGTGACCAGGCACCATTGACGGGCGACAGCAGAGTGGGTGCCAGGGGTGCTGTGCTATTGGGGAATACGAATTGTATGCGATTGTTTGTCTGCAATCGATTTAGACCATAGGCGGGAGGCGAGGCGGGGTTGGGATTGTCGGTATCGTGAGCAAAATACATACTTGTTCTGGTAGCAGTTGCAAAAGAACCCCATTCCGGGCGATTACTTCCCCAGCCATCAGTATTTTCATCCACTGCAATGATAAGATTTGAGCTGTTGTTGTAATTGAATGGAGTGTCAAGAGTGATCTCCATCCAATTATTTGCCAGAGGTGCCATGCCAGTTACATCTCCGGCAAAAACCTGAGTCAGGTCTGCCAGCGGAACCCAAGCAATCGGAGAAGTGAAGCCTGTCTTGCTGGTGTGACCCATGTAAATCACCCAATCTTTGCAGGAGTCAAAGCTTCCTGAAACATAGTAGAATCTGATCCTGGAAATGCTTCCGGAATGATTGATTTGGGCAGGAGTATAGATCTGTTGGCTATAAGAGTAACTGTAGTTACCATCTATGGGCAGAAAATTAGTAGTAGCAGTGCCGGTGCCAATTTCCACAGTATCTGCAATGAGCATGCTACACATGGCTAAGATAAGACTTAGCAGGATAGCCAGTTTCATCAATTTCTTCATGATAAGAATTCTCCTTAATTAGGCCAAATATAAGTAAAATGGTGCTATCAAATATCTATGGTTATTTTTCCAGTAGATTTTCAGCACCCTGGTCAAAAAAAGACCAGCTACAAATATTGTCAAGAACAAAACGAAACATTATCTTTTTGTTCTGTATTACAAGCATAGTTGATGAATATGGAAGTCGTATTGGTCTGGCAGGCTAGGTGATATATCTTTGAAATGCTGTGTTCAAGTCTTCTGCATGGTGCCTGTTTCTTGTCTAGTGCCTTGTCTTTATATCTAAGCTGCCGTGTTTGGGAGAGTGCGGAGCACGGCAGAGGATTGTTGGCATAGCTTAGCAGGTATCGTCCTGCGCTGCGCTCCAGACTCAATGTGCTATTTCGCCTTAGCCCAGCAGTCACCTGCTGGGCTATAGGCATTCGCCTTTCGTCCTACCGGACTCTACCCTCAATCTCCCTTGATTATACTTCTTCCCAGACTATCCTATTTGTCTTTCGGTTCGTCGGAATCTATCGACCCTCCTTTTGAGCTATACTTCTTTTAAGACTAATCTATTCATCTTTCGGCCCCGCGGGCTCTACCTGGAATAACGCCGGGACATACTGCTTCCCAGATTACCCTAGCCCATTTGTTGTCGTGGAGATGACGTGGAGATAGCAGGAAAAAATCCTCTTATCTCCACGTCAGCTTCAGCACAAGCTATAAAGCAGGGCACTGCAAGAACTCTAAATCGCTAAAACGTCAAAACGATAAAACGTTAAAACGCTAAAACGCTAAAACCAAAAATCCCTTGACAAAAGCTCCCCTCTCCCAGAGCTTGCAAAGCTATAGTATAAAATAATATACGCGGATCATCCGCATGGAGAACACTAATGGATTACCAATTTACAGAGATTGAAAAAAAGTGGCAACAGACCTGGCAAGAGCGCCGGATTGCCAACGCCCGGGACTTTTCGGACCGGCCCAAGTACTATGTGCTATCGATGTTCCCTTATCCTTCCGGAGTTCTCCATATCGGCCATGCGTCAAACTACGCCATCGGTGATGCCATCACACGTTTGAAGATGATGGAAGGCTACAACGTCTTGCAGCCCATGGGTTACGATTCCTTTGGCATGCCCGCGGAAAACTATGCCATTACCCACAATTCCCATCCCAGAATCACCACTGAAGAGCACATCGTCAATATGCGCAAGCAGTTCGATGGCATGGGCTTTTTCCTGGATTGGGAACGCGAGATCAGCACCTGCCGCCCGGATTATTATCATTGGGGGCAGTATATCTTCAAGAAAATGTACGAAAAGGGCTTGGTTTACCGCAAAAAGAGCTTCCAAAATTGGTGTGAAACCTGCAAAACGGTTTTGGCCAATGAACAGGTGGAAGATGATGCCTGCTGGCGTTGCGGCGCTGAAGTGATACAAAAGGAAATGGACCAATGGTATTTCCGGATCACGAATTATGCTGAGGAATTGCTTGATTTTTCGCATGTAATCGAGTGGCCGGAGCGGGTGATGACCATGCAAAAGTACTGGATCGGCAAAAGCGAGGGTGCTCGCATCGATTTTACTCTGGAAAACAGCACGCAAAAGATCCCGATTTTCACCACCCGTCCGGATACCATCTTCGGCGTTACCTTCATGGCGCTGCCTCCGGAGCATCCACTGGTGCAGACCTGGCTGGCCCAGGAGCCCGATAATGCTGAATTGCAAAGCTTTTGCAAGCGGGTGATGAACGAAGATAAGATGCTGCGCTCCAGTGCGGAAAGCCTGAAAGAAGGCGTCTTTAGCGGACGCTATGCCATCAATCCCTTGAACGGCGCCAAAGTGCAGATCTGGATCACGAATTATGTGCTGATGGATTATGGCACAGGGGCTGTGATGGCCGTTCCGGCGCACGATCAACGTGATTTTGACTTTGCTAAAAAGTATGATATTCCCATCAAAATAGTCATCCAAAATCAGGATAAATCCTTGAAACTGGAAGACATGACCGAAGCCTATACCGAGCCTGGTATCATCTGCAATTCCGGACATTTTGACGATCAGGACAGCGAAGCCGCCCAAGGCGAAATCACCCGTTGGGTAGAAGAAAAAGGCTGGGGAGTGGCCACCGTGACTTACAGATTGCGGGATTGGGGCATTTCCCGGCAGCGCTATTGGGGCAATCCCATTCCCATGATCCACTGTCCGAAATGCGGCATTGTTCCTGTTCCGGATGAAGATCTGCCCGTGCTCTTGCCGGATGAAGTGCAAGTGGGGCAGACTACTTCAAATCCCCTGCTCAGCGTGCCGGATTGGCTGAATGTCAAGTGCCCGGTCTGTGGCGAAGCAGCCCGCAGGGAAACCGATACCATGGATACCTTTGTGGATTCCTCCTGGTATTATGCCCGCTATGCGGATGCGCACAATCGGGATCTGCCCTTCGACCCTGCCAAAGCCGATTACTGGCTGCCGGTGGATCAATACATCGGTGGGATCGAGCACGCCTGCATGCACCTTTTGTATGCCCGTTTCATCTATAAATTTATGCGCGATATGGGCTGGGTAAAAGGCAACGAACCCTTTGCCCGCCTGCTCACCCAGGGCATGGTGCTGAAAGATGGCGCCAAAATGAGCAAATCCAAAGGCAATACCGTGGACCCTCAATATATCGTGGACCGCTTTGGTTCGGATACCCTGCGCGTCTATCTGCTCTTTGCCTCGCCTCCCGAAAAGGATGTGGAATGGAACGATGAAGCGCTGATGGGTGCCTTTAGATTCCTGAGCAGAACCTACCGCCTGATCAAAGGCAATCTTGATGCGATCAAGCTGGGACTACAAACTTCTGGGGAATCAGCAGAGCTCTCTCCGGAACTGAAAGACTTGCGCTTTAGTACTCATCACTGCATCCAAAGATGGCGGGAAGACTCGCTCATCCGTATGCAATACAATACCGCTATTGCCGCTGTGATGGAGCACCTGAATCACTGTACAGCCATCAAATCCACAGATGATCTGAACCCCGCTGAACTCGCTGTTTATGCAAGTGCTTGCAGCATTATTCCTCAACTTTTGTATCCCTATGCACCCCACATGGCAGAAGAGCTCTGGCAAGTGATGGGTCACCCGAACCTGTTGCACGAAAGCGGCTTGCCCAGTTATGAAGAGAAATATCTGGCTCAAGATACCGCGACTTACGTGATCCAGGTGAATGGCAAGATCAGAGGCAAACTGGAAGTGGCACCGGATACTGATGCCGGGATTTTGCAGGAAATGGCGCTGGAAGTGGAGAATGTGGTCCGCGCTCTGGAAGGCTTTGAGGTCAAGAAGGTCATCGTGATTCCGAATAAAATGGTGAGTATCGCGGCAAAACCGCAGAGATAATATAAGCCCAAATTAACACCTGATTTAAAACACTTAAGGCAGCGACTAGATCGCTGCCTTAAGTCTTTCAAGGGCTGTAGCGTTTCCGTACTGCTCTACGTAGGAACGAGAAGCTGCTGGATTGCAGACGTCCCCGTCTGCAGAGCACGAGACGTGCTCCCTTTTGCGAGGTCTGGCTCTCTTCTCTCAAAACCAATCCTCCCACTTTCAACCCCTCCCTTCTTTCAAAGCCTGCCACCCCATTTTCAAGGTCTTCCTCCTTCGAAAACCCATCCCCCCTTTTCAAGGCCTCCAGCCTTGTTGGACGCGAGACGCATCCAATCCAGCACCCTCCCTCCGCAGCAAGAGCTCCGGCACATCCAAACTTCCGCACCTCCGCACAGAGAAACTCCTGCACTAACAAACCCCCGCACCAAGAACTCCTGCACTCTTTCACTAACAAGCCCCCGCACCAAGAACTCCCGCACCCCGCAACTCCTGCACTAACAAACCCCCAACCCAAAAAAAGCCCGGAGCAAAACCCCGGGCTTCATATCTATTCTATTGATCTTATTTCATGAGCACAGCTTTCTTGCTGAAGCTCTTATCTCCAGCCTGCATCCGAATGTAGTAAACTCCGGTGGGCAAGCTTTTGCCTCTGTCATCATCGCCGTTCCAAACCAAACTGAAATTACCGGCGGCTTTGTTACCTTCATTGATCTCGCGCACCATCTGTCCGCGGCTATTGTAGATCCTGATACTTACCGCTGCAGCCTTATCCAGGCCATAGCTGATGGTAGTGCTGGGATTGAAGGGATTCGGATACACAGTCTTCAAAGTAGTGATCTCGGGAATACCAGGGCTTTGATGATTGTTTTCGCCTTCGAAAACCAGATTTACAGGCCCGTGGAAGCTCTCGCTGCCATCCAGATCTGCCACCTGTAACCAATAGTAATAGGTGCCGGGCATACTCAGCTCAGTATCTCTGAACACATATACTCTCTGCTGAGAAGTGTTGGTAGCAGAAATGAGACTGCTGATCAATTCGGCGGTCGCCAAATCATTATAGGTATTGCGATAGATGTAGAATCCACTAAGGTCGGTTTCAGTTTGAGTAACCCAGGTGAGCACCGCTTGGTTGCTGCTGTTCAGGGCTACGGTGAAAGAAGAGAGTTCGACGGGGAGTGTCTGTGCCAATGTCTGGGCGTTTGTTGCCACTCCGGGTGAATATGCTACATTCCGTGCACCATCATTTCTCACAGACCAGACCTTGTAGTAATAGGAGGTGTTTGCGCTCAGGGAAGTGTGGCTGAAGCTCGTGCCGTTGCCCTTGTAAATCACCGTTCCACCGCCAGCGATGGTGTCATTAACGAGGTATTTGGTTATGTCTTCCAGGTTACCAAAGGTGTTTGTGCTGTTCCAAGCAACCATCACATTGTCTGGCGTGGAATTGCGTGTCCAAAAAAGATTGATCTGAGTTTCGCTATCAGGGATAGCCGTCACGCCTGTAGGATTGTCTATCTCTATGTCAAACCTAATCTGGCTGAGATGGTGGGTCCTGCCGGTCCCGGATGGGGGTGAGGCTGGATCTATATTCTCCGATTGGTTAACATACAGGCCGGTATAGTTATCGTTTGTAAAACGATGAAAGTTTCCATTAGATCCGGCGCTTTCGGGAGTGTTCTCGTCAATAGCAACCACCAGGTTATCGGTGTTGTTATACGGGAATGGGGTGCTGAAGAAAACGGTCATCCACCCACCGGTAGAAAAAGTTACTGTACCGTCATATACTTTAGTGAGACTCACTACTGGCACCCAATCTGATATCCATGAAAAACTGTCTTTGTTTGTATGCCCCAAATACACGACCCAATCCGAGCTATTGGCATTATCACCACTTTCAAAAAAGAAACTTATGGACTTGATCAACCCAGCATTGTCAATCTGAGTTTGGGTATAGATCTGCTGCGAGTAACTGAAGTTTGAGCTGGTATTTATCGGCAGATAGGGCGTTGTCGTCGCCCCAGAGCCTACAATAACAGTAATCGCCCACGATGCATTCAATACTACCGTGAACAAGCACAGTGTCAGCATTGCTTTAAGCTTGTTTTCCATTGTATCTTACCTCTGTATTATATTCAATGTGGTGGCTGCAGTTTCGAATCATACAAGATATTATTCGTATAAGCTCTACAACACAAGTACTAAACAGTTCAGCTAATTAGTATTCTTGTTGCCACCTTCACAAGTTCCTTTTTTTTGCACAGGTACTTTTTGTCAAGTTTAGATATCAATGTTTGCAGGTTCTTTTGGAGGTTCTTGAGGAGTCGCAGAGAGGATTATCTGTAGATTAGTGTATTGCATACAGTGCTTAATAAGTCAGAAATATGACTGGAGCTAAGGCAGTCATGGTTTCAGCAAAAACCGTTGGCTACCTTCGTAGGTATATCGGATCTCGGCTCCCACCTCTGTGAGACGACCAATGGCCTGTTCATGCGGAAAGCCATAGACATTTCTCTGAGCCGTGTTTATGACTGCGGTTTGGGGGCGCACACAAGCAAGGAATTCAGTGTTGGAAGAGCTACGGGAGCCATGATGAGGGACTTTCAAAATCTGGGCACGGAGCTCTTGAGGATAGTGCTCAGAAAGATAGAGTTCCGCTTCCCGCTCGATATCGCCAGTGAAGAGGATGCTCTGGCTGCCAGCATCATAGCGGCAGACCAGGGATTGATTATTCAGATCGGTGGCATAGAAGTCTAGATCCGGGTGCAGGAATTTCAACCGATGCGAACCCAGCTTGATGGTGCAAGTATCTGTAATGGCGATTATTTTGGTGTGTTGGAGCTCCAATAAAGGCGCAGTTTGCTGCCAGAGTTCGCTGTGGATGCTGTCATCACTGAGGATGAGATTCTTGACCTTCAGGCCTCTGAGGAGGTCATAGATTCCGCCAGCATGATCGCCATGGAGATGGGTGATCACTACATAGTCGAGTGTGTTTACCCGTTTGCGCTGCAGCCATCTCAGGAGATTATTCTGTAGCCAGGACTGGGTCTGGTCGATGGCTTCCAGATCCATTTCCGCTCTTTGGCCGATCAAGCCACCCGTGTCGATCATCATGCTGCTGCCATCATCGGCAAAGATCAGGCTACAATCCGAGACTCCGGAATTGAAGATGTACAGCTCATTTTTGGGGCTGAGGGGCCAGAACAGCAGGGCTGCGATGGCCAGCGAGATGGGGATGGCAAGCTTGATCCAGGCTCTCCAGGAGCGTCTGACTTTTAGCACAATCACAAGCAGGAAGAGCCCCAAAGCTATAGCGATGGGCAGTGATATCCATTGCCCTTCCAAGCTCAGGGGTAGCTTTGCACAGAGGTTTAACCAGATTTGCCAGAGATCGGTAAGCGCCTGAAAGCAGAGAATGAAAGGTTGGATATCCCAGATCAGAATCAAGATCGACAGGGCTAAAAGCAGCATGATCAAGGGCAGGCCCAGGAGGTTGGCCAGGACTCCATTCAGGGAAGCGGTACCAAAATAGTAGAGGGTAAGAGGCGCGATGCCCAGGCTCACCACCAGGCTGATCAGCATATATCCCAAAATCTTACGGGGATATGATCTTAACCCAGAGGACTCCGTTGGGGAGCGAAATAAAGGCAAAACAAAGGCGATCAAAGCCACTGCGGTAAAAGAAAGTTGCAAGCCCAGATTGAAGAGCTGAGTCGGACTGACGATGGTGATCACAAATAGCGCAACCGAGAGGTTCTGCGCGATCGATAAAGGACGGGAAAGCCAGCGGGACAATATTACCAGATCGATCATGAGCATGGCGCGGGTGATGGGTGGAGCCCAGCTATTGAGTGCGGCAAAGGCCAAAAGCAGGAGCATGAAGATAGCCTCGGCCCAGATTCGCGGAAAGATCGCCCGCAGGATAACCAGGAGGAAGAGACTCAGCATCAGCACATGCAGGCCGCTCACTACCACCAGGTGCATGATCCCTGCCCGATTAAGGCTTTGCCGGTGCTCCCGTTTGAAATCTGAATCGCTCAAAAGCAGAGCCTGAGCCAGGGGAGAATATACTCCCAAAGCCTCATCCAATCTATCTTGTATCGCCTTACGTGCTCGGAAAACCAGAGTAGGCGTATCCGTGCTTTCCACCTGCTCCAAAGTCTTTAACGGACGGATAAGCCCCTGATAATTCCGGGAATGGATATCCAAAATGGCATCATCACGCAGAGGCTGGATCTCGGCCAGAGTGCTATAACTGCCGCCCACGGAAAGCTCTTCCGGGTAAATGAGCAGCATGGGCTCTGAAAGCTGGTGCCCGGCCAGTTCATAAAGCTGAACCTGATAGGTTTTGGGACCGGAAGACCTTTGCACTTTGAAGCAGATCTCTTGCTGGATCTGCCCACGCAGCAAGAGATAATCTGCAAAAGGCTGAGCTTTGGTCCCATGTGCCTGCCAATGCAGATTGCCGCCCACACAAAATAGCAGCAGAATCAGAGGTGGCCGCAGCCCTTTAGAAAAGACCGCCAGCAGCGCAAAGCCTCCTGCCAAAGCCAGAGATAGCCAGAGTCCAGGCGCCAGATGCCGCCCGATCACGATGCCCGCGAGCCAGAAGATCAGCGGCCAGAGCAGGGGGCTGGGCGCTGATCTCCTGATTGCGACAGTTTTACTTTCTGTTGAAGAACCCAAGAATAAGGCCTAAAGCGATAGACCAGATGGCTGCCAGCCCGATCCTGAGATCAGTAGGCACCATAAAGGTAACCGTGTGCGCCGGAATCCAGAACCAGAGCAGGCTATACATGCTCTTATCCAGATTCTTCCAGTTCTTCTGCTTTTCGGGCAGATTGTCCAGCACCCGGTGCATGATCACCAAAAACAGGCCGAATTGCAGGTTCATCAAGGCGGAAAGGGAGAAGGCATAGCCGAAAGTGCCGGGCTGAAATTCCGGCCACATACCGTTTTCAATGATGGCATTTACAAAGCCGCTAAAGCCTTTGAAGGCGTATTTGGTGCCGACGCCCAGCATGGCCCAGACCACCATCTTCCATAAGGTCATAGGAAAACTGAAGGGATACTTGAAGCTCTTTTGCTGAAGCCATTTGGAGATGATTTCACCGATGGTGCCCAAGATGGCGAATTGTATGATCGTGCTCAGGATGGGGCTCGTTTGCACCCAATTCAGATAGAAGTTCATTTCTGCTCCTTGTTAGTTTGTGGGGGTACAGGCGGAACGGAGTCCGCCGCTACGGGCTTGTTTTTCATATATTTAATTATCATCTTGCTGTTTGCACTCCATCACTTCGCTAAATTTGCTGTGTTCTTTGAATCTGGTGACACCAAATCTGCCAAAGAAGGAATCTACCATGCTGTAAATCACCGGAATGATGAAGAGCGTGAGTGCGCTGGCAAAAAGCAGCCCGAAGGTGAAACTCACCGCCAAAGGACGCCAGGCCTGCGAAGAGGGATTATTGGAAAAGACCAGAGGCAGCATACCGGCTACTGTGGTCGCAGTGGTAAGGATGATCGGACGCAAGCGCACCGAGCCGCTATTGACAATGGCATTCCAGCGGTCCACGCCTTTTTCGCGTTCCTGATTGATGAAATCGATGAGAATGATGGCATTATTTACCACCACTCCCGCCAAAGCTACCACCGAGATCAGGGTATTCAGTGAGAAAGGCAGCCCGGTAACCAGGAGGCCAAAGATCACGCCTATAAAGGCAAAGGGGATGGTCATCATCACCACCACCGGTTGTACATAGCTGCGAAATTGGGTGGCCAGGATGGTATAAATGATCAGGATTGCCAGCAGGAATAGCCGTGCCAGCGAGGCATAGCTTTTGCGCTGCTCTTCTTGAACGCCGCCAAATTCATAGCTATAGCCGGGGAAGCGTTGGGAGAAGCCATCCAGATAGCCCTCGCCGGAGCTTCCTCTGCCACCGGTCAAAAGATTTTGCACTTCGGAGGGCGTACGCTTCTTCGTCTTACCATTCTCTTCATAGGTACTTACGCTGGCAGTGACTCTCAGCACACGGTCCGAATCCCTATGCTCAATGCGGGACAGCGAAGAGGCGATCTCAAAATCTGCCAATTCACGCAGGGCCACCAGTTCACCTTTACGGCTACGGATTTTGAGGTCTTTGAGATTCTCCAAATCCTGGGTGTATTCATCTTTGAGCTTCAGAATCAGGGGATATTCGTCCACCCCTTCACCGCGGTATTTGCTGATTTCAGAGCCCGTGGAAGCCATGCGGATGGTCCCGGCAATCTGTGCCACGCTGAAGCCATAAATGGCGAGCTTGTCGTGATGCGGGATGATGCGCACTTCTTTCTTACCGCTGTCGTAACTATCATCGATATCAGTGACTCCGGGGATCGAGCGCAGGTTGCCTTTGATAACATCGCTGATGAAGGCCAGGCGATCCAGATTGGGCCCCTTGATGCGAATATCCACGTCGTTGCCCACAGGAGGGCCACCCCGTCCTGCCGAAAAGCGGTAGGAATACAGGCCCGGCAGGTCTTCACAGAATTTGCGGATATCGTTTTGGATTTGCTCGTTAGTGTATTTCATCGCCTTGAGATCAACCAGATCGATATTCACCTGGGCGTTATTGGAGGCAAAATTGCGTTGAGTTTCTCCGCCTTGGGCGCCCACATTGGCTACCACATAGGTCACATCGTCCTTGGCGGGCATGATGCCGATATACTCTTCCACCTGTTCTACGATGCGGTTCGTTTCGTCCAAAGTGGTGCCGATGGGGGTCTGAAGTTGCAGCCGGATGGTCTGCGAAGGGCTAGAGGGGAAGAATTCAAATTTGATGGCGCCGGAGCCCATGACCAAAAAGGAAGCCACCAGCAGCAGCACCACTCCCCAGATCGTGATCTGGCGGTGCTTCAGAGCCTTTTTCACTCCTTTTTGATAGATGGAGATCAGAGGGCGGATCATTCTGGTACTGCGATCTTCCTTGGTGGGCTCTTTGCGCGCAAATTGATGCACGTTATTGGGCAGAACCACCATCGCCTGAAACCAACTTCCGATCAGGGCCAGCGAGACCACGATGGGGAAGACTCCCAGAAATTGGCCCATGACGCCTTCCAGGAGCAGTAGGGGCAGAAAAGCAG
This sequence comes from Candidatus Cloacimonadota bacterium, assembly GCA_020532545.1. Taxonomy (GTDB): domain Bacteria; phylum Cloacimonadota; class Cloacimonadia; order Cloacimonadales; family Cloacimonadaceae; genus UBA5456. The sequence continues at coordinate 12,970 of JAJBAW010000030.1, read as the reverse complement.
AAAGAGTGGTCAAGGTAGAGGAGAATACCGGCCCGATTACCTGATCCACACCCATCACGATGGAATCCCGGTGACAGTAGCCTTCTTCCCGATAGCGGTGGATGTTTTCCAGCACCACGATGGCGTTGTCCACCACCATACCCACCACGATGATAAAGCCAAAGATAGTCAGGTTATTCAGGGTAACGTCAAAATAAGGGATGATGATAAAGGCGATCAAAATCGAGAGCGGAATCCCAAACGAAGCCAGCAGCGCATTGCGCCAGCCCAGGAAGATAAACAGAGCCGCAAAGACCAGCAGGATGCCGATCAAAGCGCTTTTGCCCAGGGCGTTGATGCCGTTTTTCACGTCTATAGAACCGTCGTTGCGCACACTTATTTGGATGCCGGGGACGGATTTCTCAAATTCTTTTACATACTCACGCACTTCTTTCATCACGGAGATGATATTGCCCTGGCCTTTTTTGTATAAAAAGATGGAGACTGAGGACTCGCCATCGAGTTTGGCATAAGATTGCGGTTTGGCCAAAGTGTCCCGCACGGTAGCTACATCGGACACCATGATCGAGCGGCCATCGGCATCCGAAAGCAGAATCAGCTCCCCCAGTTCATCGATGTCGCTGAATTCGCCCAGGGTCCGCACCAGAAATTCCAGTCTGCCAAAACGGGCAGAACCACCGGGGATATTGAGATTTCGGGAGCCCAAAGCAGCCGAGATGTCGTTCAGGGTGAGGCCATAGGCATCCAAACGGTCTTGATCCACATCCACCCAGACTTGTCGCTCGCGAGAGCCCACAGTCTCGGTTTTGGAGATATCCTTGATATTGCGCAGGCCATCTTCCAAATTCTCCGCTATCTCTCTTAGAGCCATGGCAGACATGCCTTTACCTTTCACCGCTATCTGCGCGATGGGGTTCAGCTCACGCATGCTAAGGCGGATAATCATCGGTGCCAGAGCGTCCGTAGGCAGGTCATTCACCTTGGCTATTTCACGGCTCACCCTGTCAAAGGCTTCATCTGGTGAAACTCCTGTGGTAAATACCACCCGGATGGTGGCGCGTCCTTCCTGAGCGGTGGCTTCGATGTAGTCCAGATCGTCCAGATCACTCAGTTCCAGCTCCAGTTTGCGCACGACGAGTTGCTCGATTTCGGCAGGAGACACTCCGGGGTAGATCACTACCACCAGAGTCGTGCCAAAATCCACTGCGGGAAACTCTTCCCTGGGCATATTGACCATGGAAATCACGCCAAAGACCATGATGGCCAGGGTGAGCATATTCACCAGGATCGAGTATTTTAACGAAGTTTCTGCAATGGAAATCATAGCTTAGTTCCGGATGTTTACGGCTGAGCCGTCTTCGAGGTTTTCGCTGCCGGAAATCACGATTTTATCACCTACTTCCACTCCGCCCGTCAGCTCCACAAATTCAGAGATGCTCTTGCCCAGGGTGACTTCACGCTTATCGGCAAAGATCTTTTCGCCATCTTCGCGTACTACATAGAGATAGTTTTTATCGTATTGATTCTCGATATTGGCGATTTCGGTGTAGAGCAGATCGCGATAGGTATTGACCTTGATCCTGGCAGAAATCACCATGCCGGGCAAAAGGCCGCTGCCACCGGAGATTGAGAGCTCCACAGGATAGTTCGAACTGCCAAGCATGGGCCGGATGCCCAGTCCACGTACTTTGGCGGAATATTCTTTGCCCAGATGGCTCACTGTGGCAGTTTGTCCCACTTTGATTTTGCCGATCTGGCTTTCGCCCACGCCGGTTTTCAGGATCAGGGTGCTGGCATCGGTGATGCTCACCACGGGTGCTCCGGGGGCTATGTATTGTCCCAAAGCCACATGCACCTGCGAGATGCGTCCTTTTTCGGGAGCCAAAAGGTAGGAGTTGTTATAGGCCACACGGGCAGATTCCAGACCAGCCTGAGCGCCGTCAAAACCGGCTTTGGCATTCCTGAAGGTAGAAAGTGCGCTGCTGTATTCTGCTTCTGAGATCAGGTTTTTCTGGCGAGAACTGCTGGCATAATCCAGATTGCGCTGCAGGTTTTCCAGGCTTGATTCTGCTGCAGAAAAGGCTGTTTCCGCCTGTTGCAGACGGATTCTCAAGACTTCATTTTCCACCATGCCCAAGCGTTCGCCCTGCGCTACGGTATCACCCAATTTCTTGTACAAGGCCAATACGCGTCCAGCACTTTCGGAGCTCATCACGATATCGGTGATGCCTTCCAGCTTGCCGGAGACTCGGATATATTCATCTACATCGCGCAGTACCAGCTCTTCCACCATCACTGCCTGACGGTCATCACCCCTGGATCCGCGGGGTTTTGCACTAGTTTCTTTTTTGCCACAGGCGCCAAGGCTCAGGATGAGCAAAAGCGGTAGTATGTATCTTATTTTCAAGATTCCTCCATCTTAACGGGTAAATATTGTGCTGAGCAGTTCTTCATCCTGGCTGCCCATCAGGGAGAGCAGATTCAGGCGTGCTTTCAGGAAATCGTAGTAGGCTCTGGCATGTGCCATGCGGCTAGCAGAGACCATCAGTTCTGCATCCATCAGTTCCATAGTAGAGATCATATTCACCCGAAAACGCTCGCTGATCTGGGCATACATTTCTTCAGTGATGTTTAGAGAGAGTTGGGCGTTTTGCACGGCTCTGGCGCTGTTAATCAGATTGATTGCGGCTGCTTCCAGACCCAGATCGATGCCGTCTTTGGCAGATTCAGCGTTAAAAGCGGTCTGTTGAGCCTCATAATAGGCCTTGCGACTTTTGGCATAGTTCCCCACTTGAGGCAGTAGCGGCACCGAGAGATTGAGCATGATCTGGTTGCTGGTTTCGAATTCATAGCGATCGATGCCATCTTCAGCATAAGAGCGGGTTCCCACCAGGGTGAGGCTGGGCCAAAAAGCTGCGTTGGCAATCTTCTGCGCCCTCTGGGAGATCTCCACGCCTTTGTCCAAAATCTTCAGACTCTGATTGTTCTTTTGAGCCAGATCGTAAGCCCTGTCTTTGAAGCCTTGAATCGCCTCTTTGTCCAGATCGATGAGAAGCTGAATCTCAGTCTTATCCAGTGCAATAGCCTCTGGCAGCAGCGGCTCATCAGCTCCCAGAAAGTTCATGAAAGCTCTGAGTGCCAGATCGTAGGCCGTTTCTGCCTGCAAAAGGGCGATGTCTTTATTGGCAAGACTTGCTTGAAAGCGCAGATGATCAGCTCTGGAGAGGATGCCCGTCTCAAGTTTCAGATCGGCCACTGCCAGATTTTGCGCAGCCTGTTCTAGCTCTCTGCTGGCGATCTCAAAGATGTCTTTAAGCTGCAAAACCGCATAGTATTTCGCCTCTACCTCTGCTTTGAGCTGAAGTTCCTGCATCTCTAAACCCAGGCTCGCCATCTGCGCAGAAGCCGAGGCGATCTTGTAAGACTGATACAGCCTGCCACCCATAAAGAGCGGTTGTGAAAGATTCAGAGCGATGGAGCGCTGGTCCTTGTTCATGGTGATATCCTGTCCACCTGCGGGGATGGTGCGCGCAGGATCCATATATAAAAGGGTTCCGGCGAGGCTCAAACTTGGCAAAAAGGAAGACATAGCACTGGTCTTATTCCATTTTGCTGCCTCCAGGGCTGCTTTTTCTCCCTGAAAGTTCTGGTTTTGCTGCAAAGCCATATCTTTGGCGGCCTGCAGACTGATCACTTTGGTCTCCTGAGCGGATAAATTTACCGTGAACAGGAGTATGATTATAATGATGTATCGATGCATTCAATTATCTCCCTGGAACTAAACTGCCAGAGCCAAAGACCCCGGCCCCGCAAGAAGCGTTGGACGAAAGTAGGCTAACAGCCCTTACAAACTTTGTAAGATAGAGCTATGATAAAGCAATTGGGTTTTCTGACAAGAGTTTTTTTGTTTGGACGGTCTGCTGACTGTTCTTTGCTAATAGTTTAATGGTCACACGGATCGGACGGATTGGACGGATTTACCGGATTTCTTTGGCCTGCCATGTTCCTGTTTTGACTTACAATTTTGCGTTGCTTGTCTTGCTGCAAATATTCCTCCATTTTACTTTTTTCGGCCGCGCTATACCTTGTCTCTCATGAAAATTGTGAGTTTAAACAGGATAATCACGACGTTGTGATCTCAGACTATCCTACTCACAGTAGGCTTTGTTTAAACTCAAAAACGACCGAGGTGGCTTCGAAACAATCAGCAAGGCGGGAAGACAGATACAAAGCGCAGCAAGAAGGCAGTAACAGGAATGATCGTTTTAAAGTCAAAACAAAGGTGGGGAATTCCTGTAACTATCAGAAAATCATTGACAGGGATCGCCAAGTCGGAATTCTGTTTTTTATGGAAAGAATGGAAATGAATAAACAGCTTAGTCGGCTTTTGGGCCTGGATCAGATCTTTGACCTGATCGAAGTCCCCTCAGATTTTATCGCCGCTGTGAAGCGCAATAAACTTGGCCGCCAACGCCTGAATGCCACGGAAATCGAGGCAGCTTATCAGAGACGAGCTTTACTGCTAAAAAAGCTGGGGGACGAAAAGCGCCCGAAATGGGGAAGCCTCTTGGCTCATATTACTGAGCTAAATCCTACTATGTATCGCAATGCTGAACTTAGTATCCATGAAATTTTCGAGCTCAAAAGCTTCGTCTGGCACTATCAAGCCCTGCGCGCTTACATGATCGAGCAGAAGGTCTTAAGCTATGAGATCCCGGATTTGAATAAGCTCTTTGAACTCCTGGATCCCGATGGCGGCAAAATCCCTTATTTCCGACTTTCCACAGCCTATAGCAAGACGCTCGCCAAGCTGGATGGCATCCGGCAAAGCCTCAGCCTGAAATTGAAACATCAACGCCACGAGCTACTTTCCAAAGCCAAAGAGCTGCTGATTCTGCCCGAGCTCAAAGAGGAATTTGTCCTCGCCCGCCAGCAGCAGGATTTGATCGGGAAGATCAAGAGCAGCGGCTTCTTCGTTCTGAATAGAGAAAGCGTTGCCAATCTGGGCTTTACCTTGTCCGATAATAACGAAACAAACGATTTGAAACGGCAGATCGCTGAAACTAACAAGGCCCTTGGCCTCGAAGAAGACCGGGTCTTAGAGCAACTTTCAGAGCAGATTTCGGAGCATTATCCCGCTTTGGAAGAGGCCGTGCAGACTGTGAAAGAGCTGGGCTGGGACTACGCTCTGGCAGATTTTGCCCTGCGTTACGACTGCTGTATTCCCCGTTTGGGCGATACCATCAAACTGAAACAAGCGCGCAATCTACCTCTGCAACTCAGTCTGGAAGCAGGCGCAAGACCTTATCAGAAGCTGGATCTCAGCTTTGGCGCCGCTGCCAATCTCATCACCGGGCCCAATATGGGCGGTAAGACCAGCATCTTGAAATGTCTGGCTCAGTGCGCTTTTTTGCTGAAATATGCCATTCCTTTGCCCGCAGAATCCGCCACGCTTCCGCTCTACGATTTTGTTTATTACAATCATGCCACACAGACGGATAACCTCTCTTCTTTTGGAGCAGAGGTGGTGGATTTTACCAAGGCTCTGCAACAATCCGGACGCGGGCTCTTTCTTTTGGATGAATTTGCCAAAGGCACCAATCCTCGTGAAGGCGAAGCCCTGGCCACAGCCGTGATTACCTATCTGGTGCAGAGCGTTCACACCACTGTTGCAGCCACGCATTTCAGTGCTCCGGCGCAGCTCGAAATGGTGAGCCAATATCAGATCAAAGGCATCGACAGCAGCTTTGAACAGCATCTGGATGATGATCTGGGAACCAGACTCATCGCTCTGGGCAAAGCCATGGATTACAGCCTGATCAGCCTTTCTGCCAATAAGACTGTGCCCATGAATGCGCTCAAGATCGCCAAGATCCTGGGTTTGCCAGATGCAATACTGGACCTGATCCCCCCGGAAACCAAAGGCGGGATAAACTAATGCGGAAAGCTCACAAGAAAAACCGTGCAGTTGGGGCACCGCAAATCAAGGAGAATATATCTATGAATAAATCAGTAAAACAACAACAATTAGAGCGGAAAATCCTGAAGCTCCTGAGCGGTAAGGCCCTGAAAACAGCAGAAATGCTCTTTGCAGATCCCGAAATCCAGGCTCTGCAGGAATACGCTAATATAGTTTCTATCAAACGTTTGGGCTTCAACGATCATGGCCCTGTGCACATGCGCACCGCAGCCCTGAATGCGATTCTGATGTTTAAGCTGCTCAATGAAGCCGGCATCCAGATGAACCTGGAGAAAGAAAAAGTGGGCACGGCCGACGATTCTCTGATGGCCGTGATCATGGCTTCCCTGATGCACGATATGGGCATGAGTGTGGCGCGGGATTCGCACGAATTTGTGAGCATCCAGCTTGCCATCCCCTTTATCGATAAGATTTTGGCCGCTACCCATAAAGAAGATGAATACCACATCAAAGCCGCCATCAAATGCATCGCTGTGGAAGGCATTTTCGGACACATGGCCACCCACACCATTCACTCTCTGGAAGCGGGATTGGTGCTGATCGGCGATGGTAGCGATATGGAAAAAGGCAGAGCCAGAATCCCGGCTATGCTCTCCACCAAAGCGCGCATCGGAGATATTCACCGCACCTCAGCAGGTGCCATCCAAAAAGTGCGCATCATGAAAGGAGAGGAAAAGCCCATCCGCATCGAAGTGGAAATGAATGCCTCTGTCGGCTTTTTCCAGGTGGAAGAAGTCTTTTTTCCCAAGATTAAAATCAGCCCGGTGAAACCCTTTATCGAACTTTATGCTGGCGTGACCGACCGGGATATGCTAAAATATCTGTAAGGCTAGCCTGACTGTAACGCTGGCTTTAGCCGGCCGTAGCACTGTCTTCAGACGGTGCGTGCAGCAGCCCAAGACCTTGCAAAATAATAGTTACACGGATCGTACGGATAAAACGGATTGACACAGATCAAACACAAAACAGCTAATCTGCGGAATCTGCGGCATCCGCATAATCTGCGTGAGACATAATGAAATTTAGACAGTTAACATAGCCCTGAAACACAGCTTGACGCACCGTCTGAAGACAGCGTTACGCAAGCTGGTCATGCCAAAACCTTGCAAAAATAATAGTTACACGGATCGTACGGATAAAACGGATTGACACAGATAAAGTGCAAAACAGCTAATCTGCGGCATCCGCGTAATCTGCGTGAAACATAATGAAAATTAGACAGTTAACATAGCCCTGAAGCACAGCTTGACGCACCGTCTGAAGACAGCGTTACGCAAGCGGGTCATGCCAAGACCTTGCAAAATAATAGTTACACGGATTGTACGGATAAAACGGATTGACACAGATCAAACACAAAACAGTTAATCTGCGGAATCTGCGTGATCTGCGTGAGACATAGTTAGATTTATACAGTTAACATAACACTGAAACACAGCTTGACGCACCGTCTGAAGACAGTGCTACGGCCGTCTGAAGACAGCGTTACGCAGGCTGATCATGCCAAGACCTTATAAAAATAATAGTTACACGGATCGTACGGATAAAACGGATTGACACAGATAAAGTGCAAAACAGTTAATCTGCGGCATCCGCGTAATCTGCGTGAGACATAATGAAATTTAGACAGTTAACATAGCCCTGAAACACAGCTTGACGCACCGTCTGAAGACAGCGTTACGCAAGCGGGTCATGCCAAGACCTTGCAAAATAATAGTTACACGGATTGTACGGATAAAACGGATTGACACAGATCAAACACAAAACAGTTAATCTGCGGAATCTGCGTGATCTGCGTGAGACATAGTTAGATTTATACAGTTAACATAACACTGAAACACAGCTTGACGCACCGTCTGAAGACAGTGCTACGGCCGTCTGAAGACAGCGTTACGCAAACTGACCATGTCAAAGCCATGAAAACAAAGTATTAAAATAGTTTCTTCCACGGGAACGAAAGATGTCTGCTGTGCCCGTCAGCACAGAGGAAAGTCCGGACACCTTGGGCAGGATACTTCCTAACGGGAAGCTGCAGCAATGCAGAGCCAGCTCCACAGAAACAAACCGCGTGGTACCTTCGGGTGCCCCGCAAGGGTGAAATGGTGGTGTAAGAGACCACCGGTGCCATTGGTGACAGTGGCAGCCAGGAATGCCTTATCCGGTGCAATGCCAAATAGGGAAGCAATGGTGTGCCCACGCCGCTTCCGGGTAGGCAGCTTGAGCCAAAGCGTGAGTTTTGGCCCAGAGGGATAGACGTCAGTCCCGGCTCGCCGGGATACAGAATCCGGCTTATTGAAGTCCCGTGGAAGATTATTTTTGGGCAGGTGCTGGGCGGGCGCGGCATCGGCGCCTTTGCCTTAGACTTGCCTAATAGCATATCTAACTAATGTCCTGCTTATCAGATCACTAACTTGCTTTTCCATCATTAACATCTATAAAGTTAGTGATGCATAATCAGGCTAATGAGAGAAAGTCCCTGATGAAAATCATAGCGCCTGAATCGGCCCCTGCAGACCTATGGTGGGAGGTTTGCGAAGGGCTTTCATTCAGGCTATTAATATATATTTACATGGATATTGAATAGGTAAAAACAGTCAAGTTTAAAACATGAGAGGCTCAGGAATAAGTCTTGTATGGACGCCATTTCAGATAGTAAGCTGATCTAATATATCGGCCCTCTAGGACTCTGACTGCCTTTAGCTATGGTTTTATGCCTGAAATGGTGTCACTATTCAGATAGTAAGCTATAAAACCGCCATAACCCTAAAACGCTAAAACTTTAAAACGTTAAAACTTTAAAACGTTAAAACCCTCAATCATCCTTCCGCATGAACGGCGTCCTGCACTACCAGGATCAATCCTGCCTATCCGGATATTTCTGCCGGATGACTTGCACGGCATCGCGGATAAAGACGAAGATCTCGATCAGTTCAGGATCAAAATGGCTTCCGGAAGAGCGCTTTAATTCATCAAATACGTCATCCTGCGTCCAGGGTTCCTTGTAGTAACGCCGGGTGGACAGCGCATCGTAAACATCGGCAATAGCTACAATCCTGGCCCAGAGGGGCGTTTCTTCCCCGGTTTTGCCCAGAGCTTTGCCATCGGGCAGCATTTTGCCCGGCAGAGGCTTGCCATCTGCCATATCGATATATCCGGGATAACCGCGTCCGTCCCAGCGTTCATGGTGGCCGATGGCTATTTCCATGGACATAGTGTCCAGCTCGGATGCGGAATCTCTGAACAAGCAAGCACCGATATAGGGATGGGTTTTCATCGTATCATATTCTTCTTCAGTCAGTTTATCCGGTTTTTTGAGGATGGCATCAGCTATTCCAACTTTCCCCACGTCATGCAGCATGGCCGCTACCCTGAGGAGGTCTTTATTGTGCTGCATTTCTGTTTCCGGAATCTCGCGCTTTGATGCCCAGGCTTCATAAATCTCGGCTGCATAAGCACCCACTCTGTTTACATGTGCTCCCGTTTCCGTGGGATCGCGCATTTCCGCCATGCTGATCATACGCAGGATGATAAGGCGGGTCATATCAGCACGTTCCAAAGCGACGGCTGCGGTATTGGCAAAAAAATCGATAAAGGGGAGATCTTCCTGGTTAAAGACGGTAATTTCGCCGGCAGCATCAAGGGCGTTAATCAGTTGCAAGACCCCGATGACCTTGCCGCTGGTGGTCTGCAGAGGGATCGTTAGCATCGAGCCGGTATGATAGCCCATCAGCAGATCATAAGCTGGATTGAAGGTATAGGGCAGAGACTGGTCCAGATTGTAAGCATCAGCAACATTGAGAGTTGTATTATGAAAAGCGGCAAATCCGGCAATGGAGTTCTCGTCAATCGGCATCCTGAAGGCACTGTAGGGCAGTTTCTTTCCCGGGGGCAAAGCTTTTTGCTGCGTATCGTTCTGTGTATAGCTAAAGAGCAGTTCCTTGCCTTCGCTCCTGTAGATGCTGCCGGCATCACAATTGCTCAGCTTGCGTGCTTCGGTGAGAATCCGCTCCATCAGCATGTCGGTATCTTTCATTTCGGTCATCATTTGACCCAAAGCAATGACTCGTTTCAACATTGCTTTTTCTCTGTCCATTTCTACCTTCTTCTAGCTTATTCGTTTAATATGTAATCAGTTAATATCTCAATAACATCCGATGCATCTACTATGGTTCGGATGTTAATGTCAAGGTGAAAATATAGCTCAGCAGAGCTTCGCTGGGCGTTCGTACCTTAGGCGGAGCTCAATCGCCTTATTGATACCCCTTGATAATATAAATCTATAGCTCGATAAAAGCATGATTTTTCTTGACACAAGCAGAGTTCTGACTTTTATAGTGATCAAGCTCTATATGTAAATAAAAGTATTAGGAGTTATGCATGAAATTCGTGCCCAAAGCCCTTTTATTGACTCTTGTCTTAATAGTTTTAAGCTCACTGGCTTTTTGCCAGGATTATCCTGAAGAGACAGATGCAGCCTCCAGTGCTCAAAACTCTTATCAAGAGGGAGAAGTGAACGGCAATAATGATGCAAAAGGCAGCTTTGGCTATGGTTTAGGTGGATTCGGTTGCGGCCCTTTCGGCATTATAGCTGCTGCAATGTCCAATCCCCAGCCCGACCCTCAAAAAGTTATTCTGCTGGAACAAGCAATGGGGGCAGATTATGTTTCCGGTTACAACTCTTCCTTCAAAAAGGAATCCCGCAAGAAAAACTTAAAAATCGCGATTACCGGGTGTTGTGTGGGTGCTGCTGTAGCTGTTGTGGTGGGTTCTACGTTCATTCCTACTCTTGCGTTCTTTACTCTTTACGGTTTATCGGACGATTGAGCACAATTAAACTTGATATAACTATGATAAAAATCCAGTTAAGACCTTCAGCAAGGTGCCTTTGCCTCATCCTGCTGCTGATTTTAGTTACGACAGCTAAGCCAAGCCTGCTTTGGGCCCGGGATGGGATGCGCGCACCTCCAAAGCCAGCGCCTGTTTCCGAATCCAGAGCTTTTGATGCCCTTGATTTTTATCAAAGCTATATTTCACCTGTGGATGGTGATAGGTGCCAGATGCAGCCAAGCTGTTCGCATTATGCACATACCGCACTAAAAACCCAGGGCCTGTTCAAGGGCCTGCTCATGAGTGCAGATCGCATTATGCGTTGTGGTAACGACACAAAGCATTACCAGAAAGTGTGGCTGGAATATCGCTATCATTATCTGGATGAAGTGGACATAACCCCAAGAGGCATAGACAAATGAGAAAGCTGCTGATCCTTTTGTTCCTGTTCATTACCTGCACCGCCTTTGCTGCAGAGACCGCCTTTGCGGATACCTTGTTTGCCAGGGGTGAGTATTATCGTGCCATCACCGAATATTACCGGCTTATTTTGGCAGATCAAGATACAGCCTATTGTCACGCACAAATCTGCAAGAGCTATCTCGGAGGAGGGGATTATGAGGGCTTGTTGGATTATCTCGCCCACAGCCAGGACCCCAGCGATCATCTCTATAAAAGCCTGGCCTATTTGAAAAGCGACCGGGCGGACCTGGCAGCCATTATCAATGATAATCCTCGCCGGGAAGAGCGAGCGCTGCTGTTTGCCCTCAGCAATTCCTATATGGGCAGGTTCGAAATAGCAGAGCAAACCCTGGTGCAGCTTGACCATCCCGAGCAGGCAGCATTGAAAGAAAAGCTGCTTGAGATCAACAGAGAAACCGCTGTCCTGAAATACCGAAAACCACTGGTAGCAGGTGCTCTGGCCATAGTCCCCGGTTTGGGCTATGCCTATAGCGGCGCCTGGCAAACGGCATTATCTGCCCTTGTGACCAATGCCTTGCTCTTCGGAACCGTGTATGAGCTCTCGCAAAACGAGCTGTACTTTTCCTCCTCAGCCCTGGCAGTGGCAGGATTGGGCTTTTATATGGGCAATATATATGGCTCTGTCAACCATGCTGCCAAACGTAACCAGGCTATCCGCAAACAAAACCTGGACAAGTATCTGGATCCACTCTTTATAGAACTGTGGCAAGTCCCTCAAGAATAACGATCTGTGTGTATAGACCAATGATTTCAGCAGATAGGAAATTAATCGGGAAAATTATCCAATATGTCGTCCCTACAGGACTCATACATAGCGTTTTACATTGTTTTCTATCTGAAATTACGTCCCTACCGGACTTTTATTGTAAAACCTTGATATTCCCATAAGCAGAACAGGATTCCGCCATTATCGGGACAACTCACAGCTTACACGACATTTTCAATTCTCAATTGATTCCCTTTCCTCCCTTGATACCCCATCGTGAATATCCCCTGCAGATAGCAGGATTTATTCCTACTATCTCCACGTCATCTCCACGATATCGCATTAGGGAGAAGAGTGAAAAGTGAATAGGGAAAAGCTCAGGAAAGCCCCAAAATTCTCCATTCTCCATCCTCAATTCTCAATTAATTCTGTCCCTAATTCTCCATTCTCCATCCTCAATTCTCAATTAATTCTGTCCCTAATTCTCCATTCTCCATCCTCAATTCTCAATTAAATCCGTTTCTTCTTGACATTATCTGTATATTCAAAATTCTGGCATTCTGTATAAAAATGCAAAAGGAGAATCAATGAAGACCCTAACTCCCAGCCCGAGCGACATTACCCAAGCCTGGTATGTCGTAGATGCTACGGGTCAGCCTCTTGGTCGATTATCCTCTAAGATTGCCACAATTTTACGTGGTAAAAATAAGCCTTATTTTGCAACGAATTTGGATACCGGAGATTACGTAGTAGTGATCAATGCCAACAAAGTTCGTGTTACCGGCCTCAAAGCCCTGCAAAAGGTTTATAAATCTTTTAGTGGATATCCCAGTGGACTGAAAGAGATCCCGTATGCCAAGATATTGGAAGAGCATCCAGAGCGTATTATCGAGCATGCCGTAAAAGGCATGATGCCGAAGAATACCCTGGGACGCGCAATGATGAAAAAACTAAAAGTTTACACAGGTAGCGAGCAT
>JAJBAW010000001.1 GCA_020532545.1 Candidatus Cloacimonadota bacterium | reverse complement strand
TCTACATATATACCAAGATGTTGCCAATATTCGTAACTACTTTTTCAAGCACTTATCGGGTGCCAAACCGCTCCTATCAAGCATCTACAAGGTTGGCTTGGAAAATTTCGGGGGGATGCGTGAAAAGAAAATCGAGCCCCCTCGTAATGCGCAGATTCTCTTGCAGATCGCAGCAATCAGATAAATTCACTAAAGAGTTTTTCTGTCGATTGATGTAGATCTCGGGAAAGCATGGGGCCTTCCTCTCTAGCACGACAAATGGGCTAAGGTAGCCTTGGCAGTGGGGCAAATAAAAGACCAGAGCACAAGAAGGGCAAATATATATCTTGACGGGAAATGGAGATTATTCTGACTATGGTTTTTGGCAATACAGCCCAATAAAACATGGTTCCGCTGTGCAAAGGTTCCAAACAAAAGGAGACAAGATGAGTGCCAGAGCGTATATATTGATCTTGACGTGCCTGATCATCACAGGTCTGGGAGCGCTTTCCGCAAGCCCCTTTGACTATGATTCCGCTTGGAAGGAAATCCAAGATTTACAAAACAAAGGGCTCCCTCAGTCCATGGCTACGAAGGTCGATGCTCTTTATGCCGCAGCAGTGACAGATAAGAATATCGATCAACAGGTCAAAGCTCTGATCCATCAATTGATCATCCTGAAGAGCAGAGAGGAATTCTCCCAGCAAAAGGCCATCGACAAGGTCAGAGAGCAGCTAAAAACCGCTCAGGAGCCCGTGGCATCCATCCTGCACAACATGTTAGCACAGCTATATTGGAGCTACTATATCTCAAACCGTCGTAGATTCAGCCAACGAACCGAGATGGTGAACATTATACCGGAGGACATCGCCACTTGGGACCTGGGAACCATCACCAAGGAAGCAATCAAAGCATACCAACTCTCTCTGGTTCATGACAAAGTACTGCAAAAGATGAGCCTTGAGGACCTGCCCTCGGTAGTAAGTTCCGGAGGCAGTGCAGCAAGACAGCTCCGTCCTACCCTGTATGACCTTTTGGCGCATACTGCTCTGGACTTTTTCAAGAACGCCGAATCCGGACTGACTCTGCCCTTCGAAGAGTTTTCTTTATCTGAAGCCCGATACCTGAGCGATACCAGGGCTTTTTCCAAACTGAATATTGCCACACCGGATTCACTATCGCTCAGCTTTATGGCGACAAGGCTCTATCAGGATCTGATCAGTTTCCATCTGGGAGATGAGAATCCCGAAGCTCTGATCGATGTGGAGCTGGATCGCCTGGCTTTTGTGTATGGCAAGAGCAAAAACCCGGACAACCAGCAACTCTATGAGACGGCATTGCGGAATCTGATGAACACCTATGCCAAAGACCCCAGCTCGGCTTACGTGAGCTTTTTTCTGGCCACTTTATACCGCAGCTTGGGGGACAAATATGATGCCAAAGCATCCGAGGAATATCGCTGGGCCTACCGGAGCGCTGTAGAGATCTGCCAAGAGGCGATCGACAAATATCCAGCTAGCTATGGGGGCAGCAGATGCCAGGCGCTGGCTGAAAGCATAAAAACCCCTTATCTTGGACTCAGCATTGAGGAGTTCAACCTGCCGGATACTCCCATCAAAGCGCTCTTACAAATAAGAAGCTTGTCCACAGTCAAACTTCGAGTCTGCCGAGTGCCCTATGCGCAAATGCTAAAGGCATCCAATTATCAAGGATATTATCGGAACAGCTCTACTGTAGAGGAGATCAAAGCCTACCTTAGCCAGGAGGCTATGCAAATACTGACTGTGCAAATTATCAATGAAGGCGATATGCGAGATAAATCCTACGAGCTGCCCCTTAGCGGCTTGCCCAAAGGGTTTTACCTCCTCATTGCCTCAAATGGCGAGGATGGTGATATCGCTGAAAATACGATCCTGGGAATCACTACATTCACCTGCACTGAAATATCCTACGTAATATCCAACGCCGATTCGCAGAACCTGCTGCTCCTGAACCGGAACACAGGAAAGCCGATCCAAAATGTTCAAGTGAAAAGATTCAGTTATGCCGATAAGAATGAAGATAAGGGACCAAAATTGATCGGGACCCTGGTTTGGTCCGGCAAAAGTGATAAGGATGGGATGGTCTTTATTCCCACAGACAAGAATTACCGGAGAACCCGCGTCTTTTTCACGAGTGGGGCAGATTCATTGGTCATCGGCGATTATAACGGTCGCGCCGGGTATATTAATACCAGAACTGACCAGATATCCCTGCTCTTTACAGACCGCGCGATTTACCGTCCCGGACAAACGGTTCATTTCAAAGGCGTTTATTATGAAACCGATCATCAGAAGTATTACAAGCTCCTGCCCTATCAGAGAAACATGCTCAGCTTTCGGGATGCAAACGGCAAGGACATAGAAAGAAGAGACGTCTCAAGCGGTGAGTTTGGAACCTTTGAGGGCTCCTTTACGATCCCGAAGAATGTGCTCTTGGGGCAGATGTCTATCAGTGCTTACGGAGGATCGGTAAGCTTCAATGTGGAGGAGTATAAGCGTCCCCGCTTTGAGGTGATTCTGGATCAGCCGACTGCCAGCTATAAACTGGGACAGGAAGTGAGCCTGAAGGGCACTGCGCTTAGCTATTCCGGTTTGCCAGTGGATGGTGCCAGGCTGAGCTATCGGATCACGCGGGAACCTGTCTACCCCCGTTGGTTCTGGTGGTGGGGCAGTAAGCCGACCACGCAGGAAAAAGAGATCTTGCAAGGAACAGCCATCACGGATGAAAAAGGAGAATTCACCCTAAACTTTACCGCGGTGGGCGATGCTGATGTACTGGGGACATATAACCCCTACTTCACTTTTAAGATCAGTGTGGATGTGACGGATATCAGCGGCGAAACACGCAGTGGAAATCTGGCTCTGAACATCGGTGAAAAGGAATTGTTGCTGAATCCCGAAGTTCCGGAATATGTAGATCTCGCCAGCGGAAAACTCATCATTCCGATCACCAGCACAAACTTGGGCAAATCACCTATTGCCGTCCAAGGGCAAGTGAAGATTTCCCGTCTGCAAACCCCGGATAGAGTCCTGCGCAGCAGATTATGGGAAGCACCGAATCGGAATTATCTCTCAGAAAGCTCGCATAAAAAGACGTTCCCCTATGACATCTATATGGACGAGGACCAGATCAGTACATGGAAGGTGGCAAAAGTGGCCTTCACCGGGAATTTCGACAGCTCTGCCGTAAAAGCTCTGGAGATCAAAGGATTCTCCGGCTGGGCTCCGGGAGCCTACAAGCTGGAAGCAGTCTCACAGCACAAGGGGCAAGAGATCAAAGAGATCAGATACTTTACCGTGTATGACGCCCGCTCATCTACGACGCCTTATCTAATGGCGGATTGCTTTGTGCCCGTCAAGGTGCTTTGTGAACCTGGCGATATGGCACAGATCCTCATCGGGAGCAGTTATACAGACGTTTCTGTACTTTATGAAATAGAAAAGGATTACGTGATCTTCTCCAAAGAACGTTTTACTTTGAACAAGGGGCAACGCCTGCTCTCAATCCCCATCACAGAAGAAGATCGCGGAGGCTTTTTTGTCCATATCACTTTCGTGCGTAATGGCAGATTGTATGCGCACAGCCAGGAGATTACAGTCCCCTGGACCAATAAAGAGATTGAATTTGAGTATATGACCTTCCGCGACCAGCTCTTGCCGGGGCAAACTGAAGAATGGCGGCTGAAGCTCAAGGATCACACGGGTGGCAAGATCACTGCAGAGGTTCTAGCCTCAATGTATGACGCCTCGTTGGACGCCTTCCGTCCCAGCGAATGGTCCACGAATATCTTTGGCAAAGCTTCCCGTTTTCAAGGCTGGAGGGTCGGGCCCTTTTCCGGGATGAGGCAGCTAAATTATTACCGTTCTTATAGTGCTAAATACAACATTTCTTACCGCAGTTATGACTCTTTTAACTGGTATTGTTATCCTGTGTATCGCACCTATGCAGCTCCAGGCCAGGTTGACAGAGATCGTTCTGGCAGCAGCCGGAATGTTGTAATGGATGATATGTCTGATGGTGTATGTTTGAAAGATCTTAGTGGCAATATTTCACTGAAAGCAGGGCAAGCCATGATTGGAGGTTCTGCAAATGAAGCTGAATCTGAACTATCCACGGTTCAAGCCCGGACGAATTTCGCCGAGACCGCCTTTTTCTATCCCAAACTGCTCACAGATGAGAACGGGGAAGTGAGCATTGCCTTCACCGTCCCGGAATCCCTGACCAAATGGAAGTTCCGCGCTCTGGCTGTGACCAAAGACCTCAAGATCGGCAGCACCGAGCATAGCACCCTCACTCAGAAACCCATGATGGTGATGCCCAATGCACCGCGTTTCTTCCGCGAAGGGGATAAAATCACTTTCTCAGCAAAGATCAGCGCTCTGGACGACAATGATCATGCCGGAGCCTGCCAGCTCTTTCTCTTTGACGCCATCACCATGAACCCTATAGACTCTCAGTTCAAAATCACAAAAGCCCAACAGCCCTTCCGGGTAAAAAAGGGTGAAAGCGCAGTGGTGAGCTGGGATCTGGATATCCCCTTCGGAATCTCTGCAGTTACCTACCGGGTGGTGGCAAAGTCCGGCGATTTCTCCGATGGTGAAGAAAATACCCTGCCCATATTGAGTAACCGCATGCTGGTCACCGAAAGCCTGCCTCTGCCGGTGAGCGGAAATTCTACGAAGTCTTTTGTCTTTGATAAGCTGCTAAATAGCGAGCAATCGTCCACTCTCACAAATCACAAGCTCACCTTGGAATACACCTCCAATCCTGCCTGGTATGCCATTCAGGCTTTGCCTTATCTGATGGAGTATCCCTATGAGTGCAATGAGCAGATCTTCTCGCGTCTTTATGCCAATGCGCTGGCTTCACACATTGCCAATGCCAATCCCCGGGTCAAAAGAGTCTTTGAGGCCTGGAAAGATACCCCGGGATCCCAGGCCTTGCTTTCCAATCTCGAAAAGAATGAAGAGCTGAAAGCAGTGCTGATAGAGGAAACTCCCTGGATTTGGGATGCGCTGAACGAAACCCAGAGTAAACAGCGCATCGGGCTGCTCTTTGATCTGAATAACATGGCAGATAGCTTTGACTCCGCTGTGGCCAGACTGAAGAAAAACCAGAGCGCAAGTGGAGGATGGCCCTGGTTCCCAGGAGGAGATGATTCCTGGTGGATCACCCAGTACATCGTGGAAGGCTTTGGCCATCTGGATCATCTGGCAGTAAAATCCGTTCGCAAAAACGCCCAAATCTGGCAAATGCTGAACTCCGCTGTAAGCTTTATTGACAGCCAAATCCTCAAAGACTATCAGAATATCATGAAAAACGGGCATCCCGAGCTTGACCACCTGGGCTATATGCCGATGCACTACCTTTATGCCAGATCATTCTTTCTGGATATCCCCATCCCGCAGGAGACTCAAATCGCCGTGGATTACTACCGAGGCCAGGCAGACAAATACTGTCTGAATAAAGACATCTATGGACAGGGCTTGATTGCCTTGGCCCGACATCGGGAGGGGAACAAAAAGACACCGGCTTTGATCATGGCATCTCTTACCGAGCGCGCTTTGCACGATGAAGAAATGGGTATGTGGTGGAACGATGTCCGCTACGGCTGGTTCTGGTATCAAGCCCCCATTGAAACACAGGCCTTGATGATAGAAGCTTTTCATGAGCTCACCGGAAACATCGGACTGGTGGATGAACTCCGCACCTGGCTGCTGAAAAGCAAGCAAACCACGAATTGGAAAACCACCAAAGCCACGGCAGAAGCTTGCTATGCTCTGCTGCTCACCGGAACCGAGTGGTTGGACACCGAGGAGCTGGTCTCGATCAAAATAGGTGAGCGCACGATTGATCCTCTAAAAATGGACGGAGTTACCCCCGAAGCCGGAACAGGATATTTCAAAACTTCATGGACGGGCAGTGACATAAGCCCCGCCATGGCAAATATACAGGTGACGAATCCCAATCCCGTATCCGCCTGGGGCGGACTCTATTGGCAATATTTTGAAGATCTGGATAAGATCACCACAGCAGAGACACCGCTGAGCCTGAAGAAACAGCTCTTTCTGGAGCGCAATACCGACAGAGGTAAAGTGCTTGATCCCATCAGCGCAAAGACCCAGCTCAAGATTGGTGACAAGGTAATCGTACGCATCGAACTGCGCACAGACCGGGATCTGGAGTATGTCCACATGAAAGATATGCGCAGCGCGGGATTCGAACCCATCAACGTGCTTTCCCGCTACAAATGGCAGGACGGCCTGGGCTATTACGAATCCACCGGCGATGCCGCTACGAACTTCTTTATAGACTATCTGCGCAAAGGAACTTATGTCTTCGAATATCCCTTGCGTGTATTCAACAAAGGGGATTTTTCCAATGGAATCACCAGCATCCAATGTATGTATGCCCCGGAATTTACTTCTCACTCCGAAGGCATCAGAGTGCAGGTGAAGTGATAAATGCTTCCTGAAAGAGCACAAAACTTAGCTGCTAGCGGGAAGAATCACGCTGCTTGCTCTTCCCCTCAGCTTGCTTTTAGCGGGTGTTGGCCTCGAGATGACTCGAGATTACAAGTCAACTCGAGTCGAAAGTCCGTTAAAATCAAGTCCAAATTGCAAGAGTGCCCAGGGCTGGAACAGAGGATAAAAAGAGATTTATCTGGTAGCTTACCAATCTTCCGGGCAAGCTTTCGCATCGCTCTGCACGATATATTTTGGTTTTTGCTGTCCAAATCTGCATATTCCTTGCCATTTTCTCTACATTTTTGTGATAGTGGAATGGATATTGCACACAGTTTAATTGTGGATGCAGATGCTTGAGTAAATGCGTCCACATGAAAGAAAGATTTTGAAACTCATGAGGAAATAAATGACGATATTGATCATCGCGACTTTGCTCCTAATCTTACATTGGAGCTTGGAGTATCGCCGACACAGCCGGAATGTGGCTTCGATCCCGATCCGCATTCACGTAAACGGTACCAGGGGAAAATCCAGCGTTACGCGTTTGATCGCGGCCGGATTTCGTGCAGGGGGACTAAAAACTATTGCCAAAATCACTGGTACATTGCCGCGTATGGTCCTCGCGGATGGGCGGGAAGCTGCCATCATCCGTTTGCAAGGTGCCAACATCATCGAGCAGAAGTACATCTTCCGCCACGCGGCCAAAGAAAAGCCGGATGCTATCGTGATAGAATGTATGGCAGTAAATCCTGTCTTCCAATGGATTACCGAACGCAAGTTTGTGAAAAGCACCATTTCCGTGATCACAAATAGCCGGCCGGACCATCTGGACTTGATGGGCAGCACGGTGCAGAGTGTGACCATGTGTCTGGCAAATACCATCCCTCCCAATGGGGTTTGTTTCACCTCAGAGGTGTCACAATATAAGATCCTGAAAAAGGTAGCCGATGCCCGCAATTGCAAGATCAGCCGGCCCGATCATATAGAAGTGAGCCCGGAAGACATGCTCAAGTTCCGCCATATCGAGCATGTCGAAAATGTGCAGCTGGCCCTGGCCGTCTGTGCAGAAGCCGGAGTTCCCCGGGATGTAGCCCTGGCAGGTATGCAAGCGGCAAATCCGGACCCCGGAGCACTGCGGAAATACGTGATCGAAGACCGGGGAAAAGAGATCCACTTTTACAATGTCTTTGCGGCCAACGATCCTGAATCCACAGTGTACATCATTAATATGGTGACAGCTCAGCTCGAAGCGGCCACGACGATCGTGATCTTAAACTCCCGTGCAGATCGTCTGTTTAGATCTCAGCAATTGGTGGATGCCATGGCCAAGGTGAATTATGATTATCTTTTGCTCACGGGAGAGATTCCAGACAAAGTGGAAGCTTATGCCCTCAGCCATGGCGTAAAGAGAGAAAAGCTCATTGCTCTGGGACAACCGCTCACTGATAAGGTTTATAAGCAGGTCTGGGACCTTACGAAAAAAGAAGCCCATGTACTGGGAATCGGAAACATCGCCGGAGAAATAAAATATGGAGCACAGATTGTGGCACATTTTAAGCATAAAATACCGAAAGTAAATAAAGGAGCTGATCGTGGTTGATGCTGTAGTTCAAGCCGCTGTAGGAATCGGCGTAATCATCAGTCTTATCTTTTCAGAATTGTTAGGCGCATCCGCCGGTGGAATCGTGGTTCCAGGCTATATCGCGCTATACCTTGATAAACCCATGCAGATCCTGGGCACTTTGATCATCAGCTTGCTCACTTGGGGAGTCATCCGCATTGTGAGCCAGTTTACCTTGCTATTTGGCAAGCGCAGAATGGTGCTGAGCATCCTGGTGGGCTTTATCCTGGGTTGGGCTTCACGCGTCATGGTAATTCATGAATTCACCATTTATCAATTTCAGATGGTCTCTATCGGCTACATCGTACCTGGCCTCATCGCAAATTGGTTTGAGCGTCAAGGTTTTTGGAAAACAATTTCCACTATGACCATTGCAGCGGTATTGGTACGTCTGATGCTGATGGTGGTTTTTGGCGGGGAGGTTTAAGATGTTTAGCAAAATGTACCGTCCCAATCTCAAAAGTGGCAGATCACTGATTCTGCTCTTTATCTTATCCGTCGTTTTGTACTTGATAGCCTCGAATAGTTATGTGGAGATCAAGGCCAATCACTATGAAGAAAAACTGGCAGCGGTAAGCCTCATGCAGGATTATCTGGATATTCTGGAAGCTGAAATCACAGCCCGCGACATTGAGATCGATCCCATCGACGATCCTTTCCATACGGGATTGATCGGCAAACGACTGTCCCCCATCACCACAGACCGCGGTCTGCTTTCCGAAAAACAAGCCGCTATCAATCCTAATATTGCCACCATCTTTGTGGAAGAATTTGGCCGTCTCAAAAAAGGCGACAAAGTGGCAGTGGGCATCACGGGGTCCAATCCCGCAGTGAATCTGGCACTATATGCCGCCCTCACTGTGATGGATCTGGATCCGAAGATCATCGTCTCGCTTTCCTCCGCTTCTTATGGAGCAAATCGGGAAGAGCTCACCTGGCTGGATATCGAAGCCATTCTCAAAGAAAAGGGTGTGCTTTCCTTTGGTTCAAATTATGCCTCCATCGGCGGTAGTGAGGACAGAGGAATAGGGCTTTCCGACTACGGAATGAACGCCCTGCGCGAAGCCATGACCAGAAACAACGTGCCCCTCATCATGGGCGGCAGTTTGGAAGAAAACGTTGATCTGCGTATGCAGGCTTATGACAAAATGATCGATGCCGATAGCAGATACCGCCTTTTTGTAAATATCGGCGGCGGTCTGGCAAACGTGGGCAGCGAGCCCAATGCCAGACTCATCCCTGAAGGCCTGAATACCAAGCTGGCAGAGCGCGAATTTGACCGCGAAGGTGTGATGATGAAGATGGCAAAACGCAATATAAACGTTCTGCACATCCGTCGCATCATGCGCTGGGCTCACAAATACAAACTCAGCCTGTCTCTTGATGAAAAACCTGTGGTGGGAGAAGGCACAGTCCTCAGCTCCACCATCCATAATGTGACCGTAGCCAGCATCTGTCTGGCCATCCTCATCCTTGCCATTATCGCGGTGATTGTCTTCGATCGACACGACCGCAGATTTATGGGCAATATAGTGGATACCGAAGACGAGTTATAGGAGACGATTAGTCTAATGAATAAAAAACATATTATAATGATCTTGCTCGGCCTGATGGCCAGTCTGGCTTTCGCGCAGAATTATCGTACCAGAATCATGGATTTTGAAAATCCCGGAAGCCGTAGAATTCGCAAAACCGAAGAAGCCAGCCAATGGTACTATCGCAGCTTGCCAGAGAAGAGCATGACCCTCAAAACCGAAGGCGTCGCCAGAATTCAATTGCGCAGTTTTGGCATAGAAAAACTGCGTAAACCCAGCATAATTATCGTAATAAATAAAGTGGAAACCCCCTACGATCTCACTTTTAAAGAGTTCAAAAACGGCTATTACTTATATGAAGATTTTGAATTTGACCTGCCTGCCGGCACAAAATCCATTGAAGTGCTTTGCTTCCAGCGCAGCATCTACATGCGGGCCTTTGAGATGTACAAACCCAAGCCCAAACCCAAGAAGGTGCACAAACCCAGTCGCCAGATCACAGCCCATGCCGGGATGATCGATCTGGCGCACAACGGCAGCAGTAGTGAGTATTATACCTTCAATCAGACCCAGCCTTTCAAGTTTACTTTGAATAACGGCCGGGACTGTGTGGTCTATCTGCGCGCCAGACTCACAGATCGCAGCTTGCCCTCCTTTAGCCTTTATCACAATGGTGAAAAGGTGGAAAGCTATGAATTCAGCCTGGCCAGAACCACCAAATTCAGCGCCCAGGGTGTGCGCCATCTCACCATTAGCAAAAAGATTGAGCTTCCGGATAATGCAAATAGCAGTGAATATGAATTTCGGGCAGATACAGACCATATGTTTATGGCCCGCCCTGTCTTCATACAAAAATAAGGAAATGAGATGACTTTGACCGAAGATTTGAAATTAGACAAGGAATCTACCCGGGAGGTCTATCCCGATCAGCAGGATGACATGAAAAACGATGATAGCAAGAAGATTCGCAGCCCCAGAGCTTTGGGCCGTCGCAGAAATTTCCGGCCGATTATCCTGTGCATCGCGTTTTTCCTGATCGGCTTGGTACATGCCCATGCTCAGATCGAAACAGCAATCGGTCTGGCGGTGGAATATACCGATAACGTATTTCAGCTTTCAGATTATGATTTGGCTCGCTGGAAAAACGATAATCCCAAGCTGGACTTTGTTGAGACTACAGACGATCTGCAGCTCGCTCTGCGCATAGATCTGAGCTATCCTATCCACTATCGCTGGTGGACATTTACCCCCTCGGTAACCGGCAAGATCAGCCAAAATCTGAGCAATACCGAAAAAGAGCGACATGATGCCCTGCTTCGCATGCGTGTGGACCGTCACTATTGGAGCCTGACCGCTCTGTACGGCTATTATCCTTATATCTATTATAGAGATTTTACGGATAGCGACGGCACTGGCGAAAACGAGAAATACAGCTACGAGCGCAATTTGTACAGGGCAGAGCTGGTGGTGAGACCTCTGAAAAAGCTCACGACCTTCGGCAATGTCCGCTATGAAAATATGTATTACAACCAGTATTTCACCGAAGCAGACGGCAGCAGACTTACTACAGAGCTTGGTGCCCGTTATAGCTTCCCCTCCTTTTCCTTGCAGGGTTCGTACAGCTATCGCAGCCTGGACAACACTGGCTACAAAGACCTGGATGCAGATGATGGCAGCTACGATAGCAATATGTATCGCGGAGTGCTGAGACTAAGGCCCATGCCCTTTAGCGGCGAAAGCACAAAAAAGCAAAGCTGGCATCCTTATCTGGAGCTTGCGAAAGAAGACCGCTACTACCAGGGAAACAGCGCTTGGTACGGTGGCCGGACTTATCATATTTACAATACCAAGGCCGGTTTAGAGATCAAACTGCACCCGGATTGGAAATTATCTCTTGACTACTTGCACAACTTCAGGAATGTAGAATCACCAAGTGCGAGTGTGCTTCGTTTGAAGGAATTCAGCGAAAATCGCCTCTGTGCTGCGGTGAATTACAGATTCTAAGAACTGAGGTAATCATGGATTTTAGAGCAGAAAAAGACAAGAAGAAGATTAGAGAATTTCTCGACCTGGTAGAAAACCATAAGGTCGAGATCAGACATTATACAAGACCTGTATTGGTGTGGTCGAATCTAGACGGAGTCTGCCACTATTCCTTTTGGGAAGAAGAGACCCTGGAGCGCTTTGGCCTGGCCAATGTGGACGGGTGGGACTTTCAGGAAGACATGCTCTTTTGCCCGGATTGGGTGGAAGACGAGGAAGACGAGGAAGATTTTGACGATGATGAAAGCGATGAAGATCTCTGTAAGTTTTGCGAAAAGATCAAGCAATGAAGATCTGTGTCATCGGTGGCGGTGGCTGGGGCCTGGCTCTGGCAAAATTGCTGGCGGAAAATCAGCATGAGGTACTGGTCTGGGAGTTTAATCAGGAATTCCTGACTAGCCTGAGACAAAATCACGGCAATCCCGTCCTCCTGAAAGACGTGGTCCTGCCGGATACAGTGAGCTTTACAGATTCTTTTGCCACAGTGGCAGAGTATCAAAGCGATCTGATCCTGCTGGCCACTCCCTCACAATTCATCCGCTCTACTCTGCAAAGTATTGAGCCTGCGCTCGTAAACAAGATCTGGCTCTCCCCCAAGCTCAAGGCTATCCTCAATGTGGCGAAAGGGATCGAGCAAAAGACCCTCAAAACCATCGATAAGATCCTTGAGGAAGAGCTGCCTCCATCTATCCATCACAAGATTTGCGTGCTTTCCGGACCCAGTCATGCCGAAGAAGTGGCACGCGGACTGCCTACCACAGTGGTAATAGCCGGAAGCGATGAAGAGCTTTTGGTCTGGTTGCAGGAAATCTTTTCAAATGAGTATTTCCGTGCCTATCGCAGCCTGGATATCACCGGAGTAGAGATTGGCGGAGCGGTAAAAAACATCATAGCTATTGCCGCAGGAATCATCAGTGGCTTGGGATTTGGTGATAACACCATGGGAGCTTTGCTCACACGGGGTATCGTGGAAATCAGCCGTTTTGGCGCAGCAATGCAGGCCGAACAAGAGACTTTTCTGGGACTATCTGGCATTGGAGATCTGATCACTACTGCGATCAGCCCTCATAGTCGCAACCGCTTTGTGGGCTATCAGATCGGCCAGGGCAAAAGCCTGGCTGAGATTCAATCCACCATGAAAATGGTCGCCGAAGGTGTGGAGACCACCCGTAGCGTATATCAACTGGCAGAAAAGCTGAGCATAGATATGCCTATCGTGACCCAGGTTTACGAAATCTTATACAATGGCAAAAATCCGCATCTGGCCATGCGCGATCTGATGCTGCGGGAGCTGAAAGCGGAATTTTGATTCCCGCTCAGTATAAGCGCCTAAGTTTTATGATTCTATGTAGAAGAGAGCCCAAAAGATTGCTTGCTGAACTATCTCTTAAATCTATAGCTGCTGCAGGCAAGCTACAAAGCTCTGCTGGCTCGTTCCCATTGAGTACGTCAAAACGAATCCTTGACAAATATCACGAGCTAAAATAGAAAGATTCAAACAGCTTGAAGAGAGTAAATATGCCACAATGGGAGATAATACTACAAGGACGCGTACAAGGCGTTGGCTTTCGCCATTTGGCGAAAAAGCATGCTCTGAGACTGGGTCTTAGAGGCTATGTACAGAACCATCCAGATGGCTCTGTGCGTATAGTAGCCGATGCAGAAGACGATCTTATGAACGTTTACTGCGAACTTTTGCGGCGTGGCAATGTATTCTCACGTGTGGAAACCTTGAAAGCTGAACGAATAGATAAACCCAAAGAGTATAATGATTTTGAAATTCTATAGTTATATCTGGCTCATGCTGCTGCTGACCCTTTTGCCCCTTGTGGCATGGGCTCAGACGCAGAATCACGTGGTGAAAAAGGGAGATACCCTTTATGCCTTGGGCCGCATGTACAATATGAGCGCAAAAGAGATCCAGGAACTGAATAACCTGAGCAATTCCAGTCTATCTATCGGTCAAGTCTTGAAAGTAAAGGCCAAACCGAAGCCCAAGACCCCTGCTCCGGCCGCAGCCAGCCCCGCTGCAGTTCCACAAAATACTCCGGCTGCAGTGCCAAGCACACCGGCAGTACAAAGCCCTCCCCTCAGCCCGGAAAGACCTGCCCCACGTATCTCGCGCTCTTCCCTATCGGCAGATTTCTTCTATGAGATCCAACGCGGGGACAATCTCTACCAGATTTCCAAAAAGCACAATATCACTATGAATGACCTGATCGCGTGGAACGACTTTGCCGATGCCGGCGTGTCTATCTATCCCGGACAGCGGGTGATCATCAAAGACCCTGCCTCTACCCCTGCAGCTCAGCAGGAAACTCTTGTCGATCCAGACCAGCTCAGTATCTCAGCCCCAATCGATGAACCGGAAGAAAAGACCGTGATCATAGAAAAAGTTTATATAGTTCAACCCAAGGATACGCTGTTTCGTATTGCCAAAGAAAACGACACCACAGTGGAAGAACTGAAACGCCTTAATTCGCTGACTTCAAACAACTTGAACGTAGGGCAAAAGATCTATATTGCCGGAATAGCCGGAAGCCCCAGGCCGGTGGATCAGACCACGATGGATCGCCTTACCGAAGAAGATCTGCTGAGGAAAGACAAGATCCGCAATGATCTGGTACTTCCTGTGGTAGGCAAAGTACTCTCCGAATATGGACTGCGCAATGGCAAACCTCACAAAGGGATCGATATCGGGGCCAAACACGGCACTCCCATTTATGCCGTATTGGACGGCACTGTGGTATATTCCGGAGTGCAGGGAGCTTACGGAAATGTGGTGGTTTTGGAACACCCGGATTTTGTGATGACCGTGTATGCGCACAACGAAAAGAATTTGGTAAAAGTAGGGGATAAAGTGGAGAAAGCACAGCAAATAGCCATGACAGGCTCCACGGGTAACGCCTCTGGGTCTCATCTGCATTTTGAATACCGGATCAAGGGTAAAGCCATTAACCCTCGTAAGGTACTACCTTTAGATTAAGGGGGCATTTATGCCAAGAGGAATGAGGAAAGAAAGTGTTTTTGCCGATAAGGCGCTGCAGAGCTATCTGAAAGATATCTCAACCTTTAAGCCGCTCTCTCGTCAAGAGGAGCATGAACTGGGCACCAAAGCCAGAGCTGGAGATGTTGAGGCCATGAACAAACTGATTCAGGCCAATCTCAAGTTTGTGGTGAAGATCGCTGCCCGCTATCAAAACAGAGGCCTGTCTTTGTCTGAGCTAATCAGCGAAGGCAATATCGGCCTCATCAAAGCCATTGAGAAGTTTGATCCGGACAAGGACATCAAGCTTATTTCTTACGCCATTTGGTGGATCAAACAGCGCATTACGCTGGCTGTATCCGAGAAGTCATCGCTCATTCGGGTCCCTCTGGGGAAATCCAGCACCGCACACAGGATCAAAGCCACCAGAGAGCGTGTCTATACAGAGTCTGGGCGTAAAGCCAGCACCGAGGAGATCGCAGATCGTCTTAATATCACCGAAAAGTCTATTAAGCTCATCAAAAGCCAGATTCCGGATACTTCCTCCTATGATGACGTGCTCAAAACCAACGATTTTCAGGATTTTACTACCCGCGATCTCATGCATGATAAAGATGCCCTCGATCCGCAGCAGTTCTATGAGCAAGAACGCCTCAACAAGCGTATTCACAAAGCCATAGACAAGCTGGAATATCGAGAAGCTGAGATCATCCGTACCTACTTTGGTCTGAATGACAAGCATGAAACCAAGAACTTCGCTCAGATCGCCGAAGTAATGGGACTCTCCCGTGAAAGAGTCCGCCAGATCCAGAAAGAAGCGCTCAAGAAGATCCTGGTGGAGATGAAGCCAGAGGAAGACGCCTTTGTGGACGAATTCATTGAACACTACGATTATTAAACCATATAAGGAGCTCTGGCTATGATAAAGAATTTTGACGAAATGATCCTAAGGGTAAAAGAGGCCAAACGAGGCACAGTGGTAATCGCCGCAGCCCAGACCGAGAGTGTATTGGACGCCGCGATCCTGGCCAAGAAAGAAGGTTTGGCAGACAGCATCCTGGTGGGAGATGCCAAAGCCATTCAGGACCTACTGGATAAGCTGTCCCCGGAATATGCCCATAGCTTTGAGATCGTGGATACCGGCACTGATCTGACAGCCGCGGCTGCACGCGCAGTGGAACTGATCAATCAGGGCAAAGGCGATCTGATTCTGAAGGGCAAGACCGAAACTTCTACGCTCTTAAGAGCAGTATTGGACAAAGAAAAGGGTCTGCGCATCAGTGAAGTAATCTCGGATGTCCTGGCCTATGAACACCCCGATGGGATCAAGCTAATGAGCGACGGCGGCATAAACATCCTGCCCGAACTGAAGGAAAAGATCGCCATCATCAAAAACGCGGTGCAAGTAGCCCATTCTCTGGGGAATCCCAATCCCAAAGTAGCAATACTTTCAGCCGTGGAAGTGGTGAATCCCAAGATGCCAGCAACCATAGATGCCGCTTTGATCGCCAAAATGAACGAACGCCGGCAGATTGCGGGCTGCATCATCGAAGGCCCTCTGGCTTTTGATAACGCCGTGGATCTTGTTGCCGCCCAGATGAAAGGCATTACCAGCCCGGTTGGCGGCGCTGCCGACATCATGATCGTGCCCAATATCGAAGCCGGAAACATCTATGGCAAGATGCTCACCTACTATTGCAAATACCGCGTAGCCCACGTGGTGATGGGCACCAAGGCCCCGATTTTAATCCCCTCCAGAGCCGATGATGGTGAAACCAAGATGCTGTGCATGGCGCTGGGCCTGGCCTCTGTGCTCTAAAACAGAGCCAGGAAAAGTCTTCACTTGAATTTTCGCAGTTTCTGACTAAATTGTCAGAAAGACAAACAGAAGTGTTTGTCATCACACAGATTTGCCGTTTGATGATACTATCCAGCGGCAAACCTTAGCAAATATGAGAGGTAACATAATGCTATACATGATGCTTACAAGATTTGATGTCGTGCAAGAATCGCTCTGGATTATGGGCCAGGGCATGCTGGGAATATTCATCTTTACGGGGATATTCTACCTGCTGATATATTCACTGGAGAAGATATTTACCCCCAAGAAAGACCGATGAAACGCCTTACAATAATCGCCATCTTGCTGCTGGCCTGCGGCATTGCTATGGCCAAATTCACTGTAGTCGAACGCACAGGCCGCCAGATGATCGTGGACTATAGCCTGGATGAATATGATATTCAGGACTTGCAGGGCTTTTCCAGCATCATGATGAATGAGGCCGGATATCCACAGGAGCCGGGCCAGCCCTCCCTGCCGGAGCTGGAGTTTAAGATCGGCATCCCTCCAAATGGAAACGCAACTTTCTCCCTGATATCCAGCACCCAGACCCGCCTGGTTTTGCCCAGCCGCCTCAGCCCTGTCCCCCAGATCATCAATCGGGACGGCATCTCGGACTATAAATATGAGATCGATGAAGAACTGTACCGCATGGCAGACAGGAACAGCATCCAAAAGCTGGAGCCCGGCCTGTTCCGTGGACATAGCTTTGTGCCTTTTGTGCTGAGCCCCTTCCGCTATGATGGCGATAAAACTCTGGACATAATGACTACTGCCAGATTGCAGATCACTCTCCAAGGGGATATTGATGCCAAAAGCCCCCTGCGGAATGACCCCATGTCCACCCGCGTCCTGCAGCAACTGTTGAACTCAGAGGATGCCCAGTCCTGGTACAGCACAGAGCGTGCCCAGGTCAATTTTGCCGAGTTCTCCCGCTCCCCCTGGTGGATAAGGCTGGAAACCGACAAAGCCGGCATGTATCGCATCAATCCTTCCCAACTCACGGGATTCCCCATCTCGGAGATCGACCCCCAGAGCTTCCGCATCTTCAGCACTTTTGGCAAGGTTTTGCCGCTCAAGGCAGCCTACGCCGGCGAGCAATTCACCGAGGTTCCTATTCAGGTAGTGGGCGAAGAAGATGGCAGCTTCGATTCCTCGGACTATATCCTCTTTCATGGCTCAAACCGCAGCGGCTATGACATCAATGCAGTCCTATGTATAGAAGACACTGCGAATATCACTACGACGAAAACCTATCATAATCCCTATTCGCAAAACGCCGTTTATTGGCTCACCTTTGCCGGGAATTTTGAGCAGCCACCGCTCCGTATTCAGATGGAAGATACCCCTGGGTCCGTGAATGAAACAGTGAATTCTCACCCGCAAGTGGTCCATGTGGAAGAAGAAAAGCATCTGTATAGACAGGAAGGTTTTACCTGGTATATGACCCGGATGTTTGGCTCCTCCACCCTCGATTATGCCTTTGATGTAAACTTGGTGGATTTGGACTCTAGCAAGAGCCAGACCCTGGAGCTTCGCATGCAAAAGGAATATATCAGCTCCAATTTCGTTCATGGCATCAGCGTGTTTGTCAATGGCGTGGTTATCCCCTATAGTACCGACCCATATGTTGATATCCACAATTGGTCCAATATCTTTATCTTCAATTTCAGCAGAAAAACCTCAGCTTTCCAGAGTGGAAACAACCATATCGTCATCCGGGTACACAGGCCGGGCGTTGTGGACAACCTCTTTTTGGACTATTACCGGATTACCTACTCCCGGAAACTGCTGAAAACGAACCAGCAGTATATCGCCAATGCCTCTCTGTCCGCTTTGGGACAGGCTGTGAAATATGAATTCATCGGTACTGCCCCCGGAACAAAAGCTTTCAAGAAAACCAGCCCCGGCCAGATCAGCCAGCTTCCTATTACGGAAGTTGCAGGCGGATTCTCGTTTTCCTCCACCGGCGGAGCTTCCACTCAGTTCATGATCTCGAGGCCAAATGAATACTTCAGCCCGGTCTCGGTCCAAAAGCTGGACCCAGTGGATTTGAGCCAGATTTCAGGCTCCATCCAAAGCGTGATCGTTACTCCCGCCGAGTTTCTTGATCAGGCCAATGCTTTGGCAGATATGTATCAGCAAAACTGGGGTTACCACAGCAAAGTGGTGCTCCAGCAAGATGTCTTCAACCAGTTTAATGGCGGGCATCCGGATCCCGCGGCCATCCGCCAATACCTGAAGTATGTCTATTACAACGCCCCTTCTCCTGCCCTGCAGGGTGTTACTTTGCTAGGACTAGGCACGATGGACTGGCGCAATTACTCTGGCATGGCCCAAAACAAGAACAAAATCATGATCTTCCAAAATCCCAAGTATGCGTTCTGTTCGGATGACTATTTTGCCATGCTGACCAATGACATCCGCCCCGATATCGTGGTGGGCAGGTATCCTGTGGTCAATGCGGTTGAAATCTCCAATATGCTTTCTAACTTCCAAAGTTACACCCAGAATCCCACTCCCGGTTTGTGGCGAAACGAGCTGGTGCTGCTCGCCGATGACAATGTGAATGGCAATGTCACTAACGACTGGCAACATACCAGGGATATGCAGGATCTCTCCACGATGCTGAATCCGGCTGTACTGCAAACCAAAATCTTTGCCGGCGAATATGACTTCGACGAGTTTTTGAACAAACCCAAGGTACGGGCTGCCTTGATCGATGAGATCAATCGCGGCAAATTGCTGTGGTATTACATAGGCCATGGTTCTTATGATATCCTGGGTATGCAGGATTACTTCAATGTCGCCACAGATTTAGGACGTTTGCAAAATAGCGATCTTTTGCCCCTTTTCATCGCCGCTTCTTGCGAAGTAAGCACATTTGATCACTGGGCTCGAGAAAGTCTGGGACAGAAGATTGTGATGATGAATAATGCCGGAGCCATCGCCTCTGTGGCCGCCACTCGCGTGAGCTGGCCGGGGCCCAATCATTCATTGATGAGCTACTTTATACCCAATATGATCAATCTGCGCTATCCCCTGGGAGAAGCTCTGTTGGATGCAAAAATCCGCTATACCGGCTCCAGCCAAAGCTCCAGTAATAACGCCCTGGTCTATGCGATCCTGGGCGATCCATATCTGCGCGTCGTCCCGCCTGCGCGAGTAAAGACTCTTGCTCTGGAAAATCTCAGCCCGGAAATCACCGCACTCCATCCCCGACAAAATGCCCAGTTTAGCGGCAATTTTGGCCCTTCGGGATTGAACGGCAAGGCCCAATTTCTGGCCTTTGAGAGCAATCGCAATTATGCTGTCGGCCCTTACCAGGTGAGCCAAAGAGGACCGCAGATCTTCAGGGGATCAGTCTCCGTAGAAGATTCCGATCTTTTTGCAGCGTTCTACGTACCGGATGATGTCGTCAGCGGCAATACTGGCCTCGTGCTCAGCTATCTTTGGGATGAAGCAAGTGCACAGGATTATGTGACTTACTATCATCCCCTGCCACTTTCCAGCGAGATTTTGCCCAATTCCGGGGTCAACGAATCTGCCCCTGAAATCTCTATCTATCTGGGCTCTTATGACTTCCGGGATGGAGATACGGTAGGTACATCTCCTCTGCTTTATGCCAAAATCTCGGATGATAATGGCATCAATCTCACCAGCAGTGCCGGACACAACATCCTTTTGGTGATAGACAATTCCCTGAATCCCATTTCTGTCACCGAATACTTTGAGTATGATACGGATTCCCACACCCACGGCACCTTGACCTATCCAATGCCAAAGCTTGCTGAAGGCTCGCACAGAGTCCAGATCATCGCCTTTGACAATCAAAACCTGCCCCAGGTGGCAGAGGTACACTTTGTGGCCAAAAAATCAGGCGCCATATCCCTGGAAAACCTGCTCATCTATCCCAATCCTATCAAAAAAGAGGGACACATTACTTTCATCATCTCGGAACCCTCTGATATCACCGTGGACGTCTTTACGATGAGTGGCAAACGCATTCGCAGAATCAAGACCCTGGCCAGTCCGGGGTTCAATCAGATTCCCTTTGATGGCAAAGATGAATTTGGAGCCCGCCTGGCAAATAACACCTATTTTATCCGTGTCCGCGCCAAAACCAGCGCTGGCAAAAGCATCGAAAAGCGCGAACGCCTGGTAATCTATAAATAAATTTACGGAGCATCAATGAAGCTGTATAATACAAGAAGCAGAACGAAAGAAGAATTTGTCCCCATCAAAGAAGGGCAGCTCAGGCTATATGCCTGCGGCCCCACTGTATACAATTACTTTCACATCGGCAACGCCCGCGCCTTCCTCTTTTTTGATGTCGTGCGCCGGTATTTTGAATACATTGGCTACGAAGTTACTTACGTACAAAACATTACAGATATCGATGACAAGATCATCGAACAAGCCACGGAGGAAAACCGGGACTTTCAAGAGGTTGCCCAGAAGTATGCCGCAGCTTTTCTGGAAGACTGCGCGCGTCTTGGCATAGGAGCGCCCACTCATCAGCCCCGGGCCACCCATGTGATGCCAGAGATTATCGCTCTGATCAATAAACTGGTGGAGACGAATCACGCTTATGAGGCCAATGGTGATGTCTATTTCGCCACCACTTCCCTGCCCGAATATGGACAGCTTTCCGGTAAAAAGATCGACGAGCAGAAGACCGGCGCCAGGGTAGCCGAAAATATGAGCAAACGCCATCCGGCGGACTTCACCCTCTGGAAAGCCAGCAAGCCCAATGAGCCTTTCTGGGCCAGCCCCTGGGGAAATGGACGCCCCGGCTGGCACACGGAATGCGTAGTGATGAGCCAGAACTATCTTGGCGAAAGCTTTGATATCCATGGCGGTGGCATCGATCTGGTCTTTCCGCATCATGAAAACGAGAATGCCCAGGCCATGGCCCTCTCCGGCAAACCTTTGGCCCGCTATTGGATGCACAATGGCTTTCTGAATATCGATGGCGAAAAGATGAGCAAAAGCCTGAAGAATTTCTTTACGGCGCGCGATATCCTGGACGAATACGACGCCGAGGCCATTCGCTTTTTCTTCCTTTCCAAACACTACCGTTCACCCATAGATTTTACCCGCGAACTGATCGTGGAAAGCGATAAAGCAGTGGATAATTTTTACAAAGCCCTGGAGTCCTTTGAGCCGGTTGATCTTGCTGAAAAGAAGATCAACTGCCCGGATTGCCTGCGCTTTGAAGAAGATTTTCGCGCAAGCATGGATGATGATTTTAATACCGCCCGGGCCATCGCCATCCTCTTTGACCTGGCGCGCCTGGCCAAAAACAGCAAATCCAGCCCCGAAAACCGGCTGGATGCAGCCCGCATGCTCCTGAAACTGGGTAAAGTCCTGGGCTTTTTCCAGCATCCCGAGACCAGGCTGTGCAAACAGATGCCTGATCTATCCAAAGCACTGGTCGATCTGATCTTGGGCTACAGAACCCAGGCCAGAACAGAGAAAAACTGGGCAAAGTCGGACCAGATCCGCGACGATCTCAAAGCTCTGGGCATAGAAATAAAAGATGGGCCCACTGGCAGCACCTGGGACCAAAGGAATTAAAATGAAGAAAATAATCCTCATTATACTGGCTTTACTCATCGTGACAGCACTGCTGTTTTGGGCTCTTAACCGCACCGGTGTGCGCCTGGACAAGCCTGAGAGCGTCACCTACGACCCCGTGGGAGAAAGATTCTTGATCTCAAACGTGGGCAATGGCAGCATCATCGCCATGGACAATGCTGGCAAGCTGAGTGCATACATGCCCGGGGCTTTCAAGAGTCCCAAGGGCATCCTCCTGAGCGAGGGCAAATTGTATGTCACAGAGCCCACCCAAATTCAGGTGGTGGATGTGGCCCAGGCCAGCATCATCGATACCTACATCATCGAAGGAGCCGCCGGCCTGAACGATCTCGCGCTCACCGAACATGGCCTGCTTTACATCACCGATACCCTGGGACATTGCATCTATGCCTACGACCCCACTGCCAAAACCCAGGAAAAGATCATTAGTCCACTACTCAGCAAGCCCAATGGCATCGTTTACGATCGTCCCCGCTGGCAGATGCTGGTGGTAAACAATAGCACCCACTCCCCCATTCTCAGCCTGGACGTGCGCAGCAAAGAAACGACTATCTTCATGGATACCATTTATTCAGGGTTGGATGGAATCGCCATCGACGATCTGGGACGCATCTACTTCAGCTCCTGGGCCGAAAGCATGATTATCGAAATCCCCCAGGAACAAAACAGATTCATCACAAAATTGAAAGACTATGAAGGCGCAGCCGATATCTATTATCACGCGCTCAGCAATGAACTCATCGTGCCTATGCTAAAACAAAATCGCATCGAAAGGATATCCCTGGATTGAACCAGGATATTCCTGCTCTGATTACTTATCCGAACGTGGTGTCAAAGCTCTTTACCGATAAAGAGCTTTTCGACCGGGAGCTGCAGGTTTATCACCTGGCCCCGCCTCACGTGCCAGATCTGCTCTCTGCCGGCGATGCGGAGGTCATGGACCAAAAGCTTTACTATATCACCACAAAACGCATAAAGGGACAAGCCTATCTGGATCAGCCGAACTTCTCGACTACAGATCTGGGCGCGGCTCTGGCAGCCTTTCACGCCTTTACTCTCGAAGCTGATAAATGCCTCTGCCATATCGATAATCAGCCCCAAAACATCCTCCTGGCAGGCAGTAAATACTACTTCATAGATTTCAGCGACAGCCGCCGCGACTTCCCCGAAGTGGATGTCACCCATCTCCTGCTCTTTTGGGCCGAAGAATATCCCTTTATGGATTTCATCGCCCGTGCCGGCAGTCTCTTGAACAGTTACCAACAGAATATCACGCTAGAGCGCGAGCGCTGGAGCAGAGCTCTTGAGCAAAGCATCACCCGCTTTGACGAACGGCGCGCCAAATACAATAAAGGCTTCAGACGCTCCGAGGATAGCTCCAGAAACCGGAATTGGCTTTCGGCAGTGATCTAAGCCTCTGCTAATCTTTCCTATACAGATCAAGCACCTGAGCTTCATCGCTCAGGTTGTCCGCCAGACTGCCACCTGTAAATATCTGAGCTGATCAGCCGGGGCTTTCCCCCTTGTCAGAGGTGGCTTCAATTTGATTCTAATTCGCTTTCGACTCGAGATGACTTGGAATCTCGAGTCATCTCGAATTGAAAGCCCGTTAATACTACGTTAAAGGGTTGGGGAAGAGATATGGAATGTGCAGGGATGGTGCCGTCATAAAAGACAAAATCACTCTCTAAAAAGATAGCTAGCATACAAATGCACCCGCTTGGATGATCAATGAGAGAATACACATGAATTTTACTTCTTGACAGAGCTATATCTTTTGTTATCCTGATAATGTCTCGTATGAGCAGAGGATCTTAGATTGGCTGCTGTGGTGGCATAGGAAGACACAAGGGACTATAATCCCCAGATAGCTAACAACATGCGGGTTCTATTCCCGTCAGAAATACCAAACAGGGGCAAAGCTGGTTCTCTGCCCTGATTGATAGGAGAAAAAATGTATATAGACCTCGTTACCCCCAAAGAAGAAATCGTCAGAGTGTTTACAGACAGCTTGGATCAGGCAACTACTCAGCAAATTATTGAGATGGCAGATGCTCCCGCCGGCAGAGGGGCACACATAAGAATCATGCCCGATGCTCATGCCGGAAAAGGCTGCGTGATAGGCACTACCATGATTATCAGAGATAAAGTAGTGCCATATTATATAGGAGTGGACATAGGTTGTGGGCTGTTGGTCAATCATTTAGGCAAAGATAAAATAAACTTGGAACAACTGGATGAAGTCATCAGACACAATGTGCCTTCTGGATTTCGGATCAGAAAAACTAAGCATGTGTTTGCAAATCATCTCCCCAAACAGATCCATGAAATGCAAGACAGAGCAGATGTGAAAAGGGCCGAACACTCTGTTGGCACCTTAGGGGGAGGTAATCATTTTATTGAATTGAGTAGAAGGAAAAATGGTCAATATGCATTATCTATCCATACCGGGAGTAGAAAGTTCGGTTTGGAGATAGCAGAATACTATCAAAAACTAGCTCAGATTTATTGCGATGATCTGGGGCTCGATATCAAGAAAGAGCATTGCTATCTGGAAGGCGACTTGATGCAAGACTATTTGAGAGATATGCGCATTGCCCAAGAGTATGCCAGCATCAATCGAGCAGCTATAGCGGATTCTATTAGAAGAGGAATGGATTGGGAGGTGTTAGGAGAGCTTTCTACCGTGCATAATTATATAGACGACAGGATGATTCTTAGGAAAGGGGCTATAAATGCTGAGCTTACTAGACAAGTTATCATACCGATGAATATGTCTTTTGGAAGCATTATTGCATCAGGAAAAGGAAATGCGGATTGGAATTACTCCTCTGCGCATGGTGCCGGCAGGATCATGTCCCGTAATAAAGCAAGAAAAGAGATCAATATGCAAGACTTTCAAAATAGTATGAAAGGGATTTATACGACTTGCGTGAATAGAAATACTATAGATGAAGCCCCGATGGCGTATAAGAATCCTAAAAGGGTGATAGCAGAACTTGAAGACACTATTGAGGTTATAGAAACCTTAAAACCCATATATAATTTCAAAGATAAAGGGGATTAGAATGGAAAATGTAGCAAGCATAAATGGACAGATCTATGCGCTGGAGCAGCTTCAAAAGGATCCGGAAATAATTAAACTGTTCTACATGTGGCAAATTAATGAGGGCGAAAAGGATCGATTCTGCTTCCAGCCGGTAATGCCGGGGAAAAATGAATATAGCGAAGATCGCTGGCTTTCCTTTTTAGAACGTTTCCCTGAGCTTGTTGAAAGCGATTTAATCTTTATGCTCAAGAATACTACCAACAATGAGTATCTGGGGTATACTCGCCTTGGAGATTTCAATTGCAGAAATAAACGTGCAGAGCTTAGTTACTACTTTCCTGCAGAGAACAGATATAAAGGTTATGGGACCGTAATCATGGGTTTATGTATGGCTATGGCTTTTGATAGAGAATTCTTCTGGCCTCTTCATAAAATCTATGCTGAAACTAGCTCATACAATACGCCGTCTATCAGATTGCTGGAAAATTCCGGTTTTACTCTGGATGGTAAGATCCGTGCCCATTACTGGCTCGGGGGTGAGAAATACGATCAGTATGTTTATACCTTGCTGCGCTCGGAGTATCTTGAAAAGAAAGGTAATAGCGTTAAGATCCTCTGATCAATCAAGCTTTGCAAATGCGTTCACAGCATTGCGGAAGGCAGACTTATTGATAGCCCATTTAAAAACTCCACTTCTCGCATACACAGTTACTTTGGGCTTTTGGGTGGGCCTGTATTCGATACAATAGAATTGGCCAAACCCCCACAACACAGTTGGGGCTTCTTTGATCACCGCTTTTACCGAATCATCTGACTGGATGATATCAAGTAGGAAATATCCCTTGCCGGCACAAAGTTGTTGAGTGCGCGCTATAAATTCACTTTTAGTCAGATTACTTTCGATACTGGCCTTTTTCCAGGTCTCCAGATTGTGGATTTTCACCTTGCGATACATTGCTATGAAAGCATAAACTCCCATAACAAAGGGTCCAATAATCAATGGAATGCTAAAAGCATGAAACTGAAGTGCTGTCATAAACTCTCTCCTTTTATTATCCGAAGCTCTTGTGTAGTCTTCATATTCCCACAATCTTTTGCAGGGATTATATGTCAAGCTTGTCTTGAAGAGATTCCTGCTTATTCTATATATGAACACACATTCATATAGGAGTTTAGGATGATCGATAAATGTTTATGTAAGCTGATCTCTGAAGAAGAGATAGATAAGATATTGGGCCAATTGCCCACAGATGATACGATAGCAAAGCTGGCGGAATTCTTCAAGGTATTTGGAGATCCCTCGCGCTTGAAGCTCTTGTATTTCCTGTCGCGTTCCGAACTTTGCGTAGCGGATCTGGCCAGCTTGGCCAAGATGGGACAATCGGCAGTTTCCCATCAGCTCAAAACCTTGAGACTCAGCCGCTTTGTCAAGACCAGAAAGGAAGGTACTGTGGTATACTACTCACTGGAGGATATGCATATACAGAGTTTGTTCGACGTGGCTTTGGAACACATCGGGGAGGAAGCATGACCATCCGCGAATATGATGTACACAATCTGGATTGTGCGAATTGCAGTGCCAAGATCGAAAGGGAGATTGCCAATCTCGCCGAAGTAAGCCAGGTGAATCTGGACTTTATGAATAGACGCTTGATCGTTCAATATGAGAATCCTGCCGAAAACGTGCTGGACCGTCTGAATCAGATCGCGTCCGGCATCGAACCCGGGGTCAAAATTGCGGCGGCGGGCTCTGATCACGAGCATAAAAGGAGCAATTATGTCTGGTTTATATACGCCGGCCTCCTGATCTGGCTACTGAATACGCTTCTGCCTCTGGGGCAGGTGCTCTTTATCTCTCTGTCTTTTGTGGCCTATCTTTTGGTCTCGGGAAGAGTCTTGCATGGCGCCTACCAGGAAGTAACCTCCAAACAGCTCATGGCAGAGCATTTTCTGATGAGCATTGCCAGTATCGGCGCTATGTATCTGGGTGAATATACGGAAGCCATCGCGGTGATGGCGCTATATGAACTGGGGCAGTTTCTGGAATCCAAAGCCATGGCAAGTAGCCGCAAGGCAGTGAGTTCACTGGTCTCATTGAAGCCGGAGAAGGCGCATGTAAAAGACGCCGGTGGACTCAAGGATCTGAAGTTATCCCAGGTCAATCCTTCCGATATCATCCTCGTCTATCCCGGAGAGCGCATTCCCCTGGATGGAAGAATCCTGAAAGGTGAAAGCACCCTGGATACCTCCAGTGTGAGCGGGGAATCCGAACCTCTGCTGGTGGAGCCCGGAGCTGAGATCTTTGCCGGATGCCTGAATCAAAGCGGACTCCTGGAGATCGAGGTGCTGAAAAGCGAAGGCGAAAGCATGGTAGCCCGGATTATGGCTATGATCGACAACGCCAGCGCTCGAAAATCCAGTCAGGAGCGTTTTATCACCAGATTCGCCAGGATCTACACACCTGTGGTCGTAGGTCTGGCTGTGCTGGTTTTCCTCATTCCGGTCATCATGGGCTTTCCGGCAGATGTATGGTTCAAACGCGCCCTGGTCTTCCTCATCGTAAGCTGTCCCTGCGCCCTGGTAATCTCCATCCCACTCACATATTACATCGGCATCGGTCTGGCCGCACGCAAGGGGATCATC
The DNA here is from genome assembly GCA_020532545.1 of Candidatus Cloacimonadota bacterium. Lineage (GTDB taxonomy): Bacteria > Cloacimonadota > Cloacimonadia > Cloacimonadales > Cloacimonadaceae > UBA5456. The sequence goes on along the minus strand of JAJBAW010000001.1, from coordinate 83,766 downwards.
TTCAAAGGCTCAGTATTTCTGGATTCACTCAGGCAGATAAAGAGCATTGTCTTCGATAAAACCGGAACCATCACCACCGGGAAACTGAGCCTGACGCAGCTTTTGCCCACTGCAGGTACCAATGAAGAAGAGCTCAAAGAGGCCCTGTGGCTCTGTGAATACTCATCGAATCACCCCTTTGCCCTGGCAGTGAAATCAGCGCTGTCTTTTGAATTTGATCACGCACTGCTGAAGGATCACAAGGAATACCCCGGAAAAGGAATCAAGCTGAGCTATGCTGGCAAGGTCTATCTGGCTGGTAATCTGGAGTTTATCGGCTCCTATGGCATCGATGCCCATCTAGATACCTCATCCGTGAGCGCAGTGCATGTAGCCGTGGACTCCCGCTATCTAGGTGCTGCTACTTTCAGCGATGAAATCAAAGATAATATGGCTGAGAGCCTGGCGAAACTCCGCTCTTTTGGTGTGGAGAAGCTGTATATGCTTTCCGGAGATCGCAAGGCTAAAGCGGAAAATGTGGCGCAGGAGCTTAATCTGGACGGTTATAAAGCCGAACTCTTGCCCGCTGAGAAATTGCACGCTCTGGAAGAGATAATGGCCGAACACATCGGTCTGGTAGCCTACAGCGGAGACGGCATGAACGACGCTCCAGTGTTGGCTCGGGCCGACATCGGAATCGCCATGGGAGCCATCGGAGCTCAGGCCTCGATCGAAAGCGCGGATATCGTGCTGCTCAACGACAAGCCCGAACAGCTCGTGCAGGCCTTTGAACTCTCCCGTCGCACCAACAACACCGTGTGGCAAAACATCATACTAGCTCTGGGCATCAAGATCATTGTGATGGTCTTGGGAGTCACAGGAATCAGCGGACTCTGGGAAGCGATTATCGCGGATGTGGGGGTCACGTTGCTGGTGATCTTCAATAGTCTCAGGATGATCCGCAACAAATGAAAAGGACAGGGGGAGTACCCTATGCGGGACTCCCCTTACTGTGCTGTCCTAAGCTCTGTCTTTTTGTTTGTTCATGTACCAGGCGCACATTTCAGAGACGCTGTCTTCGATGCTCTGGATCTGGACATATCCTGCCTTACGGATCTTGGTGGCACAGAAATAGGTGGCAGTGGCAAATTTGCGCATACGGTCGCTATTAATAGGCAAGTCTATAGAAAAGAGCTTGGCGGGGACATCAAAGATCATCCCGATGCCTATCGCCAGACCAAGGGGAATAGTGAATTTCGGCATCTTGAAACCGGGATTTGCCGCCACCAGCAGCATCAGCTCTCTCAGCGAGATATAAGGTTCATCCACACAGTTAAAGTGTTGAAAGCCCGGCTTTAGTAATGAGAGCGAAAAGTCTATCATCCCCAAAATGGTATTGAGCGAGACAATGCTCTTGATATGATCGCCATTCCCGATGGTCAGTATGGGTCTGCGGTGCAACATATCGATCAGATTGTACACATTGGCAAAGTTGTGAGGGCCATAGATCACTGTGGGCCGCAGGACGATTAACTCGCGGGCATGATCTTGCTTTTGCCATTCTATACAGAGGAGTTCACCAGCCAGCTTTGATTCGCCATAAGGATGGTCAGGGTTGTAGGAGGTCTCTTCATCAGATCTGCCTTTGGGGTGACCAAAAACGGATACGGTGCTGAGGTAGACGAGCTTGTTTATCTTGTGCTGGGTAGCAAAATCAAGAAGGACTTTGGTCCCCAGTTCATTGTGGCTAAAATACTCTTCGCGTTTGATACCAAAATCATGCTTGGCTGCTGCGCAGTGGATGATGAGGTCAATACCTGAGCCATGCTGCGCAGAGAATGTAGAGAAGACTCTATCCAGGTCCGCTTTCTCACGTATGTCGCCGGAAAGTGTGCTCTCGTGTTTGGTGGCATTGCACTGATCGCTGATATCTATGCCGATCACTTCGTGACCTTTATGCTCCAGCTCCCGCATCAGTTGCGATCCCACAAAGCCGTTACTGCCAGTAATGAATATATTCATGACTTATGTACTCCTCATCGGATAGGCTTCCACATTCCGAAGTTTTTGTTGGTGATATAGTTCTTGAGTGCAACGGCTGAAGAGTATACCATTGCCACAAAGTAAGTAGCAATACCCGTTAAAGGGATATGAATCCCAGTGTGTTGCAGAGCCAAACCAATGAGCCCAAGCCCGTAAAAGACTATCTGCAGAATAAACGTCAGCTTGTAAAACAACATAAAAGACAGGAAAGCAGAACTGAAGAATCCGGTCAAGACAAAAGCAAATAAGAGCCAGCGTATCAATTTATGCGAGAAGAGTATAAAGCTAATCTCCGGAAAGCGGAAAGGGTTTAGCAAGGATCTATTCCTCTGCATGGCATGCCACTCTTGGGTGATGATGCGGATTTTGCGTGATATTTCCTGGCTGGCCTTCTCGGTTTCTTCTTCAGTTACGATGGCCAGAGGCTCATAAGCTGCAAGATAGCCCTCTTTCAGCACGATCAGCGTGCGTTCAAAATCATCCACAGATTGGGGATCTACTTCTGTGAATAGCTCCCTGCGGATCAAGAATATCGAGCCATTTGCACCGATGATAGATTTGAAATCGCTATCCATCTTCTTAAGGAAGGATTCGTAACGCCAATAGAGCCCTTCTCCGGATTGCTTTTCGCCGGCTTTGACCAGCCGCAATTCTCCGGAAACCAGACCAAGCTGGGGATTCGACAGCATCTTTTTCACTAAGAGCATCACCGCATCAGGGGCAAAGATGGAATTGGCATCGGTGGACAAGACATAATCGCAATCGAGCTGAGGAAGCACCATATTGTGCGCAGATTGCTTGCCACGCCTTGGTTTTTGGACTATCAGCTCCACATTGGAGTCTGTGGTATATCGAGAGACAATCTCATTGGTTTTATCGGTGGAATCATCCGATATAACGATCATTTTGATGCGGTCTTTGGGATAATCCAGCGCCAGGAAGGACAAGATCTTGGCCTCAATATCCTTCTCTTCATTGAACGCTGCGCACAGCACGATAATCGTCGGGTAGCTTGCGATAGCCGTATCAACGGACGATTCTGTCTTTTTGAACCGGTTAATGACGTACAGAATGAATCCATAACCAAAGAGATGATAGGCCACTATTAGCCATGATACCCAGAATAACACCAATGCTAGAATCATTTTTTCCTTACCTTTTAGTAACAACGAATATCTGTGAACCAATAAACAGAGTCTTTTAGCACTATGGCTCTTAAAGCTCAATTTTAGCTATTAATCGTTCGTTACAGTTTTCCGCAGTGACTATTTTGTCAAGTTGATTTAATAATCTGGCTTCTCTCCATTTCTAATCTGCCCTATGACTCTATCATATCCGTTCGATATTTCATCCCCCTAAATCCCCAGTTTCGATGAAGCATATTGAAAACATCCTTGCATCCGAATGACTTCATGTCCAAAACACCCTTGTATCTGGATGACTTCATGTCCAAAACACCCTTGTATCTGGATGACTTCATGTGAAGAATTAGCTTGACAGCATTATCTATATCACTTATCTGACATCAGTTATGAAATGAGTGAGGTGACCATGTTTTATCGCCAGATTTTAGCAGAATTGCGGCACTGGGCAAAGTCAGATTATCGCAAAGTGCTGATGCTCAGAGGTGCACGCCAGGTTGGCAAAACCACGGCCGTGCGTATGTTTGCCCAGGATTTTGACACCTTCATTGAGCTTAACCTGGAATTACCTGCGGATAAGGATGTCTTCTCCAGCTTTAGCACTATCACGAATCTCTACAACGCCATTTTATTGCACAAGAATGTGAAGCAACATAGTGGCAAAGTCTTGCTTTTTATTGATGAAGTGCAGAGCTCCAGCAACGCTTTGAAGAGTTTGAGATTCTTTCATGAAGAGATGCCGGAGCTCTATATCATCGCAGCAGGATCGCTTCTGGAGATTTATCTGTATCAGCAAAAGCTTGAAATCTCGGTAGGCAGGATTGAGTTCAAGTGGATGTATCCCCTCAATTTTGAAGAGTTTTTACTGGCCAGCGGAGCAGACGCTCTTTTTGATCTCATGCAAAAATCAACCTTGCCGGATTATGCCTTATCCAGCTTGAGAGAATACTTTCAGCAGTATGCATTAGTGGGAGGCATGCCTGAGGCTGTGAGAATTTGGACTAAAGAAAACAACATCGTTCCGGTGCAAAACTGCCTTGTCAATATCCATTATTCCTACCAGGATGATATCATAAAATATGCCCAAACCTCAGACCAGGTCTCGGTGCTGAGACACATCTTCGATACTGCTTATGCGGAAGTGGGCAAACAGATCAGTTTTGAGGGCTTCGGACATTCTTCTTTCCGGAGTCAATCCATCAAAAATGCCTTCGAACTGCTTACCAGATCGTCTTTTTACACCTTGCTTTATCCTTACACATCTTCTGTATTGCCGGCTATCCCCAAAAAGACCAGACGTCCTAAGCTACTAATGATCGATACCGGCATCCTGAATGTGCAAGCCGGAATCTCTGCTCAATACTTCATGAAAGAAAGTCTCAATTCCGTTTACAAAGGACAGGCCATGGAAAACTTGGTGGGTCAGCAGCTTATAGCTATCGCTTCTCGGACAGGCTACCAGCTTTCCTTCTGGAAAAGAGAAGCCCGCAACTCCATCGCTGAGGTGGACTTTGTGATAATCTACCAGGGAAAGATGTACCCCATCGAGGTCAAAGCCGGTAAAACGGGAAGCATGAAATCCCTATTCCTCTTTATGGATGAATCGCCACACGATATTGCCGTGAGAATCCACGATGGCCACCTTAATTGGGAAGAGCTGGAAAGCAGTTCAGGAAAGAAATTCCACTTGCTGAACCTCCCCCTGGGCTTGACTACCCAGATTTGCAGATACCTGGACGCAGGACCTGCTACGGTGTAAACTTAGTTGACCTTTGACAAAGCACTCCCAGTCTCGGATAGAGCTTTCGCGGAAAAGACCTGCCGAAAGAGCGCACTTGACAAGATTCTGCACTTCTGGATTGATGCAAGAAACTCTAACTTAATGGAGATGATATGTCTATAATCATTAGCCTTCCAGATGGAAGTACAAAGGAATATCCGGCCGCAATCAGCGCTCTGGATATCGCAAAAGAGATAAGCCCGCGCCTGGCTGATGCAGCCGTGGCCGCTGAAATAGATGGCAAATTGGTAGATATCGGCACCATGATCGATCGTGATGCCAGCGTGGTGATTCACACCTTCAAGACTGAGGCCGGTAAAGAGCTTTATTGGCACAGCACCGCGCACCTTATGGCGCAGGCTGTGAAACAGCTTTGGCCAGAGGTGCAAGTGACCATCGGTCCGTCCATTGAGCAGGGCTTTTATTACGATTTTGATCGCGAAGAATCCTTCACAGATGAGGACCTGGCCAAGATCGAAGTACGCATGAAAGAGCTCATCGCCCAGGACCTTCCCTACCAGCGCAAAGAACTCAGCAAACAGGAAGCTGTGGAGATCTTCAGCAAGATGGGCGAAAACTATAAGATTGAGATACTTAGCGAGATCCCCGATACTGATATAATCAGCACCTACACCCAGGGTGATTTCATCGATCTTTGCCGCGGCCCGCATATCTCTTCCACAGGCAAGATCAAAGTGATCAAACTGCTCAGAAGCTCCGGTGCCTATTGGCGCGGCGATGAAAAGAACAAGATGCTCAAACGCATCTACGGCATCAGCTTCCCCTCGAACAAAGAATTGAACGCCTATCTGCTCTTCCTGGAAGAAGCCGCCAAACGTGACCATCGCAAACTGGGCAAGGATCTAGACCTCTTTTCCATCAACGATGAAGTGGGTGCAGGCCTTGTGCTCTGGCATCCGAATGGCTCCATGATTCGCCATCAGATCGAAAGCTATTGGAAAGATCAACATCTCAAACACGGTTACAAACTGGTCAATTCTCCGCATTTGGGCCGCAGCAAGCTCTGGGAAACCAGCGGTCACCTCAGTTTTTACAAAGATGACATGTATTCCGCCGTCAAAGTGGACGATCAGGAATACTATATTAAACCCATGAATTGCCCCTTCCACCTCAGCATTTACAATGCAAATCACCACAGCTACCGTGAATTGCCCATCCGCCTGGCCGAACTGGGCACGGTGTACCGCTATGAACGCTCTGGTGTGTTGCATGGACTGATGCGCGTGCGTGGATTCACTCAGGATGATGCCCACATCATCTGCACTCCGGAGCAGGTAGATAGCGAAGTGGAGAAGCTGATTGTCTTTTCATTAGACATGCTGCGTCACTTTGGCTTTGAGGATTTCCTGATCTATCTTTCCACCAAACCAGAGGCCTCAGTGGGCAGAGATGAAGATTGGCAGATGGCCACCGAAAGCCTGAAAGCCTCTCTGACCAAGCTCGATTTGCCCTTCAACGTGGATGAAGGTGGTGGCGCTTTTTACGGCCCCAAGATCGATATCAAGATCAAAGACGCCATCGGCAGAGCCTGGCAATGCACCACAATCCAGTTTGACTTTAATCTGCCGGAACGCTTTGATATGCAATATATTGGCGCCGATAACACCGCGCATCGTCCCTATATGATCCATCGCGCTATATTTGGTTCGCTGGAGCGTTTCTTTGCCACACTGCTGGAACATCATGGGGGCAATCTGCCGCTGTGGCTGGCTCCCACGCAGATGATGATGTTGCCTATCACCGATGCTCAGTTGGACTATTGTAAGGATCTTCAGGAGAAATTCCTGGCCGAAGGCTTGCGTTGTGAGATCGATCCCCGTAGCGAAAAGATCGGCTACAAAATCCGTGAAGCAGAGCTGAAAAAGATCCCCTTTATGTGCATCATCGGTGCCAAAGAAGCAGAGCAGAACAGACTCACCCTGCGCCGCCATACCAAAGGCGATCTGGGCTCCATGACTTTTGAAGAGGCACTGACCGCCATCAAAAATGATCATGAGCAGAATTGAAGATATACGCGCTGAACTATTAAAAGAGGCTTCCGCCATCGCTACGGTGGCGGAAAACCTCGATCAAGAGCAACTGGACAAAGCCTTTGCTTACCTCTCGAATTGTCAAGGCAAGGTAGTGGTTTGCGGCATCGGTAAGTCCGGAATCATCGCCCGCAAAATCTCCGCTACTCTTGCCAGCACAGGCACTTCCTCTATCTTCTTGCATGCGGCAGAGGGCAACCACGGAGATCTGGGCATGCTCGCCAAGCAGGATGTGGTTTTGGCCATCTCAAATAGCGGCAACGTCCACGAAATGCTTGCGATCATTCCCTTTATCAAATTCATGGGCGTGCCCCTCATCAGCCTTACCGGCAATCTGGATTCACAACTGGCCAAAGCTTCCGATGCCGTGCTCTGCACCAAGGTGGATCCCGATCTGGAACCCCTCGGCCTGGTGCCCACCGCCAGTACCACTGTGACTCTGGCTTTGGGGGATGCCCTGGCCATCGCACTACTCAAAGACAAGCATTTCTCTCTCACCGATTTTGCCCGCTTCCACCCCGGAGGCGCGATCGGTAAAAGACTGCTGCTCAAGGTGAATGACCTGATGCATAGCGGCAAAGAGCTACCCCGGGTGCAGACAGAGACCTCTATGAGTGATGCCATTTTGGAAATGACCACCAAAAAGCTAGGCTGCACGATAGTCGAAGATGCTGATGGACAGATGCGCGGAATCATCACCGATGGCGATCTGCGCCGGCAATTGCAAAAGAAAGGCGATGCACTGCTGAAACACGTGGCCCAGGATTGCATGACCGCAAATCCTAAATACACCCTGGCAGACGAGCTGGCTGTAAGCGCTCTGAAATATATGGAGCAACACTCCATCACCATGCTGCCTGTGATGAATGCCCAGGGAAAAGCTGCCGGCATCTTGCACATGCACGATTTGATCAGAGCTGGGGTAGTTTAAGCCCAAATCATCTATGAACAGCACTTTAGAGAGCAATCAGCACAAGCCTCACAGATTGAATCCCAACCGAACGCCGCAGCCACTAACTTGATTTTAATTCGTCTTCAACTCGAGATGACTCGAAATCCCAAGTCAACTCGAGTCGAAGACAGATCAGAAGCGAAGCGATCGCTAAGGCGCGGCATTAGTCTCCCTGCAAGCTGCAATAGTTTCTCCTCTGGAACGGATATTGCAAGCTGTTTAGATAGATAATCCGCTCTCCTGGGAGGAATTATGCGTCAGCAAATTTTTACTGCACTTTTGTTTTTTCTCGTCTTGGGACTAGGCGCAGAGATGCGCCCCCTGGTCATTGAAGATTTTGATGATGGGCAAGTAAGCCTTAGATCCTGGGCTGATGAAGATCTTGAGCCCACTGCCTGGTATCTGGATTCTGTGAATACCCACGTTTCCTCGGCCTACTCTCTTTGTTTGAGCGGAAACACCTGGAAAGAGCAAAGCATCTCCCCCATACCCACCGATGTCAATACTGTGATCTCGCTGGCGGCGTACTACCAGAGCGGTGCCACTGTGCAAGGCCTGGGCTTTTCCGATGGTGAAAATCAGCTCTTTTATAGCATATCAGGCACACGGATTCTGGATCTGGAAGCATGGGTGCCTGTGTATCAAGGCGCTTTTCCCTCCTATAGCTGGCAAGAATACCGGCTGCCCGTGGGCGCTGATTGGGAGTCCTTTTTTGGCTATTATCCCACCATCACGTCCTTGATCTATGTCTCTGATCTGGATAACACTTACGCCCGCTCTGTCTGGTTTGATAGCATCATGAATATCACTTCCGATCTACCGGTGGCACCTCAGGTGAGTATTTCGGCTGCGAGCCCGGTCTGGCTCAATCAGCGCCAGGTCAGCTTGCAATTTGAGGCGATCATCAACGATCCTGATAGCGATACCTTCAGCTATCTCTGGAGTTTTGGCGATGGACAGAGCAGCACGGAAGCCGCCCCCCTTCATATATATCAAGTCACTGATGCGCATCAATATACGGTTAACCTGCGCCTTACTGACGATAGTGGAATGGTAGGTTTGGCCTCCACCCAAGTCAACATAAGTCACGGACCCAGCTCGCTGCCGCTCACCATGAACTTCGTGGGCGATGTGATGCTGGCCCGGCGCTATGAAAACCAGATCATCCCGCAATATGGGGTGAATTCCATCTTTGCCCCCACGTTCTCGATGCTGGGTGGTGCCGCAGATATTACCGCTGCCAATCTCGAAGTAGTTTTGGCGAATACCGGCAGTCCGCATCCCACCAAATCCGTGACGTATCGGGGCAATCCAAACAACATCAACGGTTTGGTCTATGCCGGAATCGATATCGTGGGTCTGGCCAACAACCATACCCTGGATTACGGCTTGCCGGCCTTGCAACAAATGCAAACTCTGCTGGATGCCAATGGCATCTTACACAGCGGAGCCGGAGCCAACGCCTACAAAGCCAATCTGCCTGCCTTTATCAATCGTAAAGGCCTCAGCATCGCCTTCCTCAGAAGCAGCGACCGCACCGGCCAGTACAACAACGCCCAGCCTTTTCTGCATGCCGGTTTTGACAAATATGGCTTTGCTTATATGACGCCTTATTATATCCAGGAGCAGATCGCTGCGGTGGAGGGTGTGGCAGACCTCAAAATCGTGGAATTGCACTCTGGCAGTGAGTATTCTCTGGAGCCCGGCACGGATTATGGCAAGAGCAATCCCTATCTGGGAGATACTCAGGATGAGGATTATCAATATCGCTCCGACATCCCTCATCAGTGGGATAGGCAGATTCGGCAGACCGCAATCGATTGCGGCGCAGACCTGGTGGTGGTGCATCACCCGCACATCATCCATGGTTTGGAGCTTTATCATGGTAAGGTAATCGCTCATTCTCTGGGCAATTTTGCCTTTGATCTGGACTATCCGGAGTGCATGAACAGCATGATCCTCTATGTGGATGCCTATGAAAACGGCTTTCGTAATCATCACGTAAGACCGGTCTATATCAACAGTTACATCCCCAAACCTGCTACGGGGCAATTGGGCATCTATATTCTGGACTATATCGCCATGAAATCCCGGGAACTAGATACCATCGTGGTGGTAGATAAGCAGGATCTCTCCGCTTGGGTGCCTCTGGAGCCTGAAAACCTGGTTTCTCAAGAGTCTGTACTAGAGATAAATACAACTTTCGAGGCCTTTGAAGAAGGCTGGCAAATTAGTAAACCCATCAAACTGCCCCGCTATGGCAGCATCAGTTCTGTAGATGAGATTCAGCCCGCACAGGATGCAGAGTTAAGATTGGGCTCGGAATTGATCTGGTATGGCAATTTTGAAGATGAAGGCAGCACTTTGTGGTCTGTCCCACAGTTCTCTAGCAATGCAGTGGATGGTGAACGCTCTGCACAGCTCAGTGCAAATCCGCATGGCAGCACCACGGCCACGATCTCCAAAAAGATCAAGCTCTACGATAATGAGAAAACCCTTACTCTGCATGGCTGGATGCGCAGCGAAAACGCGGCTTCGGCCAATATCCAGATTAGATTCTACAATTCGCGCAATTCTAGCTATGTGATGGAAAGTTATAGTATTTCAGAAGACCTGATCGGCACCAATCCCTGGATCTGGCAGTATAAAGAGTTCATCCCGCCTGCCAATGCCTGGTATTTTGATATTCGGCTCAGCGTGGAAGGAGGCAGTACTGGAGCGGCACAGGCCTGGTTTGATAATGTTGGCCTCATCGAATGGACGCCCTACAGCCCGGCGATCGCGCTCAGTGAAGTCATGCATCCCAATAATTACTATTGGTTTCAACTCCGCACTGCCGAAGGGGTGAAATCCTTGAACTGCCGCATCACGGAGACCGATTATCTGCAGCAGACCCAGCGGCTAAAACGCGCACAGCCAGTAGCACAGATTCCGCTGAATATCTATCCCAATCCCTTCAATCCTGAGACCACGATTGATTTTGATTTACCTCAGAGCGCCCAGACTAGCCTCAAGATTTACAATGTCAGAGGGCAATTGCTGCGCACTCTGGTGGATGAAATGCTGCCCAGCGGACATCATCGCTATAGCTGGGATGGACGTGACCAACGGGGCGATAAAGTCTCCTCAGGCCTGCACTTTATCAAGATTCACTGTGGAGACAAAAGCACCATTCGCAAAGCCATCCTCATGAAATAAGGCTCTCTGCCAAGCGGCAAAGAGCCTTGTATTTCTATTGTCAAATAAGTTTACAGCTTGAAAAGCTGCGAGCTCTTAATAAAACAGATCCCGCTTGCCGGCCTTCATCTCTTCTAATTTAGCTGTGACGGACTTCTTCATCTCAGGATCTTCAATGCGGCCGACCTCAAAATCAACAAGCTCCAAACCTGCCTTGAGGGTGCGTTCGCTGGAATAATCATGCAGGTATTCTGAGAAAGTCAGCAGCGCATTGGGGGTGCAGAAGCGCTTTACAAATCCGGGAATAGCGAATTCCATGAAGTGTTCTCCGGTGCGTCCGGCTCTGTAGCAGGAGGTGCAGAAAGAGGGGATGTAGCCACCTTTGGCAAGCTCGTAAATCACATCGTCCAGAGATCTGGTATCGCCCAAAACGAATTGGGATTTCTTGCGGGATTCCTCATCTTTATGAGAATAGTCACCCACTCCGATGGAGCTGCCGGCGTCGATCTGGGATACACCAAAGCGCAGAACTTCATTGCGGACATCCACAGGTTCGCGAGCGGTGAGGATCAAGCCTGTATAGGGCACGCTGAGTCTGAGGATAGCGACCAGGAGCTTGAAATCGTCATCGGAGACCTTGAAAGGCAGGGCCTCGTTAAAATCTGTGCCGATGGCAGGTTCGATGCGCGGGAAGGAGATGGTATGCGGGCCTACTCCGAAGGTATCTTCCAGATGGATAGTGTGATACAAGAGTGCCATCACTTCAAAGCGCCAGTCGTGAAGTCCCATCAGCGCTCCGATGCCCAGATCGTCAATTCCGGCCTTCATGGCGCGGTCCAGCCCATCCAGTCTCCACAGGAAGCTACTTTTGGGGCCACTGGGATGTAGCTGTTCGTAAGTCTTCTGATGATAAGATTCCTGGAAGATCTGATAAGTGCCGATTCCCGCAGCTTTGACCACGCGGAAACCTTCGATATCCATGGGCGCAGCGTTGATATTCACACGCCGGATCTCTCCATTATTGTGCTTGGTAGCATAGACAGTCTGCACTGTTTCCGCAATGTATTCAGGAGAGTACATCGGATGTTCGCCATAGACCATGATCAGGCGTTTGTGACCTACATCCACCAGCGCCTTGGTCTCTTCTACCAATTCATCATGGGTGAGTGTCTTGCGATCGCAATCCTTATTTGAGACGCGAAAGCCACAGTAAACGCAGTCGTTGATACACTCGTTGCCCACATACAGAGGGGCAAAAAGCACGATGCGATTGCCATAGATGCGTTCTTTGAGTGTGTGAGCGCCTTCCATGATCATCTTTTTGAGTTCCGGGTCTTTTACGCTGATCAGAGCCGCTGTTTCCGCAGGGTCCAATCTGTTTTTATCCAGTGATTTTTGGATGATGTCACGGATTCTGCTGGCGGGAGCGTTAGCTTCGCTTTTCAGCAGGGATTCGATGGTGGCATCCGGAATAAAGGATTTGAGTCCTTCGATGTTAAACTTCATTATTATCTCCTTGTTCAATTCTAAGTGTTTGGGTCTTCACTTTCAGGCCTGGGATCATGCCCAGTTTCCCGGAAAAAGCACCCATCTCCGGAGTAGTCATTTCCATCACCAAAAAGATGACTGAAGCCCCCCAGTCTCGCATAGGGTAACCCACTCTCAATAAAATATATAAGGCGTGGCTGTGCAAGAGCTCACTCACGGGCTGAAAGGCTAATCCGATGTCGTCGATTACGATCGTAACTACGTGTCTTTTTATGGGCATCTTGTCTTCCTTAGGCAGGCGAAAATTGATACACTGGAGGCATTAAAGGGGAGGACTTATCCACCCTTGATGCCAGAACGTATCTCTCATCGCAGGTTATTTTAACCATAAAAGCAGATGGCTGTTTCTTGGCAAGAGGAAAAATTAATATTGACAGATTCCTGCAATCCCGCACCTTGGTACCTTGCTTCATAATTAGATGATAGCATTAGACTTAAACGAGAAGATGCCCATGAAAAGAATAATATTAACTTGCAGCTTATTGCTGTGCGCCCTATATATGAATGCCACAGGATTCAGTTGGTTTTCACAGTCCGACGCTCGCTGGAATTCAGAGCGGCTGGGTAGAAGTACGTCTATCGGCCGTAGTGGCTGCGTGCTATCCTGCCTTTCAATGCTGCTGAATGCAGAAGCTTCGAACCCCTATGTCACTCCGGACAAACTCAATGAGTGGCTGCAGGCAAATGGTGGCTATTCCGGCAACAACATGCGCTGGCAAATCCCCGGTCTCATCGATGGAGATGGCCTGGGCATTGAGCTGCAAGCGCAAAGCACCCGCTATAACGATTGGGAATTCCTCTCATCTGAACTGGCGCAAGGCAATAAAGTGATCGTGAAAGTGGCAGGGAGGCGCTCACATTGGGTCTTGGTGGTGGGGCAAGATGGTCCGGCCGACAAGGCTGCTTCCTATCTGGTAAACGATCCCGGCATGAAACAGTATGAAACCAGAACCCTGGCTTTCTGGGGCGGATTCCGTTCTGCCAGAAGCTATAGCGGAAACTGGCTGGATGAGGGAGCTTTTAACCTGAGCAGTGAGATCTATGTGGTTCCCATTCCGGACGAAGAATGCTTTCTTTATAAAATGAGCAATCTCCCTGTACCCGCAGATGTCTTTGTCAGCCTGCAGAATAGTCTCGCTGTGGAGATTCACGGCTTCTTCATCCTGGGTCTGTTTGACGAACAGGATGAGCTCATGTACACCGTGGATTATCAATATGCCGAGCTGGCACCTACCGGTGAGCTTGATCTGCTCTTCGAAATGCAGGACTTCAGCCCTTTGGAAAATGAATCGAACACGTTGAAGATCATCTATAGCAAATACTTCTCTGATATGCCATCCCGTTTTGACACCCTGGGTCTCGAACACAGCGGCTTGCGCAATCTCACCATCGTAGATACCGAATAACCCCCTTTGGCTTTATCCCAAAAAGCACTATAATCTAAGTAAGTGCCAAAGGATATGGGTGCCCTTTTTTTAGTTTTTTCCAGGCATGGTAGGGCAAAACGCAGATTTTCTCTCGCCTTGGCTTCAAACTTGCTTTATAATATAGTTACAGGTGAGTAGCTTTCACCCACAAAAGTTTATTAATGTGAATAAATATAGGAGACAACATGAAAAAGCATCTCATAATGCTCGTTCTAATAGCCATGACAGCAATGCTCATGGCCCAAAGCGGAACCATTAGGTTACAAAACGACAACGCTACGTCAGAGATTTTACAAAGCAGTCCTGACGGACTCAAGGTTCGTTTTGCCCTGAATCAGCTTGACTTCTTTGAAGTGCAAAGCAGCAAAGGGGTCTGGACCGCAATTTCTGCAAAAGATTATAGCAGTACAAATAAAGTAGGCGAACCAAAATTGCCCTTACTCAGAAAGATCATCAGTGTGCCTCTGGGCGCAGAGCTGGAGTTTCGTCTGAGCAAGACCCAAAGAAGCACTGTGTCCTTGGCAGAGAAAGGGATAAACTATCCCATCTTGCCTGCTCAGGAGAGTGTTTCCAAGAGCACCAAGCCCGAAGATATCACCTTTGTGGTAAACAGGGATTTCTATAATGGTGCGCTTTCCACCGATGAATCTGTAATCCAGATCAGCGAATTGGGCATGATGCGCGGAGAAAGACTTTTTGCCCTTGATTTTGTACCGATGAATTACAATCCCGCCAGCAAAAGCCTGGATGTAGTGCTCAGCACAGAGCTTGAGATCAGCTTCGTAGGCGCAGATCATGCTGCCTCAGCAGAGCTCCGGGCCAAGACCTACTCCCTTGCTTTTGAAGGCGCTTTTGCCTCCACCATTTGGAATCATCAAGCTATCCGCACCAGCCTCTTGAGACATCCGATGGAATACGTCATCGTGATGCCGGCAAATTTCCAGGCTGCGATGCAGCCCTTTATCGAATGGAAGACCCGTGAAGGCTTTAAGGTTACCATCGCCACCACCGAAGCTATCGGCAGTTCCACCGGCCAGATCAAAACCTATATGCAAAACCTGTGGAATAATGCCACAGCGCAGAATCCTGCACCTAGCTATCTGCTCATCGTAGGAGATATCGCGCAGGTTCCTGCCTTTAGTTCTACCACCGGTGGCTCGCATCCCTCCGATCTTCAATACGTGAGGCTACAAGGTGCAGACTACATGCCAGAGATGTATTTTGGCAGATTCTCCGCAACCACTGCAGCCCAGGTGACGAATCAGGTAAACAAGACCCTCATGCATGAGCAATATACCATGCCAAACGATGATTACCTGGCCAAGACAGTGCTCATAGCCGGACACGACAGCTACTGGGCCCAAACTCACGGCAATGGGCAGATAGCCTATGCTACTGAAAACTATTTTAATACCGCCCATGGCATTAATAGCAACAACTATTTGTATCCCGTCTCTCAAAACTCAGCCGCCGCTATCGTGGCCAATGTCTCTGAAGGCAGAGGATATGTAAATTACACTGCCCACGGCTACAATGATGAGTGGAGTAACCCCAAGTTCTCCATCGCCAACGTGAACAACCTCCAAAACCAGAACAAATACTCTTTTGTAGTAGGAAACTGCTGTCTCACCAGTAAGTTTAATGACCCCGTCTGCTTTGCAGAAGCCTGGTTGAGAGCGGAAAACAAAGGCGGAGTTATTTACATCGGTGGCACCAATAGCACCTATTGGGATGAAGACTATTGGTGGGGAGTGGGTGCCAAAGGCAGTGCCACCGGCAATGCTCCAGCCTACAATGCCAATACTCTGGGCATATATGATGCGCTTTTTCATGAACACAACGAAGGTTTTGGTGACTGGGCCGGCAGTGCTGGTGCCATGGTCGTGATGGGCAATCTGGCCGTAGCTCAGGGCAATAGCACCCGCATAAATTACTATTGGGAAATTTATTCCATCATGGGAGATCCCTCTTTGGTACCATATCTGGGAATCCCCGCAGCCAATGCTCTGAATGTACCCGATACCATGTTCCTGGGTTTGAGCTCGCTGGAAATAATCGCCGATCCATACACCCATGTAGCAATCTCCATGAATGGACAATTGCACGGAGTGGGCCTGGTGGATGAAAGCGGATACTTAAATCTGGAATACACCCCCTTTGACGAGCCCGGTATGGCAGAGATCGTGGCTACACGCTCCATGCGCAAGCCTATGATCGCCTATGTCTCCGTGATCCCCAATGAAGGGCCCTACGTCACAGTAGGCCAGATCTCTTGGGATGGTGGCAATGGCATCGCCGAAGCCGGAGAGACCATCGCTATAGATCTCACTTTCAGCAATGTCGGGATCATGACTGCAGAGAATCTAAACGTCTCTATCGCAGTTGATAGCCCCTGGATTTACTTCGACGAAAACGAAGCCGCTATCGCTGATATCAGCCCGAATGGGCAGATCACGATGCCTTCGATCTTCCTGGCTCACATCGATCAAGGCACTCCGGATCAATACGTAGCCGAATTTCTGATTAGCATTACCGATGGCGTCAATGTGTGGGAAACCACTCGCCATCTCACTATAAACGCACCTGATGTGATCATCAGCTCGGTGAGCTTCTTTGATCCCAACAACAACGGGATCTATGAAGCAGGTGAAACTATCAACATCACCCTCAATATCACCAATGCCGGACACATGACCGTGGAAAGCGGAAGTCTGGATTTGATCCTGAATAGCCCCCTGGCCAGCCTGCCCGTCAGTTCCTTTATGGTTCCCGGCATCAGCGTCGGACTCAATATCCCCCTCAGCTTTGATGTGATCCTCTCCGATAATATCGAAGAAGGAGTGGTGATACCTCTGGGCGTAGCTTTGGATATGGGCATGCAGATGATCAATCACAGTGTGCTGATTCCCATCGGAGCTGTAATGGAAGGCTTTGAAAGTGCAGACTTTAACACCTTCCCTTGGGTAAATACCAGCGCTCAGCCCTGGATAATAGAAAACACTCATGTGCATAGCGGCTCCCATTCTGCCCGCAGTGGCGCTATTGGCAACAATACCACTACCGATCTGAAAGTCTCCATCGATGTAGGCATGCAAGGCGAGATCAGCTTCTGGCGCATGGTGTCTTCCGAAAACAACTACGACTTCCTGAAGTTCTACATCGATGATGCAGAGCTGGGCTCCTGGAGCGGAAATCAATCCTGGGCTTTGGTCAGTTTCCCTGTCAGCCCCGGAACTCATACCTTTAAATGGACTTACAAGAAAGACATCAGCACCACAGGTGGCAGCGATGCGGCTTGGATTGATGATATCAGATTCCCGCTCTCCAGCAGTTCCAATGTGCCCATGGCCTACACCAGCACCGGCAGAATCGATTTCAGCAAGGTGTATCCGAATACCACAGTGAGCGAGGACTTTGTCCTGCGCAATCTGGGAAGCGGAAACCTGGTGGGCACCATTACCATCCCTGCCCCGTTCAATCTTTCCTACATGGGTCAGGCTCTTCCCAATGATTACGTTTATGAGATTGCCTCTGGCATCACTCATATCTATACCATCAGCTATGAGGCCGGAGACACCGTGCAGGAGATCAACGCAGAGATCGCTATCATGACCAATGATGCCGATCTACCTGTGATCACCATTCCCATTCTCCTGAAGCCCTCAGCGAATTCAGATCAGATCAATCCGGCAATTACCGCTCTAAAGGGTAATTTCCCGAATCCCTTCAATCCCAGCACTTCGATTCGTTTCTCTCTGAAAGAAGCTGGCCTTGTAAGGCTCAATATCTACAATCTCAAGGGCCAATTGATCAAGAGCTTGATAAATGCTGATCTTCCTTCTGGAGATCACCAGATTATATGGAACGGTAAAGATGAACGCGGGACTTTGGTCTCCAGCGGAATCTATCTCTACCGCATGGAAAATGGCAGTTTCAAAGCTACCAACAAAATGATGCTCATGAAATAGAGCGATATTGGGCGCCTCTTGCAAAAGGGGTGCCCGCCTTTGTTTTTGTTTTTATCGCATGTAACAATGCAAAAGCAAAACCTGGAAGACTTATATAATTTTAGATAAAATGGAGGATATAGTGAAAAGACTCATTATATTACTAAGCCTGATCCTGGCTTTTGGCCTTACGCTGAATGCGGAACAGGTTATTATAGGCAACTATCCCAATGATATCAGCCTACTGCAAGACAGCCCCGGTGGGATCCAAGTGGAAATGACTCTGGGCGATTTTGAGCGTGAAATAATCGAGATAGAAGGCAAAACCTACTATCAGCCGATCTTGAAAAAGAGCGGACTCACCCTGCAAAAAGGCCTGCCCCAGCTTCCCATTTTGGCCGCCAGCGTGATCATTCCTGCTACTTCTAAGATGAAGATGCAGATCATCGACAGTGAGTATATCGATCTTCCCATGCCCATCGCTCCTTCCAAAGGCAATCTTACCAGAGATATAGACCCCGCCACGGTGCCTTTCACCTTTGCGGATTTTTATCAAAGCGCCGGCCACTATCCAGAGGCTTCCGCAGAGCTGAGCTCACCCTTTATTATCAGAGATTTCCGGGGCATCACAGTGCATTTTTACCCCTTTGTATATTACCCGGAAACTGGCATGACCAGAGTCTATACCAGACTCACTGTTCAGCTTACTGAAGACGGTGTGGATCAGACCAATACCCTCACCGGCACCAGAGCTGGCTATGCCAAAGAATTTGCCAGCATTTACCAGGGTATGTTCCTGAATTTCGCTCCTACCAGATACCCCTCTTTAGGGGAAGAAGGCCGCATTCTGGTGATCAACAATTCCATGTTTACAGACACCATCCAGCCTTGGGTGGAGTGGAAACGCCAGATCGGATTTGACGTATCCGTGGTGGACGTACAGACCATCGGCACTACCGGCCAGCAAATCAAGACTTACATCCAAAATCAGTACAATCAAAACGACGGCCTGATGTTTGTTCAGCTCATGGGCGATGCCCCTCAAATACCTACCCTCTCGGTTGGTGGTGGCGGCAGTGATCCTTCTATGACGCTTCTGGCCGGAAACGATAACTATCCTGACATTTATATAGGGCGTTTTTCGGCGCAAACTGTGGCTGAAATGCAGACCCAAATTCAGCGCTCTATATACTATGAGAAAGATATCCAAGCTGATGCTACCTGGCTGGGAAAAGGCATGGGCATCGCCTCCAACGAAGGAGGGGGAAGCCAGGGTGATAACGGTGAAAGTGACCAACAGCATATGGAACTCATCCGCACCAAACTTTTAGCTTATGGCTATACCGCGGTGGATCAAATGTACCAAGCCCTGGGCTCCACAGCTACTCATGTAGGAAACAATCTGAATACCGGCCGCGCAGTGATAAACTATGTAGGCCACGGATCAGATACTTCCTGGGTGGCCACAGGTTTTAGCAGCGCCAATGTCAATAATCTGACCAATGATAACAAACTGCCCTTCATCCTCTCTGTGGCTTGCGTAAACGGAAACTTTGTAAGCCGCACCTGCTTTGCCGAAGCCTGGCTGAGAGCCACAAACAGCTCCACAGGAGCTCCCACCGGTGCCATCGCCATGTATGCCTCCTCTGTGAATCAGAGCTGGGCCCCTCCCATGAGCGCACAGGATGAAAGCATAGACCTCCTGGTGGCCGAGTCAAAACAGAGCATCGGTGGCTATTTCTTCAATGGCGCTTCCCGCATGGTGGAAAAATACCCCTCCGGTGGCCCAGATGAATTTAAGAACTGGCACATTTTTGGCGATGCATCTCTCATGATCAGAACCAAAACCCCCACCGAGTTATTCACAAATTACAACCCCATACTTTTGATCGGCATGGGCAGCTTTTCCCTGATCACAGAACCTGGTGCCAAAATCACGCTCAGCAATAATGGTGTGATCTACGGCAGGGCTGTCGCCAATATTTCCGGTGCTGCAGAGCTCAATCTGGACGTTTTGCCGGATCAACCCATGCAGCTCACCCTTACCATCACCGCCTTTAACAAAGTGACCCACCTGGGTACTGTCGAAGTCTTACCAGCAGACGGTCCTTATATCATCGTAACTGATGTTCAGATAGCCGATGATGCTGGTGAAGCCCCTGGATTTGGCGAAATAGTAACCGTGCAAGTGCAGATGGAAAACGTGGGCAACGATCCCGCCGAAGATGTGAATATTTCCATCATCAGCGATGACCCCTACATCTCCATCATCGGTGAGCCAGAACTCATAGCCGATATTCAGGCCAATAGCAGTGGCTCCACTGTGCTGGGAATCAATATCCAGATCTCAGACTTTGTGACCGATCAATATGTGGCCGCATACAGCGTGGTGATCGAAGTGGATGGTACCGAAGACTTTGTCTATGATTACACCATGACGATCAACGCACCCAAGCTGGAATTTGCCGGTCTCTTTGTAGATGATCCTGAAGGCAACAACAATGGCCGGATTGATCCCGGAGAAACCTTTATCCTCAGCGTTCCTTTCAGCAATACAGGACATGCCGCCTCTCCTGAGGTGCAGGTCAATCTGATCATCAACGGCAGTCAGACTATTATCACCCCGATTGTGACAGATTTTGACACAGTCGCTGTAGATGATGACGCTGTCTCCATGTATTCTGTAAGCCTGTCTTCCCAAGCGCTGCCAGGCTCTACCATTCAGATTATCGCCATGGCCAGCTATGGTGGATATACCGAGACCAAGGTCTATAACGTGGTCGTCGGCATCCTCCTTGATGGTTTTGAAAATGGCTTTATAGATTTCCCCTGGAATTTCCAAGGGGGATCCTGGATTACCGATACCGTGGCACACGAAGGCAATTTCTCTGCCCGCAGCCCCAGTATCGCGCACAATCAGAGCTCTTCACTCATGGTGACCATGAATAGCCCCGTCGATGGCATCATCTCCTTTTGGAAAAAGGTGTCTTCCGAACAGGATCATGATTTCCTGAAATTCTACGTAAATGGCCAGCTCAAAAACCAATGGAGCGGCGATCAACCCTGGAGTCAGGCCAGCTATATGGTTCAATCCGGAACTAATACCTACCGTTGGGAATATATCAAAGACGGCTCCGTCTCCAGTGGTGCAGATGGCGCGTGGCTGGACGAAGTGGTCTTCCCCGTGGAATCCATCGATACCGGCACCCCCACCATCCTGATTGATACAGATCTTCTGGATTTTGGTAATCTCGATGTCGGCGACCAAAGCATTCTGCCCATCACCATCAGCAATATGGGCGATGCCGCCATGCTGGGTTCGGTGCAAGTGCCGCTGCCCTATACTCTGGATTCCGAAAATGATGAATTTGTGGGCAACATGAGCTATGTCCTGGCTCCCGGAGAAATCCTGGAACTGAGCATCGGCTACCGCCCCACAGCGGAGGGAGTATTCCCCGCCTATCTCATCATCTATAGCGACGATCCTGCAGCCCAGGTGACAAACGTATCCCTGATGGGTTCTGCTACCCCTGTATCCAATGAAGACGGCATCAGCCCTCTCGTGACCAAGCTGGGAGCGAACTACCCCAATCCCTTCAATCCCACCACCACCATCAGCTTCTCTGTGAAAGAAGCTGGCCCGGTGAGTATCAATATCTATAATGTCCTGGGACAGAAGGTGAGGACCCTGCACTCTGGTGATACACCAGCCGGCTCCTGGAATCTGATCTGGAACGGCCGTGACGATAACCATAAAAACGTCGCCAGCGGCGTGTACTTCTACAAAATGCAGACCCGCGAATATACCAGCACCAGGAAAATGATCCTGATGAAATAGTATCATATGATACAAGTACAAGTATAAAACGGATACCCCCGAAGGCTAAACTTCGGGGGTATTTTTTTGGACATCATGTTGGGGAATTTGGCATAGCTTCCAAATACAAACCAATGTAGGGGGTTGGGCATAACGCCCAAACACACGATTTCTTGTTCAATAATCACCGTCATGGGCTTTCACCGAAAGCCCCTACGAGGAATATGCAAACAAATCGAGAATAATTGGGCGCCATGCCCAAAGCGCCCTAAACACTTTAATGCAAGATTAACGCGCCTTCGACTCGAGCTGACTCAGATATTCGAGTCAATTCGAGTCGAAGACTTGTTGAAAGCACGTTTAACGGATTGGGAAGGCACATTGTGGAGGCATTTGTCGCGTTCACACCCAGCACCATGATTTTGGCGCTGTCCTCTCCTCAGAAACGCTGTGAGTGGCGCCTGGGGATACCGCGACCTGGCACTCGAAGTGGGAGCAACAGTACAATGATCAATCTTTCGCAGAATACACGGCTCCAGAGAATAGCTTGAGGATTTGGGCGGAACAGGAGCCCGCCCTTACGGGAAAGCTCTGGGCATTATACATCCTGATTTCTGCACTAAATGAAAACCGCGGGATTGCTCCCGCGGTTTATTTATTGTTGATGTCTTTTATACTGAGCTTCGTCTGCATCGTTCCTTTGATTTGCTCTGAGGAACCGAGCCAACGAGATCTAATTCATAATTATTTATTCATTCTAAGGTTAATTGACAAGTTCTAATCTGCAGACCTGACGACACGTAGGCCATAGAGATTGTTGCCAAAAGTCGGATTTTTGATGCCTCTGAACGATACGGCGCAGTTGGTGGCTGGAGAGCTAAAGGCACCACCGCGCCTTACACGATTTCCCGAGCCTGGTGCGGACTCATCCCAGACCCATTCATTGACGTTACCGCTCATATCGAAAATGCCAAGCTCGTTAGGAAGTTTGCCGCCGACATTTTTTGAGCCACCTGGGGTATTGTTAGCAATATACTGTGCATAATCAACCAAGTTGCCTTCGAGATTTGTGCCGCTCCAGGTGTTATAGCCCGTACCAGGCGTTAGATGTCCACCTTTGGCTGCATACATCCATTCCATCTCCGTGGGTAAACGATAGCCATTGGCAGCTGAATTCCCATTTATTTTATACTGGTTTGCATCTGTCAAGTCCCAGCCTGCGGGCCAAGTGGTAGTATCCGTGCCATGACTGTCGTAAGAGTAGTAAGGCGTCAAGTTATCCAAGTAGCTCTGACGGTTGCAATATTCAATCGCATTAAACCAAGAAACATTTGACGCAGGCTTACTCGGAGTGCTAAGGCTCAGCCCCATCGCCGCATTATATTTTACCTGGGTAGTTTCAAATTTATCCATATAGAAGTCACTGACGGTACCTTGATCGAATGTGCCACCCTGTACAAAGACGAAACCTGGAATCACAGGAGCGGTATTTCCATCGTCAGCTATTACTTTGACCACATAATTGCTATGTGGCACTACGGTATAGGATTCTGATCCAGGATACCAGAGAATCTGTTTTCCCAGTCCGGGAACTATACCTGCACCTATGTCTCCAGTAAGGGCTGTGGGAATAATATCGAAAGTTAAGCCACCATCAGAGGAGACTTCCATGCTGATAAAACAATCGTTATCTGCAGTAAAATCATAAGAAACACTAAGATATCCCAGATTGGGTTGGGCATCCACCTGAGCCCCATAACTACCAGGCCCTGTTACCACAGGTGCTGCGGCAAAAAGAGCCAGTGCCAACAAACTAAAAGCGATTATTAATATATGTTTTTTCATTTCATTCTCCCTTATTTCAGCAGCGTGAGCTTGGCTTGAGTGGTTTCACTACCAGCCTTAAGTTTTAAGATATAAATTCCGCTGCCACAGGCTTGGCCACTATCACTCAAACCATTCCAGAGTATGTTATGAGTTCCCTCATTCTTTCTTCCGGAAGCAAGTTTGCGGACCAATTCGCCTTTTACATTATAAATTTCCATATTCACATCGGCAGCTTTCGTCAATCCAATGGTGATGGTGGTGCTGGGATTGAAGGGATTGGGGAAAACTGATTTGATGCCAGTGATCTGGGGGATATCAGGGATTCCCTGTTGGCCGTCGTGGCTCACGGTTACGAAAACCGGTCCATGAAAGTCCGAAGACCCATCATATTCCTGGCTCTCGAGCCAATAATACCATAATCCTGCATCTACTCCTATATCGGTAAAAGCATAGGTCTGCAATGTAGAACTATTGGTGGCAGGGAAAAGTGGGCTCACGCATTCTGCGGTGGCCACTTCCTTGATGCTATTACGATAGATATAAAACCCGGTCAAATTAGTCTGAGACTGGGTAGTCCAGGTGACTTGCACGTTATTATGTCCATTAATGACAGCATTAAAGGACGAGAGCTCAACCGGCAGCGTGCAGGGCACGATGTCAAAGGCATTGGATATTCCGAATCCGGTAAGAGCGTAAATGCCGCACAGCATAGATAAGAGCAGCAGCGTTAAAAAGATTCTTCTCATGTTTTATTCTCCTTCTCACAAGAACACCGAATTCGTTATAATTCTTTGGCGCTCAAGTGAGCTTACATTCGTTGTCGTTTATTGCTTAGAAGACGACTGCACAGCAATCATCAGTTTTAAAGACACATTATATTATTCTTCTACATGACAATATATCGAATACCGATGCATTTGGCAAGATCAATACCACACTTTTTTGTGTTTCTATGGGAAGAACTGTTGATGATTTTCCACAAATAGCGCTTCCTCGTATGTACAGAATACCCTGCAGTTTTAGTGCCAAGGACTTGTGGCTTGGCATCCGCAAAGCGCTTGGCTTGGCAATCATTTTGGCCTTGAAAAAAAGCCTTGAACCACATATCATTCAAAAACATCCAAACCCTCTAGCACCCTGCCTCCGAGAATCCACAATATAAAAGCCGCGAGATTTCTCCCGCGGCTTGGTATCATAGTAAATTGGCTTTATTTCATCAGGACAGCTTTCTTGAAGAAGCTGTCTGCTCCGGTCTGCATGCGGATGTAATATACTCCGGAGGCAAGGCTGCTGCCCTTTTGATCTTTACCGTCCCAGGCTAAGTTCTGGGGGCCGGCTGCTACATTGCTGCGCTCAAAGCTGCGTACTTCTTGTCCACGCATATTAAAGATAGTGATCAAAACGTCGCTCGGCTGTGCCAACACATAGCTGATGGTGGTATTGGGATTGAAGGGATTGGGATAGACACTTTTCAGCTCTGTGAAAACCGGGATATTGGGAAGGCCAGGCTGGGTGTTTTCATAGGTCACATGAATGGGGCCATGATAGCTTTCGCTGCCATTTATGTCAGCGACCATGAGCCAATAATAATAGGTCCCGATCTGATTGATTTCGTTGTCTGTATAGACATAAACCTTCTGATCTGCGGTATTGGTGGCATCGATCAAAGAGCTGATCTGTTGGGCATTGGCCAGATTGGGATCGGTACCGCGAAATACGTAGAAACCCATTACGCCAGTTTCCGACTGGGTGACCCAGGTGAGCACAACGTTGTTATGAGTGCTGATGGTGGCGGTGAAGGAGGAAAGCTCTACCGGGAGAGTGGGATTGCCTGCTGTAAAATAAGCACCCCCTTGGAGATCTCCATTATAAGGAATATTACTGTTAGAGCTATCGTAAGCTATTCTTCCCTGCTCTTCATCGAATTTCCAATATGCTAAAAGCTCAGTTTGGGGAGGTACTACCTTGTCCATGTAAAAACTGATTTGCTCTGCTGTACGAGCAACTCTCCATAAACGCATATCATCAATAGTGCCATGGAAGTACTGATTTGTTGAAAGCAGAGCATTTATTCCTATATGTTGTGTCCCGCCATTGCCTCGTTCAAATTCAGTATTAACAAAAGGTACCCCGGTTCTTGTATGTTTCAATTCACCATTTACATATATTTTGATGGTTTTGTTTACAAAATCTAAAACCCCGGCGACATGCTGCCAAGAGCCGGTTGAAATCAATACATCATCTGTAACTGTGTCTTGATAAACTTCGGAAGCTTTACTCCTTCCGCCAAAAACAAGTTTTCCATTATCGCGCAGATAGAATTTCACCATAGGATATTCAGGTAGCTGAGTGCAAAAATTTACTATTAAATTTCTGTAGGTATCACCTCCAGTCCTAAGAGTTGTGGGGTTTATCCAAGCTTCGACAGTAAGTCCACTTGCTCCACTCATGCCTGAATCTAAGCGTGTAGTAGTGGGTATGCTAACATAATCACCAGCTCCGTCCAAAAATACTCCGTTATTGACAGAGTAACCCACCGATAGAATGCTGCAGAATACTATAACTAACAGCAATGACAGTCTGTGTTTCATAGTTACCTCCTAAAAACACAATATGTTATTTAAATTTGTTAAAGCTTTTAAGGAGCCTTAGCTGAGACATAATTTAAGGAATACCATATCCCTGTCAATAGCTTTTCTTCTGTTTTTACGATTTCGCGACAAGAGTCTGTTGATATATTTCAACAGTTGCGAAGCCACAGGCCTGCAAGCTTCTAATATCCAGACTCGGCAGTTCTTTGCTTTCTGTGAAGGGCAGACCTGCTTTATTGTTTCAGCTAAAGAAGCCCGATACTTCTTCTTATAAAAGAAACTACGAGCTTACCTTAGCTCAGATCCTCACGGATTTGATCGTCCCCTGATTCAGCTTCAAAGCTGGCTCACCATGGATCATCATGATGATCCCGATCTCTTTTTGGCACTCCGGGCAGAGCGGCCGGCTATGGGTCTCCACCTTGCTCAGACCGACGTTATCCTCGCTGAGGCGGGAGATCAGGACCTTGATCAGGCGTCCTTTCCCCGCCTTGAAATAGCGGAACAGCAGATAGCCACATTTGCAGTGGATATCGATGATCTTTCCGGTGCGCATGTTCGCTTTGGCTATGCTTTTATTCGGGTTTGGCTGATGAACCAGCTAAACGGGCCAGGCTCTCTTCTTTACCCAAAATGGCTATAATGGTAGGAAGATCGGGGCCATGCGGTGCACCGATCAAAGCCAGACGCAGAGGCATGTAATAATCCTTGCCCTTGATGCCCAGTTCTTTGATTCCGGCCTTCGTGATGGCGTCGATCGCCTCAGCATCATCTGCCTGAACTGTGGAAATCTGCTCATGATACCAGCTTAGGACTTTTTGGGAAGTTTCGCTGGTAAATATGGCCAGATCTTGCTCGCTCAATTCCGCAGGTTCAAAGAAGATCCTGGCGTATTCGGCCAGCTCTGGTAGCAAGGTGCAGCGTTCTCTGGCTGCGGCGATGACCTTCAGATAGCGCTCATAATCCTCAGCCCAATCTGCGGGAAACCACTGCCGGGCCCGTCCTGCTATGGCTGCTAAAGGCAGCGAACGCATGTATTGGCCGTTCATCCAATCCAGCTTGGTCAGATCAAAGATGGCTCCGGCTTTGCTCACCCGGTCCAGAGTGAAGGCCTCGCAGAGCTCTTCCAGGGTGTAAAGCTCTCTGTCGTCGGCAGAATGCCAACCCAAAAGCGCCACAAAATTCAGCAGAGCTTCTTTGAGGTAACCCTTTTCGAGATAGCTTTCTACGGATACGTCGTTCATGCGTTTGCTGAGCTTGGAGCGGTCTGTATTCAGGATCAAGGGGAGGTGCACCCATTTCGGAGGCTGCCAGCCCAGGCATTCGTAGAGCCAAAGGTGTTTGGGAGTGGAGGATAGCCATTCTTCACCCCGGATCACATGCGAGATCTGCATATAGTGGTCATCCACCGTGGCGGCAAGATGGTAGGTGGGAAAGCCGTCGGACTTGATCAAAACCTGATCGTCGGATTGCGAGCTTTCGATCTCCACGTGTCCGCGCACTTCATCATCAAAGGCAAAGCGGTGGTCATCAGGCATTCTGAGACGGATCACATAATTATCACCAGCCCTCAGTTTGGCATCTATTTCTTCCTGTGAGAGCATCAGACACCGGCGATCGTATTTTACGAACTCGCCCTTGGTCTGCTGCTCTTCGCGCATTTTGCTTAAGGTTTCTGTGCTGCAAAAGCAGTAATAAGCATGGCCATTTTGCAGCAGTTCAGCGGCATGTTTGCGGTATAGCTCCAGGCGTTGGGATTGGATATAAGGGCCATAATCTCCTCCGGCCTCAGGGCTTTCATCAAAATCGATGCCGAGGCTGCTCAGAGTGGAGACCAGGCTGGCCGCAGCACCCTCGACCTCACGGCTTTGATCTGTGTCTTCGATGCGTAAGATGCATTTGCCTTGGGTATTACGGGCAAAAAGGTAATCGTAAAGTGCGGTTCTGAGACCGCCAATATGCAAGTATCCGGTGGGACTGGGGGCAAATCTGACTCTGGTTTCTGTCATTAGTTAAACTCCATAAATAGCTGATAGTGTTTGCTAAGATTCTTATTTACCAGCCGGTAATGAGGCTGATAGTGTTGATGAAAAGTCTGTGAGTGTGAGGGCAGCTTTCCTGCCCTTGCCAGGCAATCCGCCTTTTGCCAGGTTTCAGGGTTGGCTGGAAGGACGCTAAACAGCAGGTGGCGATAAAGCTTCCACTGCCTCTGAAAGTCTTGGGCTACATCCGGCAAAGCCACACAGGATTCCAGTAGCCAATCTGTCAAACAGGTGATCTTGCTTTGCCTGAGCTGGGGCTCATCATCTGCCTGAATATAGGCCAGGCTCACTCTGCTGTAGCAGGGGCTCAATTCTTGATATATAGGCTCGTAGCAGAGGCTTGACTGCTCTACCTCGGCCTCGATAGCGCGAAATACCTGATCGTAATCCTGGACGATATGAAAGGGACCGTATAATGCCTGATAAAGCAGTTTGTACAGATCCACAGGCTCCAGATGGGGATGATGTTTCAGTTCATCCTCCACCATTTGACTAACGATATCAGCGCTTAGCTCACAGATTCTCATAGAGCAGCTTTCCTTCCTTGATGGTGGCCACCACCCGTTTATCGGCGCCGGGCTTCTTTAGATCATAGTTCAGCACGGTAAAATCTGCCAGCAAGCCTGTTAGCAATTGCCCCTTGACACCTTCATCATGTGAAAGCCAGGCTGCGTTTTTGGTGTAAATATCTATCGCTTGTCCGGCAGTAAGAGCTTCTGCGGGACTGTGGTGATTCATAGCTGCATCCAGGGACTTAACTATATTCAGCTCTGTGATATACCAATCTGAAGAACCGGTAATCTTGATGCCCTTTGAGAACATAGTGGCAAAGCGGTTCATGTTCTCTGCTCTTTCTTTGCCCAGGACCTTGGCATAAAAGCCATTTTCGCCACCCCAGAGCCGATCAAACATAGGCTGCATCACGGGTACTGCGCCCGAGGCCTTGATCTGATTGACCAGCGCGTCATCGGTAATTTCGCAGTGAATCAATTGATGTCGCAGGTCTTTGGGATCGGAATTTGCCAGGGCCAGATAGACGCTATTGATCTGCGTAATGGCTCTGTCGCCAATGCAGTGCACGCCCACTTGCAGGTTGTGATGATGAGCGCGGGTGATGAAATCGGACCAATAGGCATCGGTCTGATACAGGTTTCCGCGGATGGGGCGTCCCTGATAGGACTCGTACAATGCTGCGGTATAGCTACCCAGAGAACCATCGGCCAGGATGCAGCCGCCAATGCGCTGGGCTCCAACTTCCAGAGCTGCTTCGATATTGAAAGATTGCGGATACAGGACGTAGTCCACGCCGAAATTGGCTAAATTCTCCTGAATCAGGCTGTAATGACCGATGGACATATTCGCATCGCCCACCATGGTGTGAATAGTGGAGAATCCACCCTTCAACGCTATCTCAGACGCAGCGTGATAGGCTTTTAAGATGAGATCATGCTCTATATTGTTGTGAAACCAGTGCACTGCCCTATCGTTTTCAAAGCCTTTGAAGACTTCATCCTCACAGTGGAAATTGCCTAAAAGGCTCAAGATATTGTAGCAGGCAAAGCTGTTGATCATGCAGGAATGTCCGTCCACTCTACGCAGGACCAGGTTCTTATCTCTTACGATAGCGTTTAATTCTGCCCGGGTGGGAAAACGCCCTTCGGCAATCTTCAGCTCGTCAAAATTCCAGGCAAAGACGAATTTGCCCTTATCCTGGCTGCCTTCAGCGATCAGATCAAAGACATCCTGCAGGTTTCGGGCCCCGCCCAGATCGATCATCAGCGAATAGAGCCCGCCCTCAAAACTGTGCGTGTGAGTATCGATGAAGCCGGGATAGACATAGTTTCCCTTGAGATCTACAAGCTCATAGTCCTGAGTGGATTTCGGCAGACTTGTGAGCAGTTTCACGATCCTGCCATCCTCTGTGAGAATGGCCTTTACATTGTTCTTAAAAGAAGCCTTGTGCCAAAATTTGGCATTGTGAAAAACCTTCATAGTGTCCCCTTATTGATCATGTCCCGGGCTATTTCATAAAAGCGCCGGATGGGAAAGCCCATTACATTGAAGTAACAGCCCTCGACCCTGGTGATAAACTGGCTGCCAAAGCCCTGGATGCCGTAGGCTCCGGCTTTGTCCATGGGCTCATTGGTCAGGATATAATCCCGAATTTCCTCTTCAGTCAAAGAGGCAAAGCTGACCTGGGTCTTTTCATAGCCGCATCTTTGTCCTTTCAGGCCCCTCACGCAGATGCCGGTGACCACTGTGTGGGTCTTTGCACTGAGTTCACCCAGATAGCTGCGGGCCTGTTCTGCGGATTCAGGTTTTCCCAGAATCCTGCCTTCCAAGACCACGATAGTATCCGCCGAAACGATAACGCTCTGCCCACTACTTTTGGCAAAAACGCTTTCTGCCTTGTTTTGGGCATTGCGCATGGCCTGCAAAACGGGGTCTTCCCCATTCACCGGTTCTGCGATATCACTGCTCTGAATCTCATAGCGGAGTCCCAACATATCAAAAATCTCCCTGCGTCTGGGAGATTGTGAAGCCAGAATTATCTGGTAGTCATTTAACATCTTATCTAACATAGATTTAATCCTTTGAACCAGACTGCCTAATCGCCCGATTACGTCAATGAAATTCTAAAAGCAAAAGAAATAGCTTGCCTGAAAGAATAGCATCTAAAATCCTTGCACTAAAGTACAAAAATATATCCAGGAGGATCCAAATGGAACGCGTACATAATTTCAACGCGGGTCCCGCAGTGCTTCCAGAAGAAGTTCTTCTCGAAGCCCAAGCGGATTTGTTCAACTACAAAGGAATGGGCCTTTCCGTAATGGAAATGAGCCACCGTAGCAAAGAATACCAAGCTATTATTGATGAAACTCACGCAGCCGTAAAGCGCATTTACAATCTGGGTGACGATTATGATGTGCTCTTCTTACAAGGTGGAGCCAGCATGCAATTTCTCATGGTGCCGATGAACTTTGCCCATGAAGGAAAGATTGCAAACATCATTCACACCGGTGTGTGGTCCAAAAAAGCCATTGGCGAAATCAAAAAGCTGGGCTTGCCAGTACATCTGGCCGCATCCAGTGAAGATAAGAACCACAGCTACATCCCCAAAACCCACACTCTCTCAGAGAACCCTGCCTATCTGCACATCACTACAAACAACACCATTTACGGTACAGAATGGCATCACGACCCTGAAGTTCAAGCCGGAGTACCTTTAATCGCAGATATGAGCTCAAACTTTATGAGCAAACCCATTGATGCCCAAAAGTATTCCATGATCTACGCCGGTGCCCAAAAGAACGTGGGCCCAGCCGGAGTCGTGGTCGTAATCATCAAAAAAGACTTTTTGGCCACAGCCAAAGAAGGTCTGCCCTCGATGATGGATTACAATGTTGCCGCCAAAAACGGAAGCATGTTCAATACTCCTCCCACCTTCACCATTTACATGGTCGGCCTCGTTCTGAAATGGATCGAAGCAATGGGCGGACTGGACAAGGTCGCGCTCAATAACCAGGCCAAAGCCAAGTACATCTATGATGCCATTGACAATTCCAATGGTTTCTATAGAGGCACAGTAGATAAGGAAGACCGTTCACTGATGAACATCACCTTCCGCATGGCTACCGAAGACATGGAAGCCCTCTTCATCAGCGAAGCCAAGAAAGCCGGCATGATCGGCCTCAAAGGCCACCGTCTGTCTGGTGGATGCAGAGCCAGTACCTATAATTCCCTGCCTTTGCCTGCTGCGCACGCGCTTGCTCAGTTCATGGGCGAATTCATGAAGAAAAACGGATAAAACAAGACAAAGATAATCTCTGCCCTTCTTTGAGCTGATTTATCCGCAAAAGGAAGGGCAGCCTTTTAAAATAACAAATAAAGAGGTATTATGAGCATATTATCTTTACTCCTCAGGGGTGGGATTCTAATGTACGTGCTGCTGTTGATCTCAATAGCTGTGATCGGTATCGTAATCGAAAAATACCGCCAGTTCTCCAAGGTTAAAAGAGCAAACCAGGATTTAATCAATGCGCTGCATGGACAAAACACGCTGGCCGGTCTGCGTAGTGCCTTGGAAGAAAACCGTTCGGGTTCTCCTTTGGGCATGATGCTGGAAAAGCTCTTCAATGCCCAGACTGATGATCATGAATTGATCTCCCAGAGCATGGAATCCACCGCCAATCTGGAATTGCAGCATCTGGAAAAAGGCATGGGCTGGCTGAGCACATTTGCGGCCACAGCTCCCCTGATCGGCTTTCTGGGCACAGTAACCGGTATGGTGCGGGTGTTTATGAGCATCCAGGCCCATAGCAGTGCCGGCGTAGATATCAGCATACTGGCCGGAGGCATCTGGGAAGCACTATTGACCACCATTGGTGGCCTGATAGTGGGCATTGTAGCCATCATCTTTTACAACGACCTCATCCAGAAGCTGGAAAACCTGCTCAAAGACATGCAGGAAGGCGGCATAGAATACACTATCAGGATGCGTAATCTCTCATGAAGCTCAAGCTTTCCAAGCAGAGAATAACCACCACCATGCTCATTTCCATGACGGATGTGATCTTTCTGCTCATCATCTTTCTCTTGATTGTGTCAAACTTTACCAGCCAGAGCGGCTTGCCGATCCGTTTGCCAGGCTCCAAATCTGCAGCCCGGCATTCCCTGCAAAACATCCACATCAGCTATTTTGGTGATGATCAGCTTTTCTACAATGGTGAACCGGTGGATTTCCCTGGGCTGACCCAGCATTTAACTGCGGATTTTACCGATCCGGAGCAGGTAGTCAGATTTTCCGCCATGGAAGACACTCCCTTACAGAAAGTGATTTCTGTGATGGACATCATCCGCGGAGCCGGGTTTGAGAAGATCTTCGTAGCCACCGAGGTCCTGGAGGAAGAGAAGAAGTGAAGGGCAGCCTGCCGAGCCAAGACAAATACGCCTATCTGATTTCACTGGGTCTGCATGCGCTGATTCTAGTGATCTTTGCCCTGATCTCGCTCAATGTAAAGACTCAAACCAAGTGGCAGCAGTTTGATTGGATCCTGGAATCAGAGCCGGTGGGAGCAGACAGTCCTTACCCAAGCGCAAACGCTGGCACGCCTCAAGCTGCTGGTGAAAAAGCCACTCCCGCTAAAGCTGTTTCCGCAGAGGAAAGCCAGAGCTTTCACGATATTGAAAGTCCCCTGCTGGAGATTCCCACGGAGACCAAAACCAGGATTCAGACCACACCCTCGCGCGATTCCCGCCTTACTCAAGCGCTCAGCCCTACCCAAAGCACAGGTGGCGGCGAAGGTAATGCCTCAGGCTTTTCCCTTAGTCTGATAGATGGCGGTTCAGACGCCTATTTTATCCATGAAACGAAGCCCAAAATTACCCCTTTGGAAGATGACGTCGTGATCGTGGAATTTTCGCTTTCTGCTGAGGGCCGCGTCAAGATGAATAATCTGAATGTCATCAGCTATCGCCGGGCAGCACATTGGGAAGCCCTGCGCGAAGAGATGCGCTCCTGGCGCTTTGGTTTCACAGGTGCATACAAGCCGGAAAAGCGTTACCGCATCCGCTGTAATTTCAAATTGAGGTAGTCTAAGTGAGTATTAAAAACATTATTCAACGCTTTCAGATTCCCCAGATCATGGGTGTGCTCAATCTCACCGAAGATTCCTTTTCTGACGGCGGTTATTTTCTGGCTCCTGCAGCCGCAGTGGCTCATGCTTTAGAAATGATCCAGGCCGGGGCCCAGATCCTGGATATCGGTGCAGAATCCACCCGTCCCGGTGCCAATGGCGTATCCGCAGAGCTTGAATGGCAGCGCATCCAGCCCGTATTGGCAGAGCTCAAAGCCAAAAGTCCCAAGGTCTTGATTTCCATCGACACCCAAAAGGCTGAAGTGGCCAAAAAGGCCATTGCCCTGGGAGCAAACATCATCAATGACATTTCCGCCTTGCAATATGACCCCAAGATGGTAGAGATAATTGCTGCGAATCCAGGCGTTAAAGTGATTTTGATGCACATGCAAGGCAGGCCAGAGAATATGCAAATGAATCCCCAATACGAGGAAGTGGCCGTTGAAGTCAGGGAATTCCTGCAGGAACGTGCAGAGTTTGCCATCTCCCAAGGGATCGCCAAAGAGCATATCATCCTGGATCCCGGCATCGGCTTCGGTAAGAACCTGCAGCACAATCTCAAGCTTTTGGCAGAGCTGGACAGCCTTACAGAGCTGGGCTATCCTGTGCTTCTGGGTGCTTCACGCAAAGGATTCATAGATTTTATTTCCAATTCACCGCCAAATCAGCGTCTTGGTGGCAGCCTGGCCACCACCATGTTGGCCTGTCTGAATCAGGTTAGCATCATCCGTGTGCACGATGTGCAGCCGCACCGCCAGTTTTTGGATGTATTTGCTGCCATTATGGATGCAGGAGCGTAAAAGATGGAATTTCTGATTCCCAAATTCAAAGACATTATCGATATCCTGATCATTGCTTTTTTGATCTACCAATCCTTGTTGATTATCCGCAAATCCGGTGGCTATCAGGTGCTTTGGGGCTTGCTCTTTCTGCTTATCCTCTACTTCCTGGCCAGCATATTTGAGCTACAAATTTTGACCTCCCTGCTCAGCGGAATCAGGACCTATTGGATACTGGCGATTGTGATCCTCTTCCAGCCGGAACTGAGGACCATTCTCACCAAATTGAACCTGGCCAAAGAGCTCAAATCCGTCTTTTCCAAAGAGGAGAAATCCTCCATTTACACGCCTTTGATCGACGCAGTATCTTCCATGAGTTTTCGCAAGACCGGCGCTCTCATCGTGCTGGAAAACAAGACCAAACTCACCGAATACGTGCAGAAAGGTGAGCCGATCGATGCCAATATCTCCATGCGCTTGATCGTGACTATCTTCAATACCAAAAGCGTCTTGCATGATGGGGCGATCATCATTCGCGGCAATCGGATCATGTCCGCCAAAGTGGTTCTGCCCTTGTCACAAAAATCAGAATATGCCCGCAAATTTGGTACCCGGCATCTGGCCGGCATCGGCATCACCGAAGCTACTGATGCCATCGCTATCATCGTGTCCGAACAGTCCGGGCAGGTTTCTGTAGCCCAAGGTGGGCAGATTACCACCGATATCGCCTTTGAAGAACTGATGCAGATCATCACCGATGCCACAAAATAAGCCCTTTGCAATCGCAATCACCGGGAATATCGGCAGTGGAAAAAGCAGCTTTTGTAACTATCTGAGACAATATGGTCAGAGGGTTTTGTCCGCCGATGATGTCGCCAATGAAATCCTGTTCGATTTGCCAGAGCTCTGGCGCCAGCGATGGGGAGACCGGGTCTTTTGCGATGGCAGGCTCGATAAACAAGCAATCTCGGAGATCGTCTTTCACGATGAAAAGGAACTGGAATACCTGAATTCCGAAATCCATCCGAGGGTCAGGCAGCGCTTTACCGAAGAGCTGATAAAGTCCGATGAAGACGCACTATATTTTGAGATTCCCCTGCTCTTTGAAGCGGGTCTGGAAGCATATTTTGACTATCTGGTCCTGGTCACAGCACCCAGATCTGTGGTGCTAAAGCGTCTCGAAGAGCGCAATCCCGGACAGCTTGAAAACCTCAAATTACGTCTGGACAAACAGCTACCGGATGCCGAAAAGGCAGCCAGGGTTGACCTGGTGATCGATAACAGCCAGGATCTGTCTCAGCTTAAAAATGAGGCTAAAAAGCTAATAGAGAACATCCCAAACATCAGGTTGGGCTGATCTCTATCCCGCTCATATCACAATTTAATATAAAATATAAATCTGAATTAGAAATCCTGGGTGCTGCTCGGAGCGCCCCTGCTATTCACCAATTATCTTAATAAGTACTCTTTTACGGCGTTTTCCGTCGTATTCTGCATAAAATATTTGTTCCCAGGGGCCCAAATCCAGCTTGCCTTCTGTGATGGCAACCACCACTTCTCGTCCCATAATCTGTCTTTTGAGATGGGCATCGGCGTTATCTTCAAAGCCATTGTGGCGGTATTGACTATAAGGTTTTTCAGGAGCCAGGCCTTCCAGCCAGGTCTCAAAATCCTCGTGCAAACCGCTCTCGTCATCGTTGATAAATACCGAAGCAGTAATATGCATGGCGTTCACCAGGATCAGACCTTCTGAGATACCGGATTCAAGGAGCACACTACGCACCTGATCAGTGATATTGATGTACTCTCGTCTGTGTGTGGTATGGAACCACAACTCTTTACGATAACTCTTCATAGCACTATAATATGGGCTGAGCTTCCAAATAGCTGGCAAATTCGGTGGGTGTATCAAAGATCAAGTCTGCACCAGCTTCTTTGAGTGCCCTTCTACCGGCAAATCCCCAAGCTGCTCCCACAGCGATCATTCCAGCCCGCTTTGCGGTTTCGATATCTACTGGCATGTCACCTATAAAGGCGATGTTTTCCGGGGCTACTTTCAGCTTTACGGCCAGTTCCAGGGCCAGGGTGGGATCGGGCTTGGTGGGCTTGTCTAGCTGTTCACCGCTATAGATGCCAAAGGGGTTTTTGGTGTGCTTGATCATCGCGCCTCTGAAGAAATGGCGAATCATCTTTTTGGTGAAATAATGCGCTTTATTCGACAAAATGGCGAGCTTGATCTTGCGGCCAACCGCCAATTGAATCATATACAAGGTTCCCGGGAACGGCTTCGTATTCATATACCATTCAAAATCATAAAAATCCCAAAACTTTTTGGACATGTTCTCGATGTTTTTTGCGTTACGTTGATTTTCGGGCAGAGCTCGTTTGACCAGTTCAGTTTGTCCGTGACCTACAAAATCGCTAAAAGCTTCCAGAGGATGCTGGGGGAAATCCATATCCCTCAAGGCCCTATTCACTGCACCGGCAATATCTTTGATGCTATCCAGCAGAGTGCCGTCCAGATCAAAGATAACAGCTTTAATCAAGTGTTTTTTTTGACTCATGTCTTATTCTTCCTTTTCTTGTTTTATTTCTTTTGTTATTTCTTGTTGTTCAGTGGATTCTGAGGCCTCTCCAGCATAAAGTGATACATGGGGAAAGGGAATCTCAATACCTTCCTCTCTAAAGCGATCTATGACCGCATAAATAAGCTCGTTTTTCATGTTGAAAACATTGGAAGTGGCTGTCCAAACCCCAAAATTGATATTAATACTGGAGGCACCAAAGCCATCCAAAAGCAGCATGGGGGCCGGCTCTTTGAGGGCTCCGGGGACAGTATCTGCGATATCTTTGAGAATAGCCATCACCTTGCGTAGGTCTGAAGAGAAGGCTACACCCACTGAGATCTGCGCCCTGCGGATCTCAAAACGAGTGAGGTTGATCACATCATTTTTGATCATGGCCTCATTGGGAACGCGCACATAACGTCCATCAAAAGTCTTGAGCTTGATGGAAAGTAAATCAATGGATTGGACTGTGCCCACTTTGTCGTTGATTTCGATGACATCGCCGATCAAAAATGGCTTTTCCGAGATCAGGAATATCCCACTGATAATGTTTGATATACTGGTCTGTGAAGCAAAACCGATGGCAACACCAAAAATACCGGCAGCTCCCAAGATCGCTGAGATTTTGAAACCAAATTCATTTAGGACCATCATCAGCAGAAGGAGCACCAAGGTGTATTTCACAGCCCGAAGAATCATCACCTCAGACTGTTTGGTGAGCTTGTCGCTGAGCAGGCGGTTAACCACCTTTTTGATGAGTCCAATTAGCGGAATACCTATCAACAACATCAGCGCTACTCTCACGAGCAGGCTAATGCGTTCTGGCGTAAGGAAATCTGCCACAATACTCATTGTAGTAAGTTGAAACATGCTTTTGTACCTCTTTGTATTTTACACATAATGTAAATATATATTAGTTAATTAACCTGTCAATCTAATTCAGAGTGATTTAGGTAGAAGTTTATCTATTATTGTGGATACTTTTCCACAATAAGCTAAAGCTATCGTCATATCAATGAAATCCATGCTGAAACATTGGCAAAATAAAAGACCATAAATACGGAAATTCTATTACAATAAGACTCTATATCCAGAAAACTAAACATCATTCATAGCAGAAATACCTCCCCTTTTAGTAATTAAGCTATAATAATAGTATAGTTGTAAGCTTTCGTATATGCAAGCATTGATATCTGACACAAAGATATTTAGTTTGGGTTTCGGGCATTTCAGGGCCAGATAAGTGGCACCTTTTACTCCCTATAGCGCCCTATTCTTCCCTTTCCGTCGGACTTGCTTTTAACATGTATTCGACTCGAGATGACTTAGATATTCGAGTCATCTCGAATCGAACATGCCTTAAAATCCCGTTTATGGCTCAAGCAAGCGCACGGCTTTGTGCAGGGAGCAAGCACTGATGGCTGCGGCACAGTCATATTCGCATTTACTTAGTTTATAGCCGGCCCCAAAAACGGCAAGGAGCAAGAAGTTTTACTTGACCTGAGGCAGACCCTATGGTTTCTGTCGCATAGTAAATAAGAGGAGCCACAATGCGAAAGATTGACTTCCATCAAGAGATCAAAAAGATCTCCGCTTTCCTGAAGGATTACCTTTTGGCCAGCGGACAACAGAAATACATCATCGGAATTTCCGGAGGTATAGACAGCGCTCTATCTGCTGCTTTGGCAGTGCATGCCATCGGGAAAGGCCAGGTAATCGGCGTCTTTATGCCCTATCGGGGCAGCAGTCCCGAAAGCAAGAAGGACGCAGAACTGCTGTGCAAGCATCTGGATATACAGCTATTAAACATCGATATCAGCCCCATGGTGGATGCTTATTTTGTTGCCCTCGAACAAGATGCCGATACTCTGCGCAGGGGAAATTGGATGGCCAGAATGCGCATGTGCGTGCTGTTTGATCTATCGGTAAAGCACCGGGCTTTGGTCTTGGGAACCACCAACCAAAGTGAGTTTATGACCGGATATTTCACGCAGCATGGCGATGCGGCAGCAGCCGTAGAACCCATTGCCCAGCTTTATAAAGTAGAGGTCTGGGGTATGTCCAGAGCTTTGGGCTTGCCGGAAAAGCTGATCAGTAAAGTGCCCACGGCCGATCTTTGGGAAGATCAATCCGACGAACAGGAGATCGGCATCTCCTACCCGGAATTGGACAAGATTCTCTGGGCTATACGCAATATGGATGATCTGGATGTTTTTGACCAAAGCGAGGTGAACAAAGTTTACAAACTGATTGCCCGCAGCGCTTTCAAACGCATCCCCACACCCATGCCGGAGGAACCGTGTTCTCTTTGAGCCCCAAAGACCGCTGTAAAAAATGCCGTAGCGAGCGGGCGCTCAGGCTCTGTCCCAGGATCAATAAAGGCCTGTGTTGGCGTTGCTGCAATGAATTGCGCATCGATCTAAGGTGTCCGGACACCTGCCCTTATACCCCCAAGATCGAAGCAGGCAGTCCCTTCCCCGCCTTTAAAGCAGATAACAATCACGAAGCTATGCAGGCCACAAAGACTTATATAGATATCTGGATCAACAAAAACAGCAGCCTCTTTGATGACAGAACCCCGCACGAGCTGGCTTCAGCAGATAAAAAGAGAGCCTTGGAGATCCTCTCCGAATTTCAATATCCGGGGAATTTCCCGGTCGATTATCTGATGCAAAAGCTGGATCTCCCCTACCAAAAAGTAGCGAAAACAGACAGCGCAGAAGATGTCGCAGGCCAGTATCTGGATCACATCATCGCCCTGGAATATGGCGAACTGCAAGAACTCACCCTGAATACCTCTTCACTCCCGGATTTAGACGGTCTTTATGCCGATCTCATCCGCAACAATCCATTTTTGAAAAAGCTCAAAAACTATAGCTTTATCCACAGCGGCTTATCCGAAGACAACTTTCAAGCTATTGTGTTTGTAGAGCTTAACTATCGTGACGAATACACCCTCATCCTGCGCAAAGAAGACGATAGCTGGTATCTGCGGCAAAGTCTAAACGGCAATCCTGCTCTGTATTTCAAGCAAAATGCTGTCTATCAGACGATAGCGCAGATTTTAGCCAATGGAGAGGAAGCGAAGGCCCTGGAAGAAATCACCCTGGCCTTGCGTAGCTATCCGGATAGTGCTGACTTGTATTACTATAAGGCTCTGTACTGGCTCCTGGTAAAGCAGCCCGCTAAGGCCAAACAGAATCTCTTGTCCTCCATCGCCCTGGACAATTCCTTTGCCCCTCCCTATATGCATTTGGGGCTGATGAATCTGAATGATAAGGATTATCCTGAGGCCCAAAAATGGTTTGCCGCCCTGGTGCAGCTTGAGCCTGAAAACCCGGATGCAAAGAACAACCTGGCTATAGCCCACCTGGCAGGGGGCGACAAAGCCAAAGCCCTGAACATGTGGCGCGAAATCTTGCAGAACTTCCCCACCCACGAAATGGCAAAAAGGAACCTGGAACTTTATGGATAGATATTATATGAAACTCGCCATGCGAGTGGCAGAACGCTCCCGGGGCAAGTGCTCGCCCAATCCCTTTGTGGGCGCAGTGATAGTGAATGGCGGTAAGATCGTGGCAGAAGGCAATACCCAGCCTTACGGATCTGATCACGCTGAAATAGTGGCCATCAAAGCCGCCGGCAACAAATGCAAAGGCTCTACCATGTATGTAAGCATGGAACCCTGCTGCATTTACGGAAAAACTCCACCCTGTACAGATGCCATCATCAAAGCTGGGATCAAGCGCGTGGTGGTGGGGATAATGGACCCCAATCCTCTGGTTTCCGGCAACGGCATCAAAGCTTTGCAAGAAGCTGGGATTCAGGTGGAACACGGATTTTTTGCAGAAGAGATCACAGAGCAACTGGAATACTATATTTTTTCTGTGCAATACAGACGTCCTTTTGTGATCTGGAAAAGCGCCTTGTCTTTGGATGGCAAATACTCTGCCAGTGATGGCAGTTCAAAATGGATATCAAATCCCGCCTCGCGTAAACATGTGCATAGAGTCCGCGCTCAGGTCGATGTGGTTTTGGCGGGCATCAA
Source organism: Candidatus Cloacimonadota bacterium (assembly GCA_020532545.1). Classification (GTDB taxonomy): domain Bacteria; phylum Cloacimonadota; class Cloacimonadia; order Cloacimonadales; family Cloacimonadaceae; genus UBA5456. The sequence goes on along the minus strand of JAJBAW010000001.1, from coordinate 42,413 downwards.
GAGTGTGGCGCATGACGATGCCATGCTAAACGCGCGTGGCTTGCGCTCTGCCAACCAGCCTTTGCGGGTGATCCTGGACCCCTCTTTGGATATCGCACTCTCCTCAAAGCTCGTGGCCAGCGCAGAGGATTTTCCCGCCATGATCTTGTATCATCTGGCAAGTGAAGACAAAATCAAGGCATTGCAGGACAAGGGACTGCAGCTCAGACAGGTTGCTGGCAACAAGGACGAGCTGGATCTGAAAGCTGTGATGGCCGCGCTCTATGAGATGAAGCTAAATTCTGTGCTTTTGGAAACCGGAAACCGGCTGAGTGAAGCTTTTTGGAAAGCAAAGCTGGTGGATAAGTGCATGATCTTTTACGGTAATATGATCCTCGGCGGAGAAAAAAGCGTATTGAGACACTATGACCGCCACAATGTAGACCGCGCTGTGCAATTGGAAAGAATCAAGGTGAAGAAGCTGCAGGACAATATCTTGATTACCGGCTATCCGCTCTTATAGCCCCCGGAATCGGTTTTACTTTCTGGAGAACTCGAAGATATCTGTATCGAAGCCCAGGGAAAGCATGACGTTTACATTGCTGCGCTCATTGAGGGCAAGCTGCAGGCGCAAAGGCGCAAACATGGTGCTGTATCCTATGCCAGCATAGGCACAATACTCTGTCCAGGCATCCTTGGCCAAAAACTCATCATCAGCATAGCTCATTCCCTGAACCCCTGCCTGCAAGTGCAGGTTCTTGAAGGGATTGAGTACCACGCCCAGCTCGTAAATCAAGAAGTGCGGGGCACTGATCTCATAGCGGGAATAGCCCTTAAAGCCATCTATGCCACCGATGGTAAAGGGGTCAAACTTATCTGAAGGGGTGGAATCAAAGTAGCTGCCGATATTGCCTGCGACCTTGAGGCTGAGGCCTTTCGCCACAGGCAGATACGCGTCCATGCGACCTTTCATGCTGTTATAGATATAATCCGAAATCCTCTCGTCCCGGGCAAAATTGAACTTGCCCAGCACTCTAGCCCCACTATAGGGAAAGGTATAGTCGTCCAGGCTCTCATGATAGGCTTTCAGGCCAAATCCGCTTACAGTATAGCGTCGGGAAATCATTTCAGATTCTGAGATGCCCCGATATAGATTGGTATTGCTATAATACCAAAAGAGTTCCGCCACCGCGATGTCTTTGGTAAAGAGCCCCAGCCCTGTGGTGCCACCCCATTCCAGAGATTTTACGCTATTTATCCGGTAATGCTCGTCATTATACACATACAGGGTTTTCTCATTGATATAAGGGAATATCCGATAATAAACACCCCAATAGTTCCCGAAATTCTTCACGTAATCTATGTCCAGCTCGTTTTTGCCACCCAGGAGCACTCCGGCCATGAGCTTGGAATTCTTCAGCAGCAAATTCTCCACACTGAGTACCACGCTGGCGGTGAGCTTTTCTACGTCGTTGTAGGAATTATTGATGGCGATAGTCTTGGGTTCGCGCTCGCTCACATGGAGGCCCAGCCTGTAGCTGCCGTCTTCCAAAGGCACAAGATCAGGATATAAGACATTGAAGTATTGTGAATTCCAGCCCCGGTGACAGGCTGCAAATATCTCTTGTTTGGACATGGTTCCACCGGAATGCAGCCCTAAGTACTCACGGATTTTAGCGGCACTAAGACGATTGCTACCATACACTTCTATGCTGCTTACGAAGAAAGAATCCAGATCTTTGTCAAAATGCTTAAGAGGCTTTTGATCGCTATCCTGATACGCCCTGGCGAAAGCCCTGATTTCTTCTATATGATCACGGGCATAGCTTTCTCCGATCGCGATGATCTCTCTCACATATTTAAAATTGCCGGAGGAGTATTGTAAAAGATCAGGCTCCAGCAAGAGATCACATTGATCCAGGCCTTCACTGAGATTGCGGCTGACTCCGATATTGATGGTTTGGTCCAAAACATCCACAATGTTGTTCAATTGCCGTGCAGCTCTGAGCGTGGAATTCACCTTGATGCCCACCACCTGCTGGGCTCCCATTTCCTTCACCTCTGCTATAGGGAGGTTTTGGGAGATTCCTCCATCGATGTAGTACTCTTCCCCCACCTGAAACGGGGGCAATATACTGGGGATGGATATTGAAGCGCGGATGGCCTGCAAAAGTGAGCCTGATTTGAAGACATAAGGCTGCCCTGTTCCCAAATTCGTGGCTACACAACTGAAGGGTATGGGGTAGCGGAAAAAATCCTGCTCCTGTGAAGCGCTGGCGACCAAATCAAATAGCGCTAGATTCAGCGAATTTACTTTAAACACCGCCGAGGGCAATTTCGGCAGCCAATGCCGATCCAGCTCAAACACGGCATTGCCATAGGGAGCCCATCGTTTTTGGCCGATATATAGACCTCTCCGCGAGACTTTGTCCTGCATCAGGGCATTCCAATCTGTGCTGGAGGCCATCTCCTCAATCTCAGCAGCAGTGAAGCCCAGGGCGTACATTCCGCCGATGATGGCTCCGATGCTGGTACCGGTGATGTAATCCGGCTTTAGTCCCTCTTCTTCCAGGACCTTGAGGATGCCTATGTGGGCAAAGCCGCGAGCTCCGCCTCCGGATAGGGCATAACCTATCTCGCTGGCAAAAGCCACGCTCACAAGCATCATCAAAGCGATGATAAGGGCTGGTTTCTTCATTTGATTAGCTTAGAAATCGCTGTCTGTACCTGCAGCTTCTGCGTCAGGATCGAGGGGCTCGATGATATCCTTGCCGCGCACATCCTGGAAGATGTACTCTATGCGGCCAAAAACGCTATTAGACTCGATATGGATAGCTCTGCCCTGTCCCTCGCCAGCCTTATAGTGACTATCGCCAAAGCCATATTGACTGCGTTCGGGAAGCACTGTGGCTCCAAAAACCGTGGTAGGTTCGATATCGAATGGCAGATGATTGGGCAATACCACTTCAGCAGAGCCAAATACCACATTGATTTCGATATCCCTGGCACCTTCTTCCAAATCGGTGAGATCAAATTTCCCGCTTGAAAAGATCATATTATAATCTCCACTCTTGTTGCTGCGGATGTATGATCTTCCCTGAGAGCGATTGCCTTTCACGGCCTTGTTTGAGGTTCCGATGAGTAGCTTTACACCAAACATGATGATGATTACAGCCAGGAAGATCTTGTGCATGGGCATGTTGATATTGAAAGTCCTCAAGATCAACGAAGCACCCCATAGGACCAGGAGTATCCCCCAAAAGACGTTACCGAAGAAAAAGTTCATTTTCATTTCCTCCTCCACTTTTTATAGAGTTATGCCAGTTTCGTATGCTTCTCTGAGTCTCAGAGCAGATACATCGATCTTATCATTGATTATAAAGGATTGCTCTTTAGTTACTTCGCCCAGTTCATGCAGCTCGACCTGATGCTTTTTGGCCAAAGCCTGGATAGCGGCTTGATGCTCTGGTGCCGCCGAGATGATGATATTGGCACCAGCCTCTCCAAAGTAGCATAGGGCAGCAGCTTGGGCATGTGAGAACTTGCCTTTGAAGCCAAAAGTCTGTTCGGGATGGAAGCAGCTTTCTGCCAAAGCGATGGCCAGGCCACCTTCACTGAGATCATGGGCACTGTGAGTCAGTCCGGCTTCATTCAGCTCCAGCACAGTATCCTGCACCCTTTTTTCCAGAGCGAGATCTATCCGGGGAGGCAGACCGGCGATCTTATGATGAATCACCTTGAGATATTCGCTGCCACCGATGGTCTTGGCAAGAGGCCCCAGAAGGAAGACTTTGTCTCCCACTGTCTTGAAATACTGAGTTTGGGCTTTGCGGAAGTCCTGCATCAGTCCCAGCATGGCGATTACGGGTGTGGGATAGATGGCGCCTTCCGGGCTTTCGTTGTAAAAACTGACATTCCCACCGGTCACAGGGGTGTCGAAGGCTAGACAAGCGTCTTTCATGCCGCGGATGCATTCCATGAAGCCGTAATAGACCTCCGGTTTGTAGGGATTGCCAAAATTCAGGCAATTGCTGATGGCCATGGGCTGGGCTCCGCTGCAGGCCACATTCCGGGCAGCTTCTGCCACTGCAGCTTTGGTGCCTTCATAAGGATCAAGATAGCAGTAGCGACCATTACAATCCGTAGAGGCGGCAATGGCTTTGTCGCTCTCGCGGATGCGGATCACCGCGGCATCACTACCGGGCTCGACTGTGGTGGAGATTCCCACCATGTGGTCATATTGACTGATAACATTGCGTTTGGAGGCGATATTCGGGGTCGCTAAAAGTTGCTGCAAGATCTCATTCAGGTTATGATCCAGATTGATCTGGCTCAGATCTTCATTTTGCAAGCTGTCCAGATACTCCGGCCGCTGGGATTCGCGCTTATAAACCGGCGCTTTGCCACCCAGAATCAGGTACTCTGCCGGGATCTCAGCTTCCACCACGCCTTGGTTTTTTACCCGAAGGATCTTATCATCGGTGATTGTGCCAATCTGCACCGCATCCAGATCCCACTTTGCAAAGATGCTCAGTACTTTAGCGATATTGTGCGGCTCCACTATCACCAGCATGCGCTCTTGAGATTCCGAAAGCATGATCTCATAGGTAGTCATACCGCTTTCTCGCTGAGGCACTTTGCTCACGTCGATCTCTATGCCCACTTCGCCTTTGCCCGCCATCTCGGAGCTGGAACAGGTAAGCCCTGCGGCTCCCATATCCTGAATTCCCACCACCAATCCGGCGTAAATGATCTCCAAAGTAGCTTCCAGCAGGAGCTTCTCATAAAAAGGATCTCCCACTTGAACGGCTGTGCGTTTTTCTTCGGATTCTTCCGAAAGTTCGATAGAAGCAAAGGTCGCACCATGGATGCCGTCTCTGCCGGTCTTTGCACCTACTATGATCACGGCATTGCCCACTCCTGCTGCAGCGGATTTGGCCAGATCTTCGTGTTTGAGCAGTCCTATAGCCATGGCGTTTACCAGAGGATTGCCCTCATAGCTGTCTTCAAAATAGATTTCTCCGCCCACAGTAGGAACTCCAAAGCAATTGCCATAATCCGCAATGCCACGCACCACTTCGGATAGAAGGTGTTTGACTGTGGGGTTTTGGGGATTGCCAAACCTCAGGGAATTCAGCGCTGCGATGGGCCGCGCTCCCATGGTAAAGATATCCCGCAGGATGCCTCCCACGCCTGTAGCTGCGCCATGATAGGGCTCCAGAGCGGAGGGGTGATTGTGGCTTTCAATCTTGAAGCTGATCGCCAGATTATCTCCGATATCCACCACGCCGGCGTTTTCTTCTCCGGTTTCGGTGAGCATCATCTTGCCTTCTTTGGGCAGGGTTTTGAGTTGCAAGATAGAGTTCTTATAGCTGGCATGTTCGCTCCACATCACGCTGAATATGCCCAATTCCACCAGCTTGGGTTCGCGTCCCAAGATTTCCAGTATGTACTGATATTCTTCCTTTGAGATGCCGTGTTCGGCGATGATCTGATCTGTAATTTGCATTATTGTTTATCCTTAAAGAGTTTTATCTCGTCGTTTTTTATCATTTTAATGAGTATGTTTAAGCGCTCTTCGATGAGGGCATAGGTCTTTTGATAGTACTCAAGACTACTGCCATGAGGGTCTTCTATATCGCCGCCAAATCCGGTGATTTCATTGAGGGTGAGTATCTTGTGACTGGTCTGAGGATTCGCTTCCCGCAGGAAATTCCGCTGGCGTTCTTCCATGGTGATTACCAGCCAGGATCTTGCCACCATTTCCGGTGTAATCTTCTTGGAGACATGCTCTTGAGCCTCCATCATACCATTCTGCATGAGGAGCTGCATGGAGAATAGCGAGATCATGTGCCCGCCTTCCAGTAGTCCACTGCTATCGGTATCCAGATTGAGCTGCTGCTCCCGGATCATCTTGGCAAAGAGTTTTTCAGCGATGGGACTGCGACAGATATTGGCTGTGCAGACGAACATCACCAGAGGCTGGAAGAAGGATTTCTTCACCTCATAAAAAGGTACCGAGCCCTCGCGCAGGCATTTGAGATCTTCGATCCCGCCTTCTTTCTTGCCGAAGTATTCTACGATAGTAGAAGCTGTGGCTCCATCCTGAATCACCCTTCTGGAAGGATACAGGGCAAAATCAAACCACGAACCGAAGATCCTCTCCAGTCTCGCAACATCGTTTTCTGCAGGAAGACTGGAATAATTGATCGAAGTACTAACAATGGGCTCGTCCAAAAGCTCGATAAAGAGCCGTAGCAGAGGATCTTCCGGCACCCTAAAAGCTACCTTCCCATTCAGGGCTATGTGCTCAAACCGCGGATCATCCACAGGAAAAGCTATGCTGAGATTACCGGGAAAATACTGTTGCATCAGCGCGTAAATCTTGTCCGGGATGGGAATATTCTGTTCGTCAAACCACATAATATTGGGTACCAGAACTATCATTCCGGCCCCATCACGCTGTTTGAGATCATTGATCCTTTTGATGGTATCGATGGCCGACAGCCGGGCTCCCACTCCCCACATAGTTCCCGTATAATGCAGGATACTCTCTTGCTTCAGCGGGTTCTTGTTCAAGATGCTGATTAGCTTTTTGGGCGAGGGATTATTTACTTTTATCATCTTCTATCCTTTCTCGGTTTGTGATGGTATTCTATTCTATATACCATATTTAGCGTTCAAAATAAGGCAATGGATTGATGGCAGTGCCATCTTTGCGCAATTCAAAATGCAAGGAGGCCTGGGTCGCCGAGCCGGTCATTCCGCTGCGGGCAATCATTTGTCCCCGGGTCACGGTGTCGCCTCGTTTTACCACAAGGTCGCTATTAAAGCCATACAAGCTGAAAAAGCCGTTTTGATGATCGATGATAACCATCTTACCCTGGCCGCCATAACGGTCTGCAAAGACCACTTCGCCTTTGTCCACGGCCACCACCTTGGTGCCTTCACGTACTGCGATATCGATGCCATTGCTCACCACGGAGGTATTGTAAGACCGGGTCTCCTGACCAAAATTGCGGATGATTTGACCACGTACCGGCCAGAGAATCTTAGCCTTGGTAAATTCGTAGGAAGAGGGCTCTCTTCCGCTCTCTGCCATCAGACTATTGATGAGGTTTTCCAGATCTGCGGCGTCCTTGCGGAGCTTGGCAATACTCGCTTGCAGAGCGGTTTCCTGAGCCGTGAGCTTTTGATTCTGCTTGGTAAGATTGCTAATCTGCTTATTGTATTTGCTGCCTTTTTGCTTTTCGCTTCGTAGATTGTGAGAGATCCTGGCAGCTTGGTTAGTGGTGATTTTCTGGGCTAATTCAAGAGATACTTTGTGCCCGCCCAGTACATCTGCACTGCGCTTGTTATGCCGGATCAGCTCTTTCAGATAGCGATGGTCGCGATGCGCAATATCCTGATTCTTATAGCTGTAATTCACTCTGAGCAATATGTTTAGTTGATCGTTTTGCACCTCGTACAGATGCTCCAATTTCTCACTGGCGATCTGGATCTGGCGCTGCACTCGCGAGAGAGAATCCCGCACGGTTTGCTCTTCAAATTGATACTTTTTCTGGTTTTGTTCTGTGATGCGTTTGAGTGAAGAAGTGCGCTGAATCTCGCTTTGGGTGCTTTTCTTTTTGGCGGCTGTTTCCCGAACTTTGCTTTCTGTGCTTTCCAGCTCGGTTTTCAGACGCTGCAATTCCCGCACTCTATCGTCTATTTCATCCGCATAAAGCATGATTCCAGACATGATCAATATGATCACTATCAAGGTCTTGCGCATTTCACTCTCCACATTGTTTTCATCTAATCAAAGTTTTGGATTTGCCCATCTGTGTCAATGAGAATCTTAGCAAGGAAAGCTCAAATGCCAAAACCAGCCCTTCAGACATACGGCAGAAAGAGCATGGAAGCCCCTATCGTGATCTTCAGTGCATCAAGAAAGGTTCAGAGCCGTAGTGCATAGCTGCATAGCATCTTATCGATACTATGTCCTTTTGGTCAGACGGCGATTTTCTCAAACCGCCGTAAACCCTGGAGCTAAATGGGGGAGTCGAACCCCCGACCTACTGATTACGAATCAGTTGCTCTACCAACTGAGCTAATTTAGCACCTTGTAAAGATCGAAGCGCAGATCATCGTCTATCATATCAATGACTTTTTTACGAATGACTCTGAAGCTGCCTTTGTCTGAAATTTGATCCGCATTTGCCATGCTGTAAAAAATGGTGGTGTTTAGAGTTAGGGAAAGTTCGGCAGGGGTGTAGATATTGCGGGGGTAAAAGAACGGAATATCCCCTATGTGCAATACCTCAGAGCCGTCTGCACGAGTCTGCCAGCCTGGCGTGGGGAAATGATATTCTATATATACAGAGTTTATTTCCTGATCGAAGAGTTCGGGATCAAAGGAATAACAGGAGACCGGCGCAGCTGCCTCGATCAGTTCCTCATGCCGGAGTACCGGAACAAAATGCAAAGGATGAAGATCTGTGGTGACGAAATATTGTGCATTTTCACCATTGATTTTCAGCCTGTCGATCCCTGCGCAGCATGCCAAAAACATACTGTAATGATCGGCCTTTTTCAAGTCGGCTTTCGGGATATCGAATCTAAGCGTGGCATACATTTTTTCCAGTTTTCGGCTGGAAGTAAGCTCCAGGTTGTATTCCTCAGCTTCTAATATACGATATTCGACTGGAGATATCAGAATATCCGTCGCTGAAAGGCCCAGCAAAAAGCCGAGCATTGCTATAGTAATAATTAGATTTCGCATGATTCTCCTTGTATGAATCCGTTATTTTCCTCAAAGCTATTTATCCAGCGATTTTAGTCAAGCATAATGTACGCAGGCCAGATCATTTCCGTTTTTTCGAGGGGCTCCATACCAGTTCAGATGGACGAAGCATAGCCATCTGCACTTCAGCAATATTTCGCCTTTCCTGCCTCTACTCTTGCTCTTTGTTCCGATTCGCTTTTAACAAATCAAAGAGCAAGGGGAGGTGTGATCCTTGAACAGGTTTCGTTTAATATGGCGATTAAGCATCTGCAAAACAGAAGCTTAGTTCGGATGAGTCCCAAATGCAGTTTTGGGATTTGCCCAAGCAAGTATCAGCATTATATTATAGGTAAATAAAAAACAAATTAGGAGCATATAATGCTGATAGAAATAACCGATAAAAACTTCAATGAAGTAATCTCTCGTGAACGGGTATTAATAGACTTTTGGGCACCCTGGTGTGGTCCCTGTAAAATGATTGGTCCTACCATCGAGGAGATACAGAAGGAAGCAGAGGGGGTCACTGTGGGCAAACTCAATGTGGACGACTACCCGGAACTAGCTGGAAAACATGGAGTAATGAGCATCCCGACCTTGCTTTTCTTTAAGAATGGAGAGCTCATGGATTCCTCAATCGGTGTTGTATCAAAAAACGTAATACTAAACAAACTCGCTGCCCTCGCTTGATGGGGCAAAGGCTATCTTGCGCCAGAAAAAACTGAAAAACAGACTCGAATACTACCCCTTCAGGGCTTTGATTGCGGTGCTGAAGTTTCTGCCCTATCGCCTGAGCAAAGCCTTTGTTTTAGGCCTTTTTCACCATATTGGTTACGGATTGGGAATCAGGCGCGAAGTGGCGTCTATTCAGCTCAAGAAAGTTTATCCTACCTGGCCCCAGGAGCGCATCAATGAGGTCTTGAAGGGCCTGTACCGGCAGATGGGGCTCAATATCATCGAGGAATACTTGATGAGCGATGCCGAACTTGAGCGCATATCCGAGATCCAAGGCCGAGAGCATGTAGATGAAGCTTTGGCCATGGGGCGGGGCGCGATCCTGGCCACTGCCCATTTCGGCAATTGGGAGGCAGCCCGCATCTTGCCTCTGAAGGGAATCCCCCTCAGCGTGATCGCCAAAAAACAGCGCAATACCCTCTTTGATGACTATACCAACGCCATTCGGGAACGTAGTGGCCTGCACGTGATAGATATGAAGCGTGGGCTAAGAGACATTATCATCGATCTGAAAGACAACAGAATGGTGGCCATTTTGGCAGATCAGAATGCCGGCTCGCACGGTCTGGTACTTGATTTCCTGTCTTACCCGGCCTCACACTGGAAGGGAGTGGCAAAGCTCTCGCTAAGATACCAGATCCCCATCGTTCCGGGCTTTGTGGTCCGCAGCAAAGATGATGGCCTGCGCTTTGAGTTTTCGCCCATGATCTACCATCCGGATCTGCAGGATAAAGAAGAGAATTACGAGAAAGTACTGTCCCAGATCATTGCCATTACAGAACGTTATATCCACAAATACCCGGATCATTGGTTTTGGGTGCACAAGCGTTGGAAGCACGCTTTTGACATGTTCGAAAGATAAAGATTGACACCTGTACTAAGGTCACAAAACTGGGAGGAATAATTAGCCGATTGGAGTAATTGATGTATATAGATCACCGCTATGAAGTGCTGGAGAGCCTGGGCTCGGGTAGCTGGGCCAATATGTTCAAGGTGCGCGATATTCGCACAGACCGCATTTACACCCTAAAACTTTTTCAATACCTTTCTTCCGAAGAATTGTACCGCTACTTCAGCGCGGAAGATATGCACCATATTACCAAAATCGAGCACCCCAATCTCTCTCACGTGGTAGATTTTGGGCACGTGGGCGATCACATCTACTTCATCAGCGAATACTTTGAAGGTAAGACCCTGGCGAACTTCCGCTTTTCAAAATCCAAATTGAATCATATCTACGACATAGTGGTACAGATCTGTTACGCCTTGCATGCCCTGCATCGCCAGAACATCTTTCACAAAGATCTGAAATTGGAGAACGTGCTTTACCATCTGGAAAACTCACGGATCACGGTAAAGCTCATCGATTATGGTTTTTCCAAGATAGATCCAGGACAGGATAATCAACATGTTTCGGGCTCTTTGCCATATTTGGCCCCAGAGCTTTACTTGGGAGAAGCGCCCTCAGAAAGCAGTGATTTCTATGCCCTGGGCGTGATGCTATACCGCCTGTGCACAGGGTCCTTTCCCTTTAGCATAGATCAGATCAATGCCCTAATCACAGGTGGGCACCAATACTTTATCCCGAATTTCCCTTCCGAACTGAACAAAAACATCCCCCCGGAACTGGAAAAATTCATCCTCAGACTGCTGGAACGGAATCCTCAGAATCGCTTTAAAAGCGGGAAAGAGATCATCGGCTATATCAATCGTATTCATCATGATGAGTATCCCTTCTCGGCCACCTGGTCTGTGGTAAATACCATGCGTTTCAATAGCTACATCGTGCGGGAAAAATACTCCCACCAAATCCTGGATTTTGTGCCCGCGATCACGAATATGAATGGCAAGATAGTCTCCCTGATCGGTGGAGACGGGCTGGGTAAAGACAGCATCCTCTCGCTTTTTCGCTATCATCTTTTGGGCGGTGAATTCTTTCTCTACGATTACTCCTGTACACGCACAGACCATGAAGCCTTTTTTGCTCTGATCAAGGAATATCTGCAATCCCTCAATCAGGAAGAGATCCAGAAATACAAGTCCCTGCAGCAGATCTCACCCAAATTCAAACGCTACCTTTTTGCCAGTGAACATGAAGCAAAGTCTCTGACGCAGACCGTGGACGACCTCAAAAGTGATTTTGATAGCGTCCAAAGCCTGATGTCCCAGCTCGTGCGCGACAAGCCCGTCATTTTCATCATCCGCAATTTCCAATATGTGAGCCGCCATACCATAGATTTTATCAATTTCATCTCTCCCTTCCTGGTGCAAAACCGGATGATGATAGTGCTCTCCTGCAATGACTTCAATAAAGTGAGCCAGATCGATCACACCGTGCTGATCAATATTCCCTTCCTCAACAAAAATGAAAGCAAGTCCTATATCAACCGTTTGCTACCGGTAGCAGCGCCTGCCAGATTCATGGATGAAGTGCATGAGCGCTCCGCAGGAAATCCGCACTTCATCAGAGAGATCCTCATTGATCTGGTGCAAAAGAAAGAGATCGCCCTGGATGATGAAATCAAGTTCCCCCCTGATTTGCAGGACTACGTTTTGCCCGCCCGGCTGGTGCATTCGATCTACTCGCGCATGAGCCATCTCACCACCTTGAACTACGCTCATTTGCAGAAGCTGAGCATCGTGCAGACTGCCCTCAGCCGTGAACTGATGATCTACATACTGAAGCTGAAAGACACGGAATTGTACAATCTGCTGAACGATGCAAATTACAACGAAATCTTGTACAAAGATGAGAAGCACTATGGCTTTACCTTCAAAGAAGCAAAAGACCGCATGTTTGAGGAAAGCGATGAGAAAGTCCATGTCCTGGTGTCAAAACGACTTTTACAGTATTTCAGCAATAGAAAGATAAGCAATATCCAGACCTGTCTGGGCTTGATTGACAACGCCAGGCTGGCCAAAGACCTGCAATCTGCAAGACACTACTATCTGGTGCTAAAAGATATGCTGAGTGAGGATTATGAGCAGGCTCAGGCCTATGAAGCCATGCTCAGTGTGCTGAAGCTGGATTTTGATCCCCGCACCAATGTAAGCATCAAAGAAATCATCCAGGACCTCAGCGTCTTCCAGGAAAAAACTGAGCTTACAGGGTTCTTTGATCGGGCCGGCTTCCTGCTGGAAAGCTCAGACTTGATTCCGGAGCTTTTTGAGAAATACTATGCGATCGGGACTATTCATTTCTTGCGTGAAGACTATAAAAAAGCCTTGGAATACTTTAAAAAAGCCGAGCCCCTGCGCATAACCGGCAAGCAGCAGCTCCTGATCTGGCTTAGTTTTATACAGATATATCTCAAAAGTGATTTGGCCAAAGCAAAGCACTATCTGGATCTGGCCTTGTCTAAAGAACTTCCCCTTGATCTTAAGATCGCCTTTGTGGATAAATTGGCTGTATATCACAATATCAATGGCGAGCCGGATCGTGCCCTAAAACTAATGGATGATTTTCTGGAAGAGATTCCGCCGGAACTGGATAACAATGTTTTGATCCGCTTGGCCTCCATGCACAATAACTTAGGGGTGTTTTACAGCGATCAAAAAAACATTGAAGAGGCGGACGATCACCTGAATCAAGCCTTGAATATCTGGAAACGCCACAATATCCGTCGCTATTGGGGATTGATCTACAACAATCTCTCGGATCTCTATCTCAAGCAAGGCATCACTGTGAAGGCCAGCAGCTATTCCGATCTGGCTTACAAACATTCCTCAGAGCTAAATCTCACCTCCATGAAAGCCCTGGCACTGCTGAACCAGGGAGAAGCCAAGATCAAAATGGGGGAATTTCACGAAGCGGAGCGCTTGCTCCTATCCTGCAAGACCCTCATGGAATCCGTCAATAATTATGCTTATATGGATGCCGTAAAGCGCAATATGGCCTTGGCAAAGAGCAAAATCAAAGGCTTTGGACACTATTACGATTATATAATGGAGCAAGAACCTGAACTCACAAAGGGTAAACTAAAGACTATCAATCCATTGGTCAAGACCTACTTCTACTATTTGCACGAAATGAAGAGCGCCAAGAAGCTGAAAAAGCTCCTGAGCAGTAACGTCCAGATCAATTTCAAGCACCTGCGGGAAGAGGAGTTTCAGCACAACGTGCTCAGCCTGATCGCCATGGTGGAATTGGATTATGAGAAAGCCCTGGCTGAGCTCAAACTCGCTATCAGACACGCAGGTGAGATCAACAACAACTATGCCATCACGGTGTTTTATATCCTGGAAGCCACCTGTCATTACGGCCTGGGAGACTATCTCAAAGCTCAGGAATTGATAGACAAAGCCCGCGGTATCGCCCAAGAGAACAGTTACCGGTACTGGCTGTGCAGTCTGGATATCCTGCAATTGAAACTGGGCATGCTTTCGGCAAACACACCCTTAAGGGATATCCTGCGCAGGGTGAACAACGCTCTGGCAGACTGGCGCGAATATGAATATTACCAGCTCAATGTGGAATTATATCAAATCCGGATTCAGATTCTGGTCGAACTCAAACAAGACGAGATGGCCTCTGAGGCCTTCCAGGAATACCGGAAATACCTTGAAAGCATCACCAAAGACACCCCGGAAGATGATAAAGCTAATTACCTGAATCTAAATCTCTACGGCCTCAAGAACGTCCGCAAGTTCGACCTGATCCCTCTCAAATCCCGGACCAAAGATCTGCGCCGCAAATGGAATGATTTGCTCTTTAATATCGCCAATATCTACAATGTGGACAGGATCAAATTCCTTATGGAAAAGGGGATCAACGAGGTCCTGGCCCCCTGGCAATTCCGCCTGATGGAATACTCTGACCGCATCCAAAACTTTACTGAATTTATCCAGCACAATTGCGAGAAAGACAGCCTCATCGATCCTTTCTTGAATAAAGAAGTCGAACGGGCACTGAAGCTGGACAACATGTTGCAGATCATCCATAATGAGCGTCATGTGGTCATCATCCCGCTTCTGACAGGCTCCAAGCGGGTGGGATACCTGTTGATTTCAGATGATGGTGAACTGCCTTTTACGAAGCAAGAAATCTCCATCATGCGCAATGTCCGGCAACACCTTTCCGCCCTGATAGTGCGTATACAGGACTACTCCGAAATCACCTTGCGCATCGAAAAGATGAATCAGCTCATGCAGATCTCCCATGAACTCATGAGCATCGTGGATATCTCGGATCTGGAGCATGAAATCGTCTCCAATGCCATCGATTTTACCAATAGTAGCCGGGGATTCCTGATCAAACGCGATAGCGATGGCAACAATATTTACAAGGTTCAAATCAACAAAGGCAAGCAGATCCTGAGCAACGTGGCCGGAGTGAGTAAAACCGCCTTGTCCCTATCGCAAACCAGCATGGAGATGGTGAGCACTATCAACGCTATCGAAGACAACCGCTTCAAGAGCGCCATCAGCGTCCAGGATTATCAACTGCATACCATCTTCTGCACGCCAATCTCGGTGGATGGGAACATCTTCGGCTTCCTGTATCTGGACAATATGGATGACAATACCCGCGCCATGTATCTCAAAGAAGAGATCGTCGCCCTGTTCATCAAACAGCTCAGCATTGCCATCAAAAACGCTATGCTCTATGAAAATGTCCTGCAGAAAAGCAGTGAATTGAACGCCTTTGAAGTGCTGAAGGATGAATTCATGGCGATCGTCTCGCATGAGCTGAATACCCCACTCACCACCCTGCAAAGCTATGTCTCCAGGTTGAAAAGAAACCTGTATGCCGATGAAGATGAACGCACAGAGATCATTGGCAAGATCGAAAGCTCCGTGAAAAAACTCATCCTGACCACCGGCGATATCACTACCATGAATAACTATAACCTCAAGAAGAGCCTGAATATGGCACCTGTGGTAATTGAAGAGATTCTGGAGCTGGTTCAGCAGGAAGTGGATATCTTATCCCGCAATCGCAAGATGTTCATTCGCACGGATATAGAAAAAGGCTTGCCTGAGATCAGTGCAAACTGGGAAGCGCTACATCTGATGATTTACAATCTGGTGCTCAATGCCATCCGCTTTACCAACGACTTTGGTAGCATCGTGATTGGCGCCCGCAAAGCCGCCTTCCAACAGGAAAAGATCGATGGCAAGAACAGCGTGGTGATCTATGTGCAGGACAATGGGATCGGCATTCCGGAATATCAGCTTAAGAATGTCTTCCGTAAGTTCTACGAGCTCAATGAGATCTATGCGCACAAATCCGGCACCATAGAATACCGTTCCAGCGGCCTGGGTTTGGGGCTGGCTACTTCCCGAAGAATCGCGGATTTGCACCAGGGAAAGATCTGGATCAAGAGTAAGGAAAACGAAGGGACTACGGTGTTTGTGAGTCTGCCTTTGAAGAAGTAGGCAGAGATCTTCTGCGGGAAAAGGGTCGCACGCAGATCACGCTGATTTCGCAGATTAGCAGTAAGAGAGAAATAAAAGTTATTTATAGCGTATTTCCGCGCTTTGTGGACTAGTTTGGGGCTAAATAGAGCAGGGATCTTGGATGGAATTAGCTATTATCTGATTAATCCGTGTTGATCCGTAAAATCTGTGTGATCTGTGAGAGACTCTTTGCCCTTTGTTGATTAGTTTTGGACAAAGGTGAAATTGACATTATCTGACTGATCCGTGTTAATCCGTCTAATCCGTAAAATCCGTGTGACTATTTTTCAAGCAGATCATCAAGGGTAATCTGTTCGCAATCCCCTTCACAATCCAGCTTTGTCACCCCGAGGCCCAAGAGCCGTACTTTCCGGGCGCTATCCCAATTTCCGATCAAGAGCTGTTCCCCACCTTGCAATAAAGCTTCGTAGTCGTTGGTGCTTTCGGACAAAGGAGCACTGCGGGTAATGATCTCAAAATTGTCATATTTCAGCTTCAGCACCAGGCTTTGTCCCTGGATGTTCTTCACCTTCATCCGGCTGGACAGGCGCTCTGCCAGGTCATTGAGCTCTGCCAGCAGCAAATCCAAATCACCAATGTCATCGTCAAAAGTGTCTTCACAACTGATGGATTTGCGTTCCCAAGAGCTGACCAGCTCCCGGGTATCGATGCCCCGCACCGCGTTGTAATAGAAGTAGCCGGCCTTGCCAAAGACGCGCATTAGCTCCTGCACGTCCCTTTCAAAGAGGTCTGCCCCATTATGAATGCCCATCTTTTTCATCCGGGCTGAGGTCACTTTGCCGATGCCGTGGAACTTGCGAATGGGCAGCGCAAAAAGGATCTCCCGGGCATTTTCCGGCGTGATGATCGAGAGTCCATCTGGTTTATTCAAGTCCGAGCCAATCTTGGCCAGGAACATATTGTAAGACACTCCGGCAGAGCAGGTTAAGCGGGTTCTGCGATATACTTCGTCCTTAATAGCCTGGGCTATCTTTATCGCATCCGGTTCGCCCAGCTTATTTTCGCTCACATCCAAATAGGCCTCATCCAGGCTCATCGGTTGCACCTTGTCTGTCCAGGCATAAAAGATATCCCGCACCTGCCTGGAAATCTCTTTATAAAGATTAAAATGGCCATGCACAAAGACCGCCTGAGGACACAATTGCCAGGCCTGATGGGAAGACATACCGCTGTGAATGCCAAACTTGCGCGCCTCATAAGAACAGGTCGCCACCACTCCCCTACTGTTTGGAGGTCCCCCCACGATCACGCACTTCCCCCGTAGTGAAGGGTCTTCACGGCACTCCACTGCTGCAAAATAGGCGTCCATATCCACATGGATGATCTTTTTCATGTGTGCCAGTTTGGGATTATGGGGATTTTAGTCAAGGGTTTGTGAGGAAATAGTCCCCACCTTGTTATCGCAGAAATTGGTTCAAGTATAGTACTAATTCATGCACTTTGGTCACAGGTTTCATAGATGCTGGAGAGCAGGAAAGCGGATATTGACTGTATAGCCTTTTAGAATTCCTAATGGCGGTTTGCTGCATGTTCTTTAACTTATCATACATATCTTCTCTACTTTTCTCGTATTTTGTCTTTAGTTTTTCACAAAGTATTTCGTTGTATTGATCTCTACTTATACCGGAATCAAGATAATTATAGTGTAATACATACCACAATTCAAAGGCCTCATTCGAATAAGCAACCCTGTATTCTCTGCTTTCCGCCATCCTTATTGCAGCGTTAAAATTAGTTTCCTTAAAATCATCTTTGTCAAAAACACACCAGACCACGTGTTCAACTTCTTCCGCAGGCATGCCATGTTTCTTCGCATATTCTTTTACGACTTTGCTAACATCACGTTCAATATATCTTATTAAGCTCTTGGTATTCATGCCCAAGCCAATGGTTTTCAAAGTAACCGCATTCAATTTGAAGCAATCAAAATAGTATGGTTCAGTTCTTGTCCCTTCAGTGTATATTATAATCAAGTCAGGGGCCAGCTTACGAGTGCTTGTTTTCCTTTTATAGCTTTTTTCCATGACAATCGCCTCATTCTTGATCTTCAGTTACTAGCCTAGCAAACTTATCAAAATCCGTGTAAGGCACTGCCCCATACTTAGCCCTTAAATAGTCTTTACCATAAGAAGAATCATTTCTAACCTTGAATTCAGCTAAAGAGTATAAAGATGTTGCATTTTCCTTATTCTTTTCCGTGAACCAGACTTCATCTCGCCTAAATCGTGATTTATCAAGATGAATAATATCATGTGTGGTGAAAATCAACTGGGCATTATTGGGATTTGTCTCTTTGCGTTGGAATAGCTCAACGATAATTTTAGTTATAAAGTAATGAAGGCTGTTGTCCATTTCATCTACAATTAACATGCCTCCACTCTTTAATACTTGATACAGAGGTCCTGCAAAGCCAAACATGAGCTTAGTCCCAAGTGATTCCTTATCCTGCATATCAAACCTCGCAATGTTCATGCTATCCAAATCAGAATCATAGTACTTATGCAAGGCCTGTGTATTGAACACTTTCACTTGTGAAGGAGGATTCTTGATGTTAAACTCTTCATTGGTCATCAACATAAATTTCCCCCAATCCATAACCTGCTCATGCATCTCAAAATCATCAATTCCAAGATCAGCAGCTTTAAGCAATTGCTGCACCCAGGCCTGGGGAACTTCGTGTGCTGATATAAGCTCAAGAGTCATTTGGTACAGTGCGCTTGTATCTTGTATAACCTGCATATCATGCAATATTTCGAATATCAATTTGGCGTGCGTATCATTATTCTGGTTTAAAACACTTATCAATAAGGCATTATGGCGAAGCCTGGATGTGTCGATAATATCTTGTGGTTCCACAGACTGCTCGGTCCGAGACCAGATCAACTTCTCTCTGGAATAAGCTGTGCATTCTTTTATATATAACCATTCCTTTATCACAGCTTTTGGAGTAAGCTCAAACCCATACCTATAGATTGACTCATTGAGTAATAACGATATTTCAAACATAGAGGGTTCTTTTCGAGAGTTAGCATTTAGTAAGAAGGGAACGGCATTGATTGAATCTGTCGAAGAAGTTTTTGTCTGTGATTCCAAGATGAAGTTCCTCATAAAAGCCATTGCCTTAACAAGATTACTTTTACCACTAGCGTTTGCCCCGTATAAAACTCCAGATTTCAATAGTTTCAATCCGCAAGCCTGAAAAACATGCTCTGGATGCTCTTTTATGGAACTAGCTACCATACTCAATGTAACTTTTTGGTTAAATGATCGATAGTTTTGAACACTGAATTCTATTAGCATAGGACAACTCCTTTGTTTATGTCTTAAGAACTAAGATAAACAACCCATGCATATTGTCAAGATAAATGAGATTATTTCTCATATATCGCCACTTTGTGGGTGAGACTTTGTGATAAAGCCGCACTTTGGGCATACCCATCGGCTTTTTCTCATGCCAAGATGCATTCTTGCCAAATTTTATAACACACTTTCGCTTTGTTCTTGAGTCGCCAGTTAACCATAGTGCCCTGCTGTATAACTTGTGCTGTAGATGACGTAGAGATAGGAGGATTTTTTCCTGCTATCTCCACGTCATATTCACGACATCAAACGGGGTTGGATAGTCCTGACAGATGTAGATCAGATCCTGAAAGTTCAGGATTCCGAGGCTACAGGTCTGGAATCTGGAATAGTCTGAGCTTAGAAGATGCGAGAGCCTGATTGAGGTCTTATAAAGATGTAAAACTAAGCCCTGGGGAAGATCTTTTTGTGGGCAGAAAGCGGGTCATTAAACCTTCTAAACCCTCTCAACCTGATAAACTGTCTGAACTTCCGGTGTAGGCGGAACAGAGTCCGCCACAACGATAAAACCCTAAAACCCTAAAACGCTAAAACCCTACAAGTCCTGTTCTTTCTCGCTCAGTTCCACCCAGCGGTGAAAAGCCTGATCGTGCCTATCCTCCAGACTCGCTATTTCTTTGGCCAGATCTTCATACTGCTGGTGATTGAGCCCTCTTTGCGAGAGCTTTTCTTCGCAGAGATTCAGCTTGTTCTCCAGGCTCTCGATTTCGGTTTCCAGGAGCGAGAATTCCCGCTTTTCGTTGTAATTCAGACCTTTGATTGCCTGTTTGGGCCTCATGACCTTTGTTTGGGTACTGGCAACTTTTTCTTCTTCTTCGAAGCGTTTTACCAGCAGGTAATCGGAATAGTTGCCGGCGAATTTGCGCAATTTGCCGTCTTCAAAGATGAAGAGGTAATCCACGGTGCGATCCAGAAAATAGCGATCGTGCGAGACGATGAGCAAACAGCCTTTGAAGGCATCCAGATAGTCTTCCAGAATCTCCAGAGTGCGGATATCCAGATCGTTGGTGGGCTCATCCAAGATGATAAAGTTTGCGCCAAACATGAGCGATTTCAGCAGGTACAGCCTTTTCTTTTCGCCTCCGGAAAGTGCGGAAAGCTTCATCTGCTGCATCTTGGCATCAAAAAGGAAGCGGTTCAGCATCTCGGTGGCGGTGATTCTGTTTCCGTCCGCACTGCGAATGCTCTCGGCATATTGCGCGATGTAGTCATAGACGCTGAGATTGGGATCGAAGCTGTCTTCTTCCTGTTTGTAATAGGCAAAGTGGGTATTCTGGCCTACTTTGATGCTGCCCAGATCGGGCTGTTCCTCTCCCATGATGAGGCGCAGGAGCGTGGTCTTGCCGCAGCCATTTGGCCCCAGCATGCCGATGCGTTCCAGAGGCTGAAAATTGTGGTCGATATCCTCGAAGAGAGTCTTGCCATCGTATCCCTTACTGAGATTGTGCAGTTCCAGGATGGTGCGTCCCATGCGATCGGTCTGAAATGAGATGTCGAGATCCTGATTGGAGATAAGATAACTTTTGCTGAGCAGTTCTTTTACCCTATCTACATGGTTTTTGGGCTTGGTAGCGCGCGCTTTGGCGCCTCGTGCCAGCCAGGCCAGTTCTTTGGTAAGCTGAGCCTGACGCCGGGTTTCCTTGCGCAATTTGTCCTGTTCCCGCTGCAGCTTGCCTCTCAGAAATTCACTGTAATTGCCTTCATGAAAGTAGAGCTTGCTGTGCTCGATATTCAAGATGCGATTGCAGATAGAATCCAGAAAATAGCGGTCGTGAGTTACGAAAATCAGCACGGATTTGGTATTGATGAGATAATCCTGGAGCCACTCAATGCTATCCAGATCAAGATGGTTGGTGGGCTCATCCATCAGCAAAAGATCGGGTTCATGGGCCAGCTCTTTGGCCAGATCGACTTTGCGGCGTTGACCACCGGAGAGGATGCCCAGAGGAGTATCGTAGAGATCCATACCCAGACGGGTGAGCAGTGCCTTGTAATGATGATCTTCTTTACGGATTTTGGGGTCGTCCGGGATCACGTGGTTCAAGACAGTGCATTGGGGATCCACATTGGGATCTTGCTGCAGATAGGCGATCTTGAGGTCTTTGCGCGTGGTGATCACCCCGGTTGCAGGTCTGATGATTCCACTAATCACCTTGAGCAAGGTGGTTTTGCCACAACCGTTTACGCCTACAATGCCAAGTTTGTCACCGGCATGCAGGCCAAAGGAAGCGTCTTCTATCACTACCCTGTCACCAAAGGCGACATTGATGTTTTCAGCGGTGAGGATTACTTCGTTTGCCATAATTGCTATACTATATTAGAGGATTTTTGCCAAAATCTTATGGCGTCCCTGAGGCGATTCGAACGCCTGACCTTCACCTTCGGAGGGTGCCACTCTATCCAGCTGAGCTACAGGGACGCAGATTTTAATCATTAATATTTCAGTGAGCCTTTCTGTCAATAGATTTGCTTAAAATCGCTCTTTCCACAGAGCAGACGGGAGGCATTGGGAGCCTGTTTTTGCACCTGGCTACAGATGGCATCTGAGACATGGCGGATTTCCCATTGGGCATGATCATCGGAGCGAAGGCGTACAAAGTGGTAGATCTCGCGCAGGTTCATCTTGGCATAGATCTTGCAGGGAGTTGAGTTTAGCTTCAGATAATCCCGCAGATGTTTGAGAGGCTCGGGCAAGGCATCTGCCAAAAGGGTGCAATGCTGCATAGCCTCTTGCCAGGCCTTGAGATGGCCGATCTTCCCTATTGCCGGTGGGATGATGGCCAAGCCCGGATAGCCTGCTTTTTTCAGGATCGTGCACTGCCGGTGCCGCTTGAACTGCGCCCAGCAGGATTCGCTCATCGAAAGTTCAAATTCAAATTCCACCGCTTCAAAGGCGCGGGGAACCTTGTGCCAGACCTTCATACCCTTAAACACCTGCTGCCAAAGCTGTTCTTTGGCCATTCTGGGCAGGCGGGTTACCGTATCCAGATTGTCTTGCCAGGAAAGCTCTCCCTGGCTGTAGATGAGGGCAGCGAGCACTTTGTCATCAGCATTTTTGGGACTAGAGACCAATCTGGCTTTGTTTTCCAGATCAATCTCGGCCAGCCAGGGCAATTCCTGCTGGAGAAAATCACTAAAGCCTATGCTGTTGAGGTTGATCTGGCCCAGATAGCCATCGGGCTCCACGTGCCGGATAAGAGAAGGAGTGATGGGCTTTACAGCGTTAAAGATCAACTCTTTGAGCTCCTGAGCTTCACTGAGCGGGCTATTGGCCAGGCGCCTCAGCAGATTCTCCAGGCTGCGGGCATTGATGGTCATCCCCATCTGAGTTTTGGTAGCCAAAGGCAGGATATAGCGGGCGTCCTCTTTGGCCAGACCTTCACGATCGCGCTGTTTAAGCTCCGGTCTTTCTTGCTGGTAAAGCTCGCACAAGGCCTTGAAGCTATCTTCATAGAGGCCAAAAAGCTGCTTCATCATGTCCTTATAGGCCTTTTTCAGCTTGGGCTTTTTGTTCAACTCGGCAGGAACCACATAGCTCTGCCCAAAGGTAACATAGCGCTGAGACTTTTCGGTGAAGGAGGCTAGACGGCTGCGTTGAACGGTCTCTGTGAGCAAGCGGGAGATATCGATCAGATCAAGATTGAAGACCGCGTGTTCTGCCACGGAGGCGTGTCCCATCTCAAAGATGATGCTTTCATTGGACTTACGGGCTTTTTCGACCTCGTTTAAGGCTTCCTGACGGAGCAGATCCACGCTTTTGCTGCTACGACTGATGCGGGCATAGGCCGCGGAAATTACTTCCGGGCTGGCATTGTCCTGTTTCAAGCTGTCGATCAGGCTGCTGTCGAGATTGTATCCGGCTACGATGAGTTTCATTTTTGGCCTATAAAAGAGCTTTCACGCTGCTGGCTCCGATGCGGTTTGCACCTGCATCCAGCATGGCTTTTGCGGCCTCGGGAGTACGTATTCCACCGCTGGCTTTTACGCCAAATTTGGGTCCTACCACTTCGCGCATGAGGGCGATGTCTTCCACCTCGGCTCCGGAAGGTCCGAATCCGGTGGAAGTTTTCACATATTTGGCACCGGCTTTCTTGCTCATCAAACAGCTAATGATCAGCTCTTCACGATCAAGATAACAGGTTTCCAGGATCACCTTGAGCAGCTTTTTGCGCTCCAGACACTGGATGGCGACCGTTTTTATGGTCTCCAGCACCATGGGCCAATCACGGCTTTTGAGGGCGGCCAGGTTTTGCACCATATCCACCTCATCCACTCCGGCTTCGAGCACTGCTTTGGCCTGCTTTTTCACAGCCAGACGGCTGGAGGCTCCCAAGGGGAAATTGATCACAGTGCAGCTCTTTACGGATTCATCCAAGAGCTTCTTGATCTGGGGGATAAAGTAGGAATTGATGCACACAGAGGCGGTCTGATATGAATTCGCCATTTCACAAAGTTCGCTCACCGCTTCTTTACTGGCATCGGCCTTCAGAAGGGTGGCATCGATGGCGCTCGCGATGCCCTTTTCGGGATCGTAGAGCTCATCGGGCTCATCAGCCCGACATTTGGCACAATGCAAGCATATTTTATGGGCTCCGCCACAGCGGGCCAGGTCTTCGCTGGGAAAAAACTCCCGGGCAATTTGTTCAATACTTTTCATCTCTTACTCCTTTAAGTTCCAGCCAATTGGCCGCAGGCTCCGCAGATATTAGCACCCCGGCTGCGGCGCAAGGTGATGGCTTGGTTCAGGACTTGGGCACGGCTGAGAAATTCGTCGATCTCCCGCTCGGTAGGGCTACGATATGGCAGATCCGGCACCTGGTTATAAGGTATAAAGTTTATCTTGCAGGAGAGGTCTCCCACATACTTTTTGAGTGCCTTGATATCCTCCCCACCCATATTGACTTCGGGGATCATGATATATTCGAAAGTCACTCTAAAATTGACTCTGTTGAGGTAATAGAACAGAGCTTCTTTGAGCTCCGACAAAGGATGCAATTTGTTGACCGGCATCAGGATATCGCGTTTGTCATCGATGGCGGAATTCAGTGATACCGCCAGCTTGGTGCGCACTTTGCTGTTGGCGATTTGTCTGATCTTATCCGGCAGACCGCAGGTGGAGATGGTGGTTCTGCGAGGGCTGAAAGTCAGAGAATCCTCCGCCTGGATGATCTTCAGGCTGGCAAGCACATTATCCAGATTATCCAGCGGTTCTCCCATGCCCATAAAGACCAGATTGGTAAGGCGTTCGGGCAGACAGATGGCCGAAGCCAGCAGAATCTGTCCCACGATTTCATGCACTTCCAGATTGCGCTTTAAACCCAGTTTCCCGGTGGCACAAAAGGCACATGCGCGGGCACAGCCCACTTGGGAGGATACGCAGAGTGTACGCTTTTTTTCATAGGGAATCAGCACCATTTCGATGACTTCATTGTCTTCCAGCTTGAGGCGATACTTGGCAGTCTCATCATCAGCTTTTTGGACGACGTCGATCTTGGGCAGGGCAAAGCTGAAATTCTTGCTCAGATATTCTTTCACGGGAGCAGGCAGATCTGTCATTTGTTCCGGGTCAAAGACCAGCTTGTTATAGAGCCAATGCATCACCTGGCGATAGCGGAAAGCGGGGAATTGCTCTTTCATTTTGACTGCAAGCTCTTCCGGCTTTAGGGAAAATATATTCGTCAGCATGGTTCAAGATCCGGTATGCTGAGGACTTTGAGGGTAGCAAACTCTTCCAGGCTGATGTCCTCCACGCTTTCATCATCGTGGGCCACAAAGATTTTGTGCGCCAGGACATCGATGCGCAGGACCATGGCTTTTTGATTCTTGTGCTGCACACAGGTGCCGATAATGGGGTAATCCTTGCTGGCTTCCATGTAAAAATCCTCTTCGAAATTCAAGCAACAGAGCAATCTGCCGCAGGGGCCTGAGATTTTGGAGAGATTCCCGGTCAGGTTTTGATCTTTGGCCATCTTGATGGTTACCTGATTGAAGCGTTTGAGGAAACTGCTGCAGCAATACTGATTGCCACACATACCAAAGCCGCCCAGGCGTTTGGCTTCATCACGCCCTGTGGTTTGATGCAGTTCGATCCGGGTTCTGAACACGGTGGCCAGTTCCCGCACAAAGGTGCGAAAATCTATCCTGCCATCCGCGGTAAAAAAGAAGGTAAGTTTATTGCCATCAAATTGATATATAGTTTCGATCAGCTTCATTTCAAAGGGATAACGCTGCAGGATGTCATTGAAGGTACTGGCGGCCTTATTCTCCTCGTAATCTATGTTGCTAAGCTTTTCCATATCGCTTGCACTGGCATTACGGCTTATTTTGAACACTCTTTCGGAGGCGTCGGGAATATCCCGTTCCTCGCGCAGAGCGGCCATGTGGACGATCTGGGCTATATCTTCACCGCGTTCCACTTCCACGATGATGAGGTCTTCCGGCTGCAGGGGGAGTTCATCTGGATTCAGATAATACCCCATTCTGCCGGTACGAAATTCAACTTCTATATATTCTTGCATTTATTCTCCAGAGATCTGTCTGAGCAGCTCTTTTTCGTTTTCGCTGAGGTCCAAACCTCTGCGTTGTTTCACGATAGCTACTGTATCGCAAAATGCTGAAAAGCGGTATTTTGTCAAGCACTCTGCCTGCCCCCAGGAAAAATCCGGGACAAAGCCACTGAAGAGCTTGCTACCGTAAAGATTTGAGCCCAGCCCCACTACCAAGCCGGTATTGAGGCTGGTATTGATGCCGGTTTTCACGTGATCACCCAGCACACAGCCCATAAATTGACTGCCGCTATCGATGCTGTCCTGGCTCGGGTAATCGTAGGTTTTCACGTTTTTGTAGGTATTCTTGAGATCGCTATTGTTGGTTCCCGCACCCAGATTCACCCATTCGCCGATGTAGGCATGGCCCAGGAATCCATCATGCTGTTTGTTTGAATAAGCCTGAAAGATGCTGTCCTCGACCTCTCCGCCGATTTTGCAAACCGGCCCGATGCTGGTGCCAGGATAGATCTTGGCTCCGATCTTGATCAGGGATTTCTTGCCTATATACGCAGGACCCTGGATCACGCTATTTGCCATTACCCGTGCTTCAGAGTCGATCACAATGGGCCCCTGGGAGGCATCCAAAACCACGTTTGGCGCCAGGGTCACACCTTCGGCAAGCCAGATCTGGTAAGGATTGAGCACACTTACTCCAGTTTCGATTTCAAAGAAATTGTCCTCATCGTAAAAGATCGTTTCAAAATCCCGGGTGATGAGCCTGGAATTGTCGTGCACGATATCGGTCAAATGCCGGTACAGCGAAATCTGGCTGTCCTTCCTCTGAGTATCAGGGATATCCTGAAAGCCAAAGGACAGCGCCTGATTCGTGCGCACAGCCACGCAGTATTCGCCAGAAAAGAGAGCCTGATTGGGCTGCAAAGCTTTGATCTCCGCCTGGGCTGCATCGTCTAATTTCAAGCGAGAATTCAGATAGAGCTTATCGCCCTCGGGCACGGAATTGACCAACCAATCAGGGTGTCGCTCTTTGTATAGATCTACCAGCAGTGGATCGATCAGCACGCATTCCTGCGGGGCTTCAAAGGCCTGGCCGAGACGCTGTCTGAGCTTGAGTATTCCACAACGGATATCTCCCACAGAGCGCGTCTGGGTGATGGGATAAAACGATTTATGTTTGAGGTCATCAAATATTATTACGTGCATTGTTCACTCCTTTCGGGGGACGTTTTCCATGCCAGACGAAGATGCCCAATTGGCCCAAAACCATGGTGAAGACCAACATAAAGGTCTGAATCACGAGCCAGACAGGGTAAAACAAGAGCATGCGGGATTTCACTCCAAAGTGCCGGTGCGAGTATGATACCATCATGAGTTCGATCACAATGCGGTAGGCAAAAACCCAGAGACCCAGCCGTAGATTGACGAACATCAGAATGATGCCACCCCAATACAAGCAG
Organism: Candidatus Cloacimonadota bacterium; assembly: GCA_020532545.1. Taxonomy (GTDB): domain Bacteria; phylum Cloacimonadota; class Cloacimonadia; order Cloacimonadales; family Cloacimonadaceae; genus UBA5456. The sequence continues at coordinate 15,192 of JAJBAW010000001.1, read as the reverse complement.
GCCATGGAAAACAGGATAAAGAAGAACTCCGGATTGAAGGAAAGCTGATACTTCATATTCGAAGCCCAGCGGCTGCGTTGATTCACAAACTGTTTCCAGGTCTTCACCGGATGGGTATGCGTAAACGAGGCTGGTGCAAAATTGAAGATGATCTTATGGTTTTCCTGGCGCATGAGCTGCATGAGGTTGATATCGTCGCCGCTGATGAGGTGCATGATCCTGGAAAAACCGCCCACTGCTTCCCAGGCGCTTTTGCGATAGGCCAGATTCTGCCCGATGCAGGCCCAACTTTTACCCAGGGTGTAGCCACCACCCAAGACCATATAGGTAAGGGCAAAATCAAAATGCTCATACTTTTGTAGAACGCTGGCTTGGTCCCAGGCTGGAATCAGCGTGCGGGAATAGCCTGCCACCATGCTCACGTCTTCGCTGAAGTGAGCAACCATGCTGGTGATCCAGGATGTGGGAACCATGCAATCTGCATCTGTGGTGAGGATGATGTCGCCTTCTGCGGCCTCAATGGCCCGGCTGAGTGCGACTTTTTTGGGAGAAACCACATCTGCTCTGCCCATGGACCTGATGTATTTGATGTTATGGCCGGCTTCTATGTAGCCCCGCATGATCTTTTCGGTGTCGTCCTGAGAATCGTCATCACCCAGCACTATTTCGTAAAGCTCCCGGGGATAATCCTGGGAAAGCAGGCAGGTCATGAGTAGTGGTAGATTCTTGGCTTCATTACGGGCTACAATCACCACCGAGACGCGTTTCTTCTCAAAATTGAGCACCGGTTTATAGCGTTTCCAGCCAAAATAAAAGCGGATCACAAAGATGATATAGGTGAGCGATCCCGAGCCCACCAAGGCCAATAGCAGGTAGTAAAGAATCTTGCCTATCACAGTTAGTTCATTTCCAGTTCGTCGTTAAAGCCCCAACGGGTGGGGTAAAAGTTGAATTGCAGGGTGTCGGACATCGCAGGGGGGATATTGTCTTCGATAAAATACTCCTCAATGCCGCCAGATGAAGCCAGAAAACCTGTTCTGGGATTGATCATGCGGGTTACGATACCTTCCGGACGCTTAAAACTATAGCGAGGGTTATCGCTGCCGGGCAGCCTGCCGCCATTGTCCAGCTTGATACAGCGGGTCATGATCTGGCCCCAGATGGGAGCGCAGACAGCGCTGGAAGAGATGCTCGCATTGCTGTCAAAACCATTCCAGATGCCCAGGGTAAACTTGGGATTGTAGCCGATGAACCAGGCGTCACGATGATCGCTGGAGGTTCCGGTCTTCCCGGCCACTTGATATTGGTAGTTATTCCTGGCTCTGGCACCGGTTCCGGAGGTGGTCACAGATTGCAGCATGCTGGTCATGATATAGCTGACCTGGGGGCTGGTGACTCTGCTCTTGGTGGTGATTCCCCTTTCCAGCACCTTGCCGTTCAGATCTTCCACTCTGCTGATAAAGACGGGCGATACCCTGGTTCCCATATTCGGGAAGGTGGTGTAAGCCGAGATCAGGTTGATGGGTGTGACTTCATAAGAGCCCAAAGCTGCCGAATAATCCGTCACTCTGCGGCCGAGGCCAAAGCGGTTGAAAGCATCGGTCAAGGTATCCAGACCCAGATCGATAGCGGTTTTCACAGCCCAGATATTGTAAGAATGGGTAAGTGCCGTGCGCATACGGGAATAACCGTAGTATTTCTTGCTATAGTTGGAAGGTGTCCAGGCTTTGCCATCTCCACCGGTCAAAGAGATTCTGGCATCGTTGATCACGGTGGCGGGGGTATAGCCTTTTTCGATGGCAGCAGTGTAATAAATGGGCTTGATCGCGCTGCCGGGCTGCCGTTTAGCCTGAGTCATACGGTTAAATTTGCTATGGGTAAAATTCCGCCCGCCGATCATCGCTCTCACATAGCCGGTATCGTTTTCCATCAGCACCAGGCCACCTTGCAGGTAGCGGGTATTGATATCGTAGGAACTTGCGCTGATGCTGGACATTTTATTGCTGTAATTATGATTCTTTTCTATGGTGGTAAGATAGTTGTTCAAGACGGAATCTGCATACACGGCAAGGTCTTGGTCGAGTGTGGTATAGATTCTCAGCCCGCCCTCAAAGAGACGGTCGGTGCCATATTTGCGTTCCAGATACACTCTGATGTGCTCGATAAAATAGTCTGATGCCGCCTGGCGCATGGAGCTTCCTTCCCTGCGCAGCGGGGCGCTCAAAGCCAGTTCGTATTCTTCTTTGCTGATCTTTCGGGCATCTTTCATCCTCTTCAACACCCTATCTCGCCTGGCAATGGTGCGTTCTGGATACTTGATTGGGTTATAGTAATTGGGACGCTGGATCATGCCAACCAAGGTGGCAGATTCCGCCAAAGTCAGCTCGCTGGCATGCTTGCCGAAGTAATTCAAGGCTGCGGCCTCGATGCCATGCAATTGGCCACCCCAGAAGATCTTATTGAAATAAATCTCCAGGATTTCGTCTTTACTGAATTCGCGCTCGATGCGGAAGGCCAGCAGGATCTCTTTCATCTTGCGGGAGATGCGTTTATCCAGGGTGAGAAACATATTGCGCGCCATCTGCTGGGTGATGGTGCTGGCGCCTTGCGAAAAATCCATGCGGATGACATCGACCACCAAAGCCCTGATATTGCCAAAGATATCGATACCAAAGTGTCGGTAAAAGCTCTTGTCTTCGGTGACCACCAAGGCATTCACCAAGTATGGAGGCAGTTCCTTCAGTGAGACCAGCTTACGCTTTTCAAAAGCAAAGAGATAGACCATATTTCCGCTGCGGTCATAGACCTCAGAGCCGCTACGCATGGTGAAATTCCTGAGCTCACTGGTGGGAGGCAGCGTGTCGGAATAGAACCAGATTGTGCCTACGACGATCCCGATCACGATGCAGCTTGCGATCGCGATCCAGGTAAATATCTTGCCGAGTCTTTGTTGTTTTAATCTCTTTTTCATATCGTGGCCTTCATGCCTGGTATTTTGTCCTCTAAGTAATAACAAATATATGCGGTGATTATCCCACTAATCAAGCCAAATAAGATAAGGATTGGTGTCAACACAAAAAGACTGTCATTGGTAATAATGAGGTATCTGGCCAGCACTAATTGGGTGAGATTGTGTGAGATAGCTCCCAAAATACTGATTCCTGTGAGGCTGAAGCGCGGACGCACCAAAAGCCCAATGCTCATGATTAATACAGCGATAAAGCCGCCTCCCAGAGAAAGAATCACGGTGGGACTGAGCAAGGTGAAAGTAGCGATGCCGCCCACGATGGACTTGGCCAGATTCACAATAATTGCGCTGAAAACGCGCCGCTGCCAGATCAGATATAAGACCACGATATTGGACAGTCCCAGGCGCAAAAAAGGCAGGGGCAGCATCCGGAAGATCAGGCTTTCCACGATGTAAATCACCGAAGCGGTGGCAGTGAGGAAGGCCAGGAAAGTAAGATACTTAGGTTTCATCAGGCAAAATACTGGCGGATCAATTCGTTATCGCTTTTCATCAGGCCCTGGTACGAGCCATAATAGATCTGGTTACCGCTATCGATAAATAGCACTTTTTGCCCCAATTGGGAGATGGTGGCAATGTCATGAGTGATGGTTATCACTGTGGCGGTGTTGTTTTTGATAATCTGAGTCATATAAAATAAAGTTTCGCTGGCAGTGATGGGATCCAGACCGCTGGTCGGTTCATCAAAGATCAGATAAGCCGGCTGATAAACCAGAGCCCGGGCGATCCCGATGCGTTTGCGCATGCCACCGCTCAGCTCTGCGGGATATTTATCCTGAGTATCTGCCAGACCCACCAGTTCAAGGCATTCGGACACTCTGCTCATGATGTAATCTTCGTCTTTCACGCCTCTTTCATACAGGGGCAAAGCCACATTTTGAAACACGGTAAATGAATCCAGCAAAGCCGCATGCTGAAAAACCATGGCAAAGCGCTTTTTCAGCTCGTCCAGCTCAGCAGCGGAGCAATCGTAAAGATCGCAACCATCTACTATGATGCTGCCTTCATCCGGAGGATATATACCCAACAGGCACTTGATCAATACCGTTTTACCGGAGCCGCTTCGGCCCAGGATCACCAGGTTTTCTGAAAAAGGCAGGACGAAATCTATCCCTCTCAGAATTTCATGTCCGGCCAGACTGATGCTCAGGTTCTTTACTGCGATCAAGCTGATTTCCCTGGTTTCAAGATAAAGTAGAGGAGAAAAGCCAGCAGCAGTCCTGAGGCATTTGCCAAAAGATCGTACCCAGAGACTTGCCTGCCCGGGATATAGTGCTGATGATATTCATCCAGCGCTGCTATGATCAGCATGATCAAAAAGCTCATGCAGACCAGCTTCGCTGAGGCTTGGCGCTTTAGTAAATACAACACAGCCAAGACTCCCCAGACCAGATAAATCCCCAGATGGGCAAGCTTGTCTATGCCCCAGATCTCTATGGAAGGAAGATCGTCCGAAGGCAGGGAAGACAGCAGCCAAATCAGCGCCATCCACGCCAGCATCAGGATCAGGTAGTGTTTTGCTTTCATTTGCGGATGCTGATGATATCCCAGTTCATGCTCCAGATCTTCTTTTTCAGTTGTGCCTTCAGCGGCAGGCCTGCGTCCGAGATCCAGATGCTCATCTTGGTATCTTCCGAGAGAAAATTGTGGGTCAGCATATCTGTATATGGAGCCTTTTCCTGGCTGAGAGCTTTGAGGGTGATATCATGTTTCCTAGCGGTGAAAGTGCCCAGGGCAGTCTTGATTTTGTCCATTTTCCCGGGGCTCACCCAGGCTTGCCAGCTCGCGCCATTGCCATCCAAAAGGTAGTTTCCGCTGGTATTCTTATTGCTGCAGATCATCCGCAAAAAGCTGAAGAAATCCCGCGTCGAGGGCTCAATCCTATAGAAGGTGTTTTTCCCAGTACTCTTCTGATACATAGTGGCTTTGGGGGCAGCGTAAAGTGTAAATACAGAATCTCTGAGCTCACCCTGATGGATAGTGCGTAAATACCTTTTGGGCAAGAACTGCTTATCAAATTCCACCTCGTAGAGATTGTCGATATGGGGGAATATCCAGATCTTGCCTTTGTTCTGCACCTTGATTACGGCTTTATTGGGCTGAAATTCGATGCGCAGATCGGCCACTTTGACGCCCAGAGAGCTGATCTTGTACTCTGCAACCTGTGCATTTAGCAGGAAGGTAGCCAGCAGGAGAATGAGGCAAAGAGCAGCTTTTCTCATCTTAAAACTGGTGACACTGCACCCGTATCTGTTTGATGCTCTTCTCATCGCTGTCCAAAACCTCAAAGCTCAGATCTTCATCCAGGCTCCACAGCTCCCCCACCTGGGGAACATGATTAAATTGTGCCAGCAGAAACTCCGCCATATTATCGTATTCTTCCACAGAGATTTCGCGGGAAAACTCCTGATTGAACTGGCGCACGCTGTAATTTCCGCTCACCAGGAAGCTGCCGTCTTCCAGCCGCATGAATTCCGGAATCTCATCGTCATCATACTCATCCTGAATCTCGCCCACGATCTCTTCCAGAATGTCTTCCAGAGAGATGATGCCGGAGGTGCCACCATATTCGTCCACCACCACAGCTACCTGCAGTCGTTTGAGTCTAAATTGGTTCAAAAGGCTCTGGATCTTCATGTTTTCCGTGACAAACCAGACCGGACGCATAAGCTCGGTAAGGCTTTGTTTCTCAGGAAACAGCAGCAAATCTTTCACATAGATGATGCCGATGATGTCGTCTATGGTTTCGTGGTACACAGGGATGCGGGAATAGCCGTTTTCTATCACCAGAGCGCGCAGATCTTCCAGACTCTGACTTTCCTCAATGGCGACAATCTTCACCCGGGGCACATAAATCTCACTGATCTCAGCTTCGCGAAAGCGGAATAGACCCACCAGCATGCGTTTTTCATGCTCCTGGAGTGAGCCGGAACTGGATTCACTCTGGATGAGATTGTGAAATTCTTCATGGGTAAAGCGTTGCCCTATTTTCCCATCTACAGAACCCTTGCGGGAGATGGCCGAGCTGAGCTTTTCGAGAACCCAGACCACAGGGCTCAGCACAAATTGAATTGCGCTGATGGGGTATGCTATCAAAAGCGAAATCTCATTTGCCATGGCCAGCGCGATCAATTTCGGCACGATCTCTCCAAAGATGAGGATCACTGTGGTCACGATGATGATCTGGATGGCGATGGTCAAAGACAAATCCCAGCCCTTATCCATTGCCAGATTATAGGCAATCAAGGTGCTAAAGGACGATATTGCCATGTTTACAAAGGTATTGCCCAAGAGTAGGGTCACCAGCAGGCGTTTGGGCCTCAGGAGGAGTTTTAAAACCCTTTTTCCACTCTTACCACCGCTGTTTTCCAGCTTTTTGAGATACACGCGGGAAAGTGAGAACATCGCTGTCTCACTGCCCGAAAAGAAAGCCGAGAGTATGATAAAAAGCACAAGATACAAACTTTTAGTATCCACGCTTTTGGGCTCCCGGAATCTGCTTTCGGTAATTTTCTTCGGCGTCTTCCATTTTCTTTTTGTCTGCAGGTTTTATGTGATCATAGCCTGCCAAATGCAGCAGCGCATGAATCAAGACCTGCCAAAATTCCTCATTATACGTATTTTGTCCCTTTTGCCTGAAGACTTGATTTGTGTCAATAATAATATCACAGAGGCGCAGATTCCTACCGCCCAGATCCAGGACTTCGCCCTCAAAGCTCAGGACATCTGTAAAGCCATCCACTCCTCTGAATTTGCGGTTGTATTCCCGCATCTGGCCGCTATCTGTAAGCAGCAAAGCTATCTCAAAATCCGTGTCTGCAGCCTCAAGGCCCAAGATATGTTCGGCAATATTTTGAAGCAGATCTGCACTGATACTGTCAGGCAAATCTCCCTGGATTTCAAGACTTGTCATTGTCGTCCGGGTAGTCCAATCTCTTGCGGTATATGCTGCCCAGCACCGGCATCATGGATTCTTTGACCACGGCCAGATCCTTCATCGTGATCGGCGCTTCGTCGAATTGTCCTTCCCGGATCAGCCTGGAAATGGTATCGTCTATGATCTTTACAATGTCTTTTTCATCTTTGATGGTCTTGGCCTTGGTGGTGCTTTCCACAATGTCTGCGATCATCACCAGGGCGGCTTCCTTGCTTTGCGGCCTGGGGCCCGGGTACTGATAGGTATCCCCTTCCGAGGGTAGCTTCATCTTCTCAGCTTGATCGTGAAAATAGCGGATCGTGCTGTTGCCATGATGCTGAGTAATGATATCGATCACCGGCTGGGGAATCTTGTATTTCCTGGCCATAGTGACCCCCTCCAGCACATGATTTTTGATCAATGAGGCGCTCTTATCCGGAGTCATGCCATCATGAATCTCAGAGGATTCTTCATTATTTTCTGTGAATATCTCGGTATTGATGATCTTACCGATGTCATGATAATAGCTTCCCACTCTGGCCAGAAGGGGATTTGCCCCGATGGCTTCGGCCGCTCTTTCTGCCAGATTGCCCACGATGAGGCTATGGTGATAGGTACCTACTGCAGAAGTAGCCAATTTCTTGAGCAAAGGATGGTTAAAATCCAGTAGTTCCAAAAGCGTCTGTTTGGTAGCGCGGTTCCATTTCTTTTCGTAATAAGGCACGATCATGATGATGCCCATGATGCTGATGGCTGCCGAAACCACGCTAAAGCCGATATTGCGGAACACGATATTGAGGGGATCGCTCTTGTACAGGGATAAAGCCAGATTGGCAGAGACCACCGTAATCACCAGATAAAACCAGATGCTCAGATACTCATGATGTGCTTTTTGCCGCTTGATCAAGACCAAAGTGCTGATCGCGCTGAGCAGAAGAATCACGGGGGGATAGCTCTCCCAATTGATGAAAGGGCTGATGATGAGCATGCTGCACACACTGTACAGAATGCCATAATCCACCGAGACCAGGATGGCGGCGGCGATCGCGGTCAGGGCAAAAGGTATCAAGAGGTTGTTCAGGCTAAAGACGTGATTTGTGAGAATGGCAAAGATGGTAACCAGCACGAAGCCCAGGTTCACCGGCAGAAAATCGGTCACGCTCTTCTTTTCTTCCAGGGTGTTCACGCCAAAATAGTGATTCGCCAAGAGCAGAATCATAAAGAAATAGATCAGCATACCCAGAGCGAGCAAGGTCTGTTGAAAGGCCGATTTTCGCACATTTCTATTGCGATAAGCGGCTTGCAAGGATTCCAATTTGTCGATATCGCTCTGCGCTACCCGGGCATTTTTGCGGATGATTACTTCATTTTGCAGCACGAAGCCTTCGGTTTCAGAGATGTCGCGCAGCCGTCTCTGGCTGAGCTCTTCCCTGAGGTCACTATTGGGCAGGATGTTGGCCTTGATGAGCTCACCGGACAGAGACAGGATCAAGCCCTCTGCTTCAGGAATGAAGACTGCCAGTGTATCTCTAGCCGTATCCACGCTGAGAAAATCACTGATCGGCCTTCTGCTTTCCTCGCCTTGTCTCCACAGGCTGAGGCTATCTGCCTTCAAGTCTTCGTAAATGCCCTGACTGTACAAAGCGTTCAATTGCCCTCTCAGCTTTTCATAGAGCTGATCACGCTGTTTCGGGTTTTCCGCAAATTTCAGAGCTTCCGCAGAAATCTTAAAGCCTGCTTTGGCCAGCTCCCCGGAAAGCTCCTCAGCCGGCATATTGGGATGGCTGTAGATCACTTCCCACACTTCGTCCAAACTGCTAAAAGCCTCAAACAGAGCATCATCGGAGATCTCGTATGGTGTGGACAAAGCCTGTATGCTCTCCTCCTGCTCCGTGCTGAGCTGCTGTGGCGATTTTAGGATAGGAAAATCAAAGGGCGCGATGATCTCCGTCTCTGCCACTTGTCCGGCTTTGAGACGCAGCTCCGGATAGTTAAAACTTCCCACCGCAAAGACGTGGTACAGCCCCACCAGCGCGAAAGCTGTTAATATGATGATCAGTAGATATTTCGAATTCATTTTACCCTTTTAACTGGAGGGCAATACTTGTCAAGTGTGATCTGAGATCATGTCCCCCATTTATTCTTGCCTGTTATCCAGGGTAGCTGATTCTCATGATATTTATCTTTGGCTTTCTCTCATATGAGCGAGTGCGTATATTACTATGTGCTTGTATTTCCTCAGCATGAATAATATCTTTTTGATGATACTCCACTTGCTGCATGATCTAAACGGATTATCTTTGTGTTCTTACACATTCTTGCTCATCCGTCTTTATCTGCACACAGGGGAGTGCCTTACTGCTGTCATGATCAGACTCTGCTGGAGCAGCAAACTCTCAACAATAACCGGATATAAAACGAGTGAGGGCACGATCCGATGACCGTGCCCCAATTTCCATTTTGGTGATGCCCTAGAAAACCCCTTTTATAGAAAGGCTTTTAGGCAACCTATAATCATATGACACTATTTAACCAGCATCATTTTACGTACTTTAGTTTCCCCACAATGTTCCAAGCGGGCGAAATACAGTCCAGAGCTCACAGAGCTATTTCTATCGTCTTTTCCATCCCATTGGATAATATGCCTGCCACGTTCCATCATAGCGTTTGACAATTCCCTAACTACTTGACCTCTAATGTTGTAAACAGTCAATTTTACATTAGAACTTGAGGGAATAGAGAAGCTGATAGTAGTGGAAGGATTAAATGGATTGGGATAATTTGAATGTAAGGATAATACAACCGGTAGTTGTTGACCATCCGTTTTTAAACTAAAGCCGCGGAAGCCAAAATGCTCCGGCGCGAGACTATAGGGAGGATCAGTATTTATCTCGTACAAATCGGAGCTGGGAATAGCAGTAACGACTGCTTTGTTGTCAGAGTATAGCAGAAAACTGAGATTGCCTCCACCTTCTTCCGGTGGGGTCGAATATGCCAGAATCTGAATGGGATATGCCTGGATAACCCTGGCTCCTATGCATTCACCATCCTGAAATACTCCGATCTCAGAAAAGTCCTGATTACCCTCAATTGATTCTATCATAAGAGTTTCATACTCGGGCTTATCCTCAAAAGTAAAGTGAATTGGTTTTTGTGGTTCAACAATCAGCGGAGTGGTATAGGGATTATTCCAAACTAAAGCACCGTTTTGCGTAGCACGGATCATGATGGAATCACCATATTTAAGATATGGCCTTCCAAGGCCACCAAAAATCCATACCCCATTTTCTTTCTTCATACTCCATTTTTCAGCCATGATGTAGTCTATGTTGTTAATCACGTTTAATAGGGCTTCCTGAGGATAAACTTTTTCATAGCAAGGATATGTGTACCAGTGCCATTGCCCCTGGTATAATGGATGCATCATCAAGGTATCAACTATTGTCCCCAGCTCATACAGCTTTACATCCTCAGTACTATCTATTCTCAATTTATATCCATCAGGGCTTTTTAGAGAGTTCAAGCCGTAATAATTCCAGTGATTGTTAGAATACTGAGCAGAATCTTCAAAATACAATATTTTGTGAAGATAAGGGGCTAAAGATAGATTTGCATATTCAATGGATACACCGAACTCATCCTTGGAGACACCGAACTCATCCCTTTTCAGCCTGGGATACCCAACCCAGTTCCATCCCTTGTGTAGGTTGCGTGTTACGAAAGGATATGAGTTTGTTTGTGGACGCTTTAAATAAATGTTTTGCTTAACGACACGCTGTCCGTTTATAGATGGTATGTCTATCACGAATGATAGATCAAAATCTCCATGTTGATATGGCTCCGAATAAGCATATATGTAATTTGCATACAGTCCATCATCCGCATTCCCATCATTATGATTGCCATCATCATACAGATTCGCTGAATACTGACAACCATTCTTTTCCAAAGTTGCATAAATCAATGCATCTGACACAGGTGTTACATAATTCATGACAGAAACTTTCAGCAACAAAGGGTGATCAACTGGATGTTTCGCGGGTATTTCTTCAATAGCAACCCTTAAATCCGAATCAACCTCAGCAATTATACTACAACCTTGAGTGGTAGAACGGTTATTTGTGATGATTGCATCCCAAATCCCACTTTCTGGTGATGGGATATTAAATTTCAGCGTAACCCCACCAATGATATCCGGTTGGTTGAATACAATGCCAGAAGGCGATGTAAGTGTGCAATACCTATCGCTTGCATTGCCTGCTGTTCTCCATATCAAAGTGGCTCTTAGGGCATCTGCCAAATCATCAACCACTATTTGAAACGTCTGGTCAGAGTTTGCCGGAATCACATAATTGTTATCAAAGGAGGGGGGGGGTACCCCTCAATCTGTTTAATAAACGACTTACAATCAATGACATACCTGACAATTCTGACACTTGGTATGCTGCGCCATGCCCGTAAAACGCAATATTGCGCATGTTTTCAGCACCTACGCTTTCATCGTTAAATCGCATCGTGTAACACTTAATATCTCTTGGGTTGTAATTAGCGTATATGCTATTGCTAACATGGCTCATATTGTGAGAGTTGCCATCCGTTGGATCATGCAACCCATCCGACAGCAGTACCATCCCTTTTTTCCTGTCAGTAGGACTTCCAAATCTACCGTATCCATTAAAAAAAGGGACATATAGATCAGTAGCACCTATTGCACTTGGTAGTCCCACACTATTGATCATAGTGGGTTGATTTGATACAGTTATTGGGAATAGCTCTGCTGTGGAAGTCGGGGGTAAATTAATAAATCCAGCCGGCCAGTTTGATGCATTTTCACTAAAACCAAAAATGTTTATTTTGTCTCCTGGTATCATAGCACCAATAAATTTCTTAGTAAGCATTTGAAGGTTTGCTAGTTCTGAAGCCATACTACCCGAAAGGTCTATGGCTAAAACCACATCAATCCCATTATCATAAACTGTAAAACCAGGTCCAAAAAGTCCATCAAAACCGTCCATTACATCTGCGGCATTGAAAGCATAATGAATAAGACCATCCGAACCCTCAGGGCTGCCAAAATCTACGATTATGTCATAATCACCAATCGCGTTTTCCGTTATGGTAGGGATAGTCCAGATAAGTCCGCTCCATCTACCATCGGCATCAGTGCCTTCTTCAATGGGGGTGAACTCACTGGCAAGGTGATCGTTTAGGGTAGATACTGAAGCACCATTGATATATGTGTAATCACCATGCCTTATTACATATACCTTAAATGGGGTATTCTGAGGAGCTTCGGTGATGTTCACATGCACCTGATTACCCGCAGAAAAGGAGTTTCTCGGCTTTTGAGCAAGGCTATAGCTCTCCACTTTTGGATAGAAATGAAAACCGCGTGATTCATACGCTTCTTTGATTGCCACCTGCTTGGGGTTCAATGGATAAGGGCTAACATCATCATCCACTCGCTTCATCAGGATATTGTAGAAATATCGGGGCTTGTAACGATAGCTAGCGTTATCATCAAGATCGCGTTTAACAATACCCAAAGCACCAACAAGTAGTGTATCAACGGCATTAAAATTATTATCATTCAGATCCGGGAAGTGGGTCCTATTGCGTAAACTCCACCAGGCGGACGCTAAAGGAAATCTCATGTGATAGCGAGCATAAAGGTCTTCATTTATTGTGGTTGATGGATACTGGCTGATATGAACACTTGCTACCGTTAATGCAGGGTCTCGAAGATCCTTAGTGTACAGGCTTGACCTATAGTATGGATTGTCTCTATACATACAGGGAAAATATGACGAAAATGCTTCATCGGTAGCCCCGCACAAAACGCTGGTATAGCTATTACGAAAGTAATGATTCTCTAAACTTCTATATACCATATCATGCGTCATTTCATGACATAGTGTTGAACTAAAGTTACCATTATCAGCACTAATTCTAATCAGGCCTGGCTGGCTAGGGGTATACTCCCCGTTTACGTCCTCTGGTAACTGTTGACCTGCTTTTATGTTTAGTGCTGTGCATGTAGAGTCATTATAACATTGTGAATTGCAAATAGCCATCAATCTTTTCAATTTTTCTCTGAACCGAATAGCGTGATAGTATTGATTGCTTGGGTTTCCATTTATGTTTGTATAATTGAACGTAAGGTTTGGTAAATCTTCTTTAAGGCTATTATCATTGATTGTTAATCCGGAGCTATCAATTGCAGTAATGTTATAGTCTGAAGAAAGAAATGCTTGGATCTCGGTTATCACATTCCCTTGAAATTCAATATTCCCATTTTCATCAGTGACTTTCATTTTCAGGTTGCCGTCGCAAACGGCTACCACTAAAGTACTGTCAAGATGCACTATCGTAGAGTCCATTGAACCATTATTGTCGGAGTCAAGCTTGACTACCGCCTGCACATGAATTGAGGAATCATCCATTCTATTATCAAACACTAAATGTACCTTCCCAGTAACAGCATCAATATAAATTGTTTTTGTGAGTGTTCCTGTCCAACAAAGCCGATACTCAGGTTTCTTATTAGGATCAGCCCAGTTAATGTTACAAAACTTCAGTCTGAGGAAAGGGCTTCCCTTTTGGATTCTCTTAAATACTTCATCATAAACGACATTTTGATCGTAAATTCTGACGGCGTCTTCATACTTCAATACTGGTACACTATCCCCTTTTGGTAAGTCCACAGTATTATCACCGATTGAAAAGTGATTGCGTCCAGCCTCGTAAGTGATCATTATGAATCCCGAACCTTCTACCCGGTAGCCACCTACTTGCTGCTTATAATCAGTGGTAAAGCTACCCCATTGCTTACTTATTCTGCACATGGATAGTTGCATTCGATCCGCAGGGGAATAGGGCAGTAACTTTTCCACTATTCTTTCACAGGCCTCTCTGAAAGCTGTGGTGTCCGCATCAGCAGTGAAAGGGATATCAGAGAAACTCCCTTCAAAAGAACCTAATCTCATTCTCTTGTAGCCGTAACTAATCTGTCCTTCGAACCCTGTGTCTTCCTTAAATCTTTCCGCCATCTGATTCATTTCCTGGGTTTTACGCCAGTACAGTTCCGGATCGGTGATGTCTTCACTGGCGTAGATGGCAGTGCAAATTGCCAGCAGTAGTAAGGTGACGATTGCTCTTGTTTTCATCTTGTTCTCCTTTTGTTTTAGTTTGTGTTAGACTTTTTTCTTGGTTTATAAAGACCAAGGTCTGCTTTCGACATTATATCACCAGGTGCAAGCCTCTTAAGTATGATACATAAGAGCTTGCTTTATTGCTTTGTCTGCATAGGTAGATACCCAGAAAAACTGATATCTACCTGTGCAGAAAGTGCTTCTTTTTAATCAATCAGCTATAACATTATCCCAATCTAATATTCCAGAGAACGCATCAACATAGTAAACATAATCTCCCAAGTAGATTATATACTTCAACGAGTAACTCATTTTGTTCGGATTGTGGAACCTTAAATCATCAATAACGTATGGGACTAATTTATGTTCTGGAGGGCTAACTTGATCTTTGAAATAGTCAATAGCGATGCTAATTGCCTTATCTCGTGCTATGTTTATCTGTACACCTTCCGGTAAGTCCACAGTATTATCACTGATTGAAAAGTGCTTGCGTCCAGCATCGTAAGTAATCATTATGTATCCCGCACCTTCTACCTGGTAGCCCCCTACTTGCTGCTTATAATCAGTGGTACATCTACCCCACTGATTTGTTATCCGGCTCATAGTTAGCTGGGACCGGTTTGCGGGTGAGTATGGCAGAATCTTTTCCACTATTCTTTCACAGGCTTGCCGGAAAGCTGTGGTGTCCGCATCGGCTGTGAAAGGAATATCTGAGAAACGTCCTCTGTAAACATGCAGTCTCATTGTGTTTAAGCTGTGGGCTACCTCTCCAGTAAACCCTGTGTCTTCCTTAAATCTCTCCGCCATTTGATTCATTTCCTGGGTTTTACGCCAGTACACCTCCGGATCGGTGATGTCTTCACTGGCGTAGATGGCAGTGCAAATTGCCAGCAGCAGTAAGGTGACGATTGCTCTTGTTTTCATCTTGTTCTCCTTTTGTTTTAGTTTGTGTTAGACTTTTTTCTTGGTTTATAAAGACCAAGGTCTGCTTTAGACATTATATCACCAGGTGCAAGCCTCTTAAGTATGATACATTAGAGCTTGTTTTATTACTCTTTCTGCAGAGATAGATACCCAGGGAAATTGATATCTGCCTG
>JAJBAW010000120.1 GCA_020532545.1 Candidatus Cloacimonadota bacterium | reverse complement strand
GCGAAGACAGTAGAGTGGATCAATTAAAACTGCTCAGCTAGCCGCCTTTAGGCGGCCCATGGTTTGAGCCCACCGCTTTGAGCGGTTCACCTTTAAAGCCCCCGGCTTTGCCGGGGGATATTTACTACAGACATCAATACCGATGCTGGGGAGGTGATCGCGCACGTGCGTATCAGTGCTGATGGGGTAGTAAAGGAGGGATATGGCTCCAGTAAGATTAGACGCCAGCGTGAGAGCAAAGAGATTATCGATTTGGGTAATGATATCAAAGCGGCTTGTACTCAGGCTTTGAAAAAATCAGCTGCGCATTTTGGGGCTGGGCTCCACCTGTGCCAGGATACAGATGCGCTTGATGCGGGGACGGCAACGCATGAAGCAGTGTCAGGGGCTGAGTCTCATGCCCAATATAGCAATGCAGGCAGACAACACACCCAGCAGCACCAACCGCAGCAGCAGAATCAGCCCTACAACACCGCCCAACATACAAACAGTGCCCCGCCGGATCAACGCAGTATCAGCACAGGCAGGCTCTCCGGCAAACAGCATGCGTACCTGCTCAAACTCGCCCAGGGGCAGGGAATGAGCAAGAGAGAGCTGAGCAATTATTGTCAGCAGCGGTACGGGGTCGTGCTCGACTTCCTCTCACGCCAAGATGCATCCGCGCTTATAGATCAGCTTAGGCAGGGCAACGTCCCCTATACAGGAGATGCTGCCTGAAACAATCAAAGAACTAATATCGCAGGAGAATACCTATGAAGACAAATCTCGCACTACAGACTATCAGGCAGAGCTTGCATTTAAGCAGTAGTCAGATCAATCAGTACCTGCTGTGCTCGAAGAAATATGAATATCACTACGTCAAGGGAATACGCCCGACCCATACAAGTGTGAACCTCATCTTCGGCTCCGCCATTCACTCGGCCCTGGAGCAGTATTACCTTCACTATCAGCGCCATGGCAAGGCTATGTCAGCGGATGATCTTGGGGATGTGTTGTGCGAACACATTGCCAGCAGCAGAGCAGGTAGCGATACCCCTATCCGCTTCTCAAAGGAGATGCCGGATCTGGATGCGGTAGAGGCTATGGGCAGGAAGATGTTGGAGGTATTCTCCGACCAGGTGAATCTGGAGGGCTTCAGCATAGAGGCTGTGGAACTGCCGCTGTCTGCGCCATTATATGACCTGGAGGGCTTTGAGACCGGATTCGATCTGGTGGGGGTGATTGACCTGCTCCTCAGGGATCAGTGTACCGGTGAATATGTCGCGGTGGATCATAAAACAGCTCGTAACAGCTATTCACACGCTATGTGCGAGGACTCCATTCAGATGAGCCTATACGCCTGGTTGCTGGAGTACAACGGTTACCTGGATGGGAAGAGCAAGCATTTTATGGGTAAACAAGTCTTCAGAGGCCGGTTTGACGTGCTGCGTAAGCTTAAGACCCCAAAATTTGAACAGGTGGAACTGAGCCGCAGCACAGAGGATCTGCAACGCTTCGAGACCCTCGCGCTGGATGTACTAACCGCTATCGATAAGCAGGTATTTCTGTCCATGCACGGCTGGCAGTGCGCTGACTGTGGGTATCGGAAGGTCTGTCGGGGATAGAGGCAATGACAGGATGCAGAAGGTTTGATTCTTATTGTAGAATTTCAGATATCTGCTGTTCCAGAGCAATTGCGTCCTCGGTAGCGGTGCGCCACACAGCGCCAATATCCACACCAAAGTAATGGTGAATCAGTACATCACGCATTCCGGCCATATCTTTCCAGGGGATGTCTGGATAGGCATTACGTAGATCGGCAGAGATATTCTTGGTGGCTTCCCCGATGATCTCTAATTGGCGGATAACCGCATCCTGGCGCATCCGATCCGTCCTAAAGGCTGCCTTGTCTATACCATCGATATATGCCGATATTTGCTCTATGGCTTCGAGAATATGCTGCACATAGATAAAATCGTCACGGTTATTCATTGATATACAATCTTCATCTCAGATTTTATCCGGTCTATCAGATGTCTACTCACAGCGGCTTCGGTAAGTAAATCTACATCTATTCCCAAAGCCTCAGATAGTTCCCGCTTAATCTTAACCAAAGAGAGCAGGCTCTGTTGTTCAGAGAAATCGACTAGCAGGTCGAGGTCGCTATCCGCAGTTGCATTGCCGGTGGCATAAGAGCCGAAGATCCCAACTTTGGTAGCACCATAGCTTTTAAGAATGGGAACCAGCTTGCTTTCTATAGATTCTGTTTCCATATCCGGCTCCATTAAAAAGGGGGGGGAAGATGGGAATATTATTGCAGAGCTTCGTATCTCGCACATAGATCTATGCACAACCTATCTGATTTGAATAGTAGCACAGATTCTATCGGATATACATACGCCGCAATGTAAGTCGCATCAAATATCCCGCATCGTCAAAAAGCCTCTGACTCCTGGAAAGCCTGCATGGTTATGCCGTAGATCAGGGGCTTTTGTATTTTCAATTCAAGTCACATAAGGAGAAAATCCCATGACCGCCAATACTGCAGAAATAATTGATATTAGTGATAACCCCATATATGAGTCAGGCGCAGAGGTTGCACCAGGAATCAGGCGCATAACAAGCGTGGACGCGACCCCGCACCTAGAGCTTTTGCCTCCACGGGGAAGCAGTGACACCCCATTCACCGCCGTGGATAAGGATGTGCATTTTACTCTCGGAGATGCATATGACGAGCTTCGTACTCTTAGTCGCGACAATCACGACCGTGTGGTATCGCTGCGGGATGTATCTTCAGTAACAGCCAGCACTATCAAAATCGGTAATCAGACCCATCCCATGAACAATATCGCCGCCAGAGCGCTGTGTTCGCGTTATGAGATCCCGTATAAATATATCCGTTCTATCCCGCATTACCTGCAGAGCATAAATCTGAACCACGCCTTAATACAACATCGGGATGACGAGATATTTGTGCGCTTCAACGGTGACAAGGTAAGGGGCTTATTCTCCACCCGCTATGTGCCGATGGATCATGTCCAGATCGTAAAGGCTCTCATGGACGCCGGGGTAAACCCCAATAAACGCGTACAGCTTGAAGTTGATTATACGCTAATGCGCCTGTCCCTGGTGGATGCGCAGCGTACCTTTGAAGTAGGGCATAACGACCCGCATACGCCGGGGATCTCCATCGTCAACTCCGAACTGGGCCAGAGCAGTTTCTCCATCGCTCCATATGTGCTGCGCCTCGTATGCACCAATGGCCTCATTACCAAGGTTCCCGGTACCGCAACCAACTTCCGCCACATCAGCGACAGAGCCTTAACCCGGATGCCGCAGATCCTGAGTATGGCGTATGAAAGAGTAGACGATCAGCAAAAGCAGCTTCATATCGCAACTCAGCGCCCCGTGGAGCAACCAGAAGAAACCCTCAAGACCTTTGCGCGCCACTTCAGCCTGGATAAGGATCAGCGCGAAGCCATCGCCTGGGCTCTGCCTTATGAAATCAGCCTGGACGGCACTAATACCATGTTCAACATCATCCAGGTGCTCACCAAGGCAGCACAGTGCAAGGATCTCACTACTGAACAGAATACACACCTGCAGCAGGTTGGAGGTGAGGTGCTACGCCTGGTGGAATAGATCTTCAAGCACTGGAAACTAAAGACGAAAGGAAATAGTAGATATGTCAGAATCTTCCAACAAAAGCGACCGCATGGATCTGTGCCTGCGCCCACCCTATGAAGTGGATATGCAGTCATCAGGTTTTCCTGCGGACATCATCGCCTGCGGTCTGGTTTGCACCATGACAGCGATCAGTATGGGAGCAAGTCTGTTCCTGGCGGGAAAAACTAATACGGAAAAGAAGGTTAGGTAGTATCTTTCACAGGTGTATTCGATACTTAATCAGGAAGAGGCGGGAATGAGATAAATTCATTCCCGCTTTTTTTAGTATTTGCCTCTTTAAAAGGCCAGGGAGGAATTGCTTCTTGTAGCCTAGGAGCCACTGGATTGTAGCCTTTCAATTACATGGGCAAAATATTTAAAATATTTTTTTCTATGTACTTAATTTATGTACGACTTCCGCCCAATATAGAGAAATGGTTTTTTGCAAACAATGATAGGCGTTCTTTGTAAAAGACCCACAAAACATGACAAGAGGTGAATAAGATGCAAGCAGAAGACAAAAATTACGGAAGACTTATACCGGTAAAAGAGTGGTCCGAGTTTTATCCTTGGCCAAGTGAAGGTGGACTTCGACACCTTATCTTCCATGCCCAAAAAAACGGATTCAAGGAATGTATTGTCCGTGTAGGTAGACGCGTCTTAATCGATGAAGACAAGTTCCATCAATGGGCGAGAAAGTAGATGCTAGGGCCTGTAAAGCATTTTGTGTAAATGGCCAGCCGGTCAAAGTGTCGGCATCCTATCTTCAAACATGATGGTGAATTGATTTAATGCCGCTTTCCAGTCGCGAATAGGCATGGTCCATTTTTTCGAT
>JAJBAW010000119.1 GCA_020532545.1 Candidatus Cloacimonadota bacterium | reverse complement strand
CATTGTACACATCGGCTCCTTTCATTTCACCTCCTGATATCTCTATCAAAAGGCTAAGTTTATTATTACACAAACTGGTGCAATCTAAACTTCCGAAACTGGTGCACTTTTAACTGCCATCGACAATTGTGGCATTGTGAAGTTTCGGAAGCTCGCTCCCGTTTGTAGACATGATATTCTCATGATCCGGCAGCTAAACAGAAAAGGTTCCGCTGGTGTTTTTAGTTTTTCTTCCAAGAACTGAGGAAGGGATAGTGATTGAAAAGAAAGTAATGCAGATCAATCAATGTTTTCAGGCTTATGCAGATGAGCCTCCTCTGGAAAAGCGCCCACTTCGCTATATCCATTCCAATAACAATCAACGAGAGATCAGGATGGACCTCTGTCTGGAAAAGACCTATCAGACATTAGCCATCACAATAGAAATCAACAAACCTGTCAGCATGAGCGAAATTCATCCTCTGTGTCTATACGTTTTAGCCTCGCAATCATCGCACGATTACACGCAATACACGTATGGGCCACGCAGGCAAGATCTCGCACCCAAGACTAAGGTGTCAAAACAATAATCAGGGGCCCTGCACCGGGGTGATACAGACCGCGGAACAGGGCTCCTATCTAAGTATTTTCTAACAACACACACTCTTAATTAAGAGGAGAATGATTATGAAAAGACTCATTATAATAATGCTGGTGCTGATGACGATGTCCATGTTAGTGGCAACGAACATCCACTATTATCAGAATATCAACAACTATATCCAAGTTCCTAAGAACTATACCCCGGCGGCATATAGCCTGACCCGGGTTGCCACAATATTTGAGCCTACAGGTGGCTGTATTGTCAACAACGTGGGAATTCGTTTTTTCAATGCTGCAGGGACTCACGCTGGTGGAAACGCCACTGCTACACTCCGGCGAGTGGATGCTGCTGGCCTCATCATCGAAACAGGTCTGGGAGCTCCGGCCGTGACTATACTCTCCGCTAATCTCACGTTTTACAGTGGGGTCACCGTGTTTGATTTCGCGGCAGCAGGATTCACAGAGGCCCAACGTACTATTCCCGCGGGAGAGAAATTTGCCATAGTCCTTTCGTGTCCGAACAACGCTGGTAACCCACCGAATAATACCGTCTTCTTCTCACCCTTGGGCGGAAACGCATCCATGGGCCACAGCTACGCCTACTGGACAGATGCCGGTTGGTTGCTCATAGAAGAAGCATTTACGGCTGGTTTCGAATGGTGCTGGGATGCCGACGTCACCTATGTGGGTAATTTTATCGACATCGCAGCCAAAAGCCTATATTTCACCGGAGATTTGTTCCTGCAACCCGGGGAAGCCATCGCTTACGAGGCGGATGTCAAAAGCAACAGCAGTATACCCATTACTGCCGATGTCAAACTCAGTGTTTACGATCAAGCAAGCCCTGCTACTGCGATCTGGTCGCATACCCTTACGAACCAGAGCTTCCCTGATACTGCTGTAGTGCACCTCGTCTTCCCAGCATACACCTACCCTGCTGTGGAGGGCGATTACCGCGTAGTCCTTAGCGTTTATAATGCCCTTGACATGAATGCCGATAACAACATGACCGATCTGGAGCAGATTACCTTCCTGCCTCCGGGAAATATGGACTACACAAACGACACGCTCCTTCCGACCAATGCCTTTGGCTGGACCGCAGATAATGAACCAGAAGTTGGTGTGGATTTTTGGTATTATGCTGCTCCGCTCAAGCTCAACACAGTTGGCTTCAGGATTTGGAACAATACCTGGCCTGCCAATGTGGCTGGTCATGAATTCCTGAAATACGCCATCTACAATTGGGTGGACGGCTGGCCTAATCTGCTGTATGTGACTCCGGCCCCTGTACCCTGTGTTCTGGGTCAATGGAACGACTATGACGTCTCCGCGCAAGGCCTTACTTTTGCGGCAGACGAAAAATTCATGGTCACCTATAAACAGTACAACCTCTATCCAGCCTGCCCGGGTCTTGCTGTGGACGATGTCGATCCTCTCTCTGGCTGGGCCACTTCCTATTACTGGGACCCCGTGGATGGATGGATGCTGGGTTATGATGATGACTTCATGATCAGAGCAGGAGTGGAAGAGCTTATCTTGGGTGTAGAAGCGCCTATCGTCTCTATCATCCTGGATGGCGGCTATCCCACCATCGAATGGGCTGAAGTGACCGGTGCCGTCTCCTACAACGTTTACGGCTCCAACGATCCCAAAGCTCTCGTACCCTGGACCCCCATCGAGTCCGGTATCCAGGACCTTGGTTATATGTACGCGGGCACAGAGCCTTATCTGTTCTTCTATGTGACCGCCTCTACTGAAATGGACGGAAGCAAAATGACCTTGAGCCCACGGGTGAAAACCTTTGAGCCTGCTCAATTACCTGCCAGAAGCGGTATGAAAATTGAAAAAGCGGTTAATAATGAAATTACAATCGCTCCGGCTCTCAAGAAATAACCATGTAGAATAGTGCGGGAACGATCTCGCGCCTAATAATCAAACCCCCGCAAGACCGCGGGGGTTTTTTGAGCTTAGAAAGTTTAGCAGGTTTTATGGAAGGCAGGACGTCGTAAATGCGGTATCACAATGGCCACAAGGCTTGTACAGTTAATAGTCATACGGATTGAGCGGATCGGGCGGATGCACACGGATTCTTTTTTACCACCGAGAGCACCGAGGACGGGGGTTTGCTGGATTGCAGGCGTCTCGCCTGCAGAGCAGGGAACCTGCTCACTTTTGTGAGGCTTACTCCCCTTTTTTCAGGGCTTGTTTTTCAGTTCTCCAAGGCCTGCGGCCTTGTTGGACGCGAGACGCATCCAATCCAGCAGTGTGTCTCGCCTGCAGAGTTCGGAGCTTGGCAGTGTTGGATTGCAGGCGTCTCGCCTGCAGAGTTCGGGGCTTGGCGGTGTTGGATTGCAGGCGTCTCGCCTGCAGAGCAGGGAACCTGCTCACTTTTGTGAGGCTTACTCCCTTTTTCAGGGCTTGTTCCTCAGTTCTCCAAGGCCTGTGGCCTTGCTGGACGCGAGACGCATCCAATCCAAAAGTGCGCCGCGTTTTCCCTAAATCTCCTGCTTCTCCCAGTCTCTACAAAAGCTGAACGGCCAGTCCCTTTGTTTCTGTGCCAATTTTGCTTTCAGCGGATTGTCCAGGATGTATTCCACTGCCCAATAATAGTCCTTTTCGCCCCGGATAAAGCGGTCAAAGTAGTCTGCTCTCCACACCGTTTTTGTCTGAATTCCTGTCCTGATGATCTGTTTTGCGGTATAGCTTTTGATCCTGCCTACAATATCACTGAGGAGGGCAAAACCCCCACTGGCCTGGACTATGGGTCGCACCAGCAGATGCACATGGTTTGGCATCACACAAAATGCGTGTAGATCGTAAAGCCGGGCATCGTAGTAGTGAAAGGCAGTAGTGATGATGCGGGCTATTTTGGGCTGGCTGAGGTCCAGGCCGGAGGGTTTGTGCCTTCCGAGCTGAGCATCATAGCGTGCGATGGTATCGCTATACTGTTGGTACAGATCAGAGCTGATGCTTCCCTCTGGGCTGGCTTTCATCACTTCCATGAGCAGTTTCATCTCTTGTAAAGTCGCCTTGATTTGCTGAGGCAGCTCTCCTTCCAGCCGCCAGGTGAGGGAAATGATCTGCCCGGGCTCTTGATAATGAGGAAGATATCTGCGATGCTCCTGTATGGGCTCAGGCATGGCAAACCTCCTTATTGATGTAGTGAAACCAGAGTGGAGGGCCTGGGAAACTTGTAAAGGGGAAAATTAAGAGCTTGGTTTGACAAGACAGCTAACCTTGTTTGATGCGAGCTGCACAGGATTGCAGGCGTCTCGTCTGCAGAAGCTCGAAATTGGCAGTTTTGGATTGCAGGCGTCTCGCCTGCAGAAGCTCGAAATTGGCAGTGTTGGATTGCAGGCGTCTCGCCTGCAGAGCAGGGAACCTGCTCACTTTTGTAAGGCTTACTCCCCTTTTTTCAGGGCTTGTTCCTCAGTTCTTCAAGGCCTGCGGCCTTGTTGGACGCGAGACGCATCCAATCCAGTAGCGCGTCTCCCCTGCAGAGTTGGGGCTTGGCGGTGCTGGATTGCAGGCGTCTCGCCTGCAGAGTTCGGGGCTTGGCAGTGTTGGATTGCAGGCGTCTCGCCTGCAGAGCAGGGAACCTGCTCTCTTTTGTAAGGCTTACTCCCCTTTTTCAGGGCTTGTTCCTCAGTTTTCCAAGGCCTGCGGCCTTGTTGGACGCGAGACGCATCCAATCCAGTAGCGTGTCTTCCCTGCAGAGCTGGGGCTTGGCGGTGTTGGATTGCAGGCGTCTCGCCTGCAGAGCAGGGAACCTGCTCACTTTTGTAAGGCTTACTCCCTTTTTCAGGGCTTGTTCCTCAGTTCTTCAAGGCCTGCGGCCTTGTTGGACGCGAGACGCATCCAATCCAGTAGCGTGTCTTCCCTGCAGAGCTGGGGCTTGGCGGTGTTGGATTGCAGGCGTCTCGCCTGCAGAGCAGGGAACCTGCTCTCTTTTGTAAGGCTTACTCCCCTTTTTCAGGGCTTGTTCCTCAGTTTTCCAAGGCCTGCGGCCTTGTTGGACGCGAGACGCATCCAATC
>JAJBAW010000118.1 GCA_020532545.1 Candidatus Cloacimonadota bacterium | reverse complement strand
ATGATGTCCAGCCACAGAAGGGTTAGCTTCTCAGGAATGACAGACAAGAAATCAGTCGTTACAGAACGGATTACCACCTTGGCTGATTCATATCATCTCAAAATCTACAGGGCTTTGAACATGAGCCAGAATCCAACTATAAAACCTGTGAAAGATTGGAAAATGTAGTCCCCACGAAAAATTGAAGTCCTTGCGGGACAGCTATATAACTACTCAAAGTGGTAAAGTTGGGTTAATAGCAGAGCTAATGCAATGTTTGGAACTTATTATTTATCAATAGATTAAATGACTTGATTTTGAAACAATATACTTTTTTCTTGACAGAAATAGAGCAGATAAATCTATTGATTGAACACGATCGAAAATGTGGTCCAGTAACTCAGTGGTAGAGTATCTCCCTTTTAAGGAGAGAGTCGACGGTTCAAGTCCGTCCTGGATCACCAAATATTTGCGACCCCTTCGTCTATCGGTTAGGACTCAAGATTTTCATTCTTGCAAGAGGGGTTCGATTCCCCTAGGGGTCGCCAAATATAAAAGATTGCGGGGCGGTTTGCCCGCCTTGGTTTTAAACTGCGTCCCGTTCGTCTAGTGGCCTAGGACTCGTGATTCTCAGTCACGCAACAGGGGTTCGATTCCCCTACGGGATGCCACCACTTTACCCTCAATTTATCTGAACATTTACCGGACTATCGCCTAAAATCTGCCCAATAAAATCCGTAGTATCTGCAGGGCTTGATCTGCCCAGGCTTTTGTCTTGCACGATGTTGCTTTGGGGGATGCTTTCACCCAGAGCCCGCATGTGCAGGCGAAGGCTATCCGGTTTTTCGGTTGTTTCTTTTTCCTGAAGCACCACGGTGGTCTCGATCTTGTCCTTTTTAAAAAATTCCGGAGCGCGCAGCCAGCCCTGGTGGTAAGCATGCAGCAAAATGGAGCCTAAGATCATCACGAATATAACTATGCCTATAGTCCAGAGGAAATTGGTGGAGAGCAGTATCTTCTTTTCTGTGATATTGTGGCGGGGGTCAAATTCCTTCTTGGTATGCTCTGGCAGCATGATCTTAAACTCGTCCATTACCATTATCAAATCAGCCTCCAGATAGCGGGCGTAATTGTAAACCAAGGCCTTGACCAAGCCGTAATTGCCTATCTCGTTCAGGCGGTTTTCTTCGATGGCTTTGATTTGAGCTTCTGAAATCTTTATATCACCCCAGATATCGGCGTAAGAAATCCCGCGCTCAAGGCGGAGATCCAGCAGGTATTTACCTAAATTTTCCATGAATAATCTCCCGAAAACACCTGCGTTACCGGCCCGCAGAGCAGCATGGTGTCAGTCTCTTCTTGATAAATAATGCTCAGGATTCCTCCGGGCACTTCTACCGTAACCTCATGAGCCAAGAGGGCTTTTCTGATCCCGGAATACACGGCAGAGGACGCTCCCGTGCCGCAAGCCAAAGTAGGCCCACAGGCATGTTCCCAGATCTTCATGCGCATTCTATTCTTGCTTAAAACCTGGACAAAATGCACATTCACAGGGGAGGGGAAAGCCGGATGATGTTCCAGCATGGCACCGTGTTTTAGATGCGGATTCCCGGAGACATCATCACAAAAGACCACATAATGTGGGTTGCCCACATTCACGAGATCTCCCACAAAGCCGCCAGCGGGGACATCTTCTTCCAGGATCTGGGCTGTGCCCATGTTTACGATGATATTGTCATGCTCGCGCCGGGCCTGTTTGAGCCCGGAATCTGTAAGGATATTCAGCTCGGCCACCGCAAGTTTATCCATCAGCAGGCTTGACACACAGCGCAGGGCTGAACCGCACATTTCTGCTCTGCTGCCATCGGAATTGTAGATGATCATCCGGGCATCGGCAGTATCGCTTGTTTGAAGGGTGACCAGGCCATCGGCTCCCACTCCAAAATGGCGGTCGCAGATCGAGCTTGCCAAAGCGGGATAGTCGTAGGCAGGCAGATCTTGATCCATATAGTCCAGGATCACAAAGTCATTGCCTTGGGCCTGCATCTTTTTAAAAGCGATCAGCATAAGATCTCCTGAATCATCTCCGAAAAGCTGTAAACGCCTTTCTTGCCGGCGATCCAGCAGGCAGCCATCAAGGCTCCATGGGCAAAGGTGGCACGGGAGCGCACCGTGTGGCTGAGCTCTATCGTATCTGCCGGACTATCAAAGAACAAGCTGTGAGTTCCGGGAACGGAGCCTCCGCGGATACTGGCGAAATGCAGTTCATCGGGCTCCGGCCTGCGGTCAAGTTTGTCCCACACCACTTTGTCTTTGCGGCTGCTGGCGCTTAGGATCAGCTTGGCGAGTTCAATGGCGGTTCCGGAGGGGCTATCCTGCTTTTGGGCATGGTGTTTTTCGAGGGCATACAGGTCGTAATCCTCAAAGCTGTCAAAGACTTCCACCGCATAGGAAATCAGGCGGGAAAAAAGATTCATGCCTATGGAGAAATTAGCGCCGTAGAGAAAGCCGATCTGGGCCTCATCTGCCTTTGTAGTGATCTCGGAAAGCATCTCGTGCCAGCCGGTGGTGCCGACCACGGTGTTTTGCCTTAGCTCGATCAGTTTTTTTAGATTTGAGGTAGCGGCGGCGGGATGGCTGAAGTCTATGGCTACATCGGCATTGTTTAGGGATGCTTTGGTGATCTCGGAGGCGTATTTCGGCAGGAGAGGATCGCTGCTGTTGGGGTCGACGCGAGACGCATCGAATCCAGCAGGGGGACCGACGCGAGACGCATCGAATCCAGCAGGGGAGGTGTTCGGGGTTGCTTTGCTGTTTGGGTCGACGCGAGACGCATCGAATCCAGCAGGGGGATCGACGCGAGACGCATCGAATCCAGCATTGGGATCGATGATGCTCACCACCTGGCAGGCTTTGCTTTCGGCCAGCTGATGGATCATCCTGCCCATTTTGCCATAGCCGATCAAACAGATTTTCGTCATTTTCCGGCCTTGCTATAAAGCTTGATAATCTCTTCCACAAAAGCGGCACCTCTGTGCAGTTCATCGATCTTGATGCATTCATGCACGGTGTGTACATTTTCCATGCCGGTGCCGGTGATAATCATCTGAATTCCGCTGGCTGCGAAGATATTGGCATCGCTGCCACCACCGCTACGGCCCACAGTGCAGGGAATATCCAGATTCTGCAAAGCTGCTCTGGCCAGTTTCACCACGGTGGCGTCTTCGGGGACAGCAAAAGAATTGTACTCCGCTTTGCAGACAAAATCCAGCCTGCCACCCAGATCTGAGTAGCGGGCTACGGTGCTTTCAAAAGCGTGCTGGATATCATCCGACACCCTTTTGAGCTTGGCGGGATTGTGGCTGCGAACCTCGCCCAAGATCCGGACTTTATTGGGCACGATATTGGTGGCTTCGCCTCCACAGATTTTACCGGCATTGCAGGTGGTCTCAAAATCTATGCGTCCCATGGGCATGGCTACGATGGCTTCCGAGGCGATGCGGATGGCGTTCAAGCCTTTTTCGGGGGCCACTCCGGCGTGGGATTCTTTGCCATGGACGGTGGCTTCCCAGGAGTTTTGGGCAGGCGCACCGGTCATCAAATCTCCCACTACATGCGAATCCAAAGCGTAGCCAAAGCGGGATTTCAGCCGGGATTTATCAAAGTGTTTGGCGCCCAGGAGCCCGATTTCTTCGCTCACGGTAAAGAGCACTTCGATGGGGGCATGGGCCATGCCGCTGTCTTTGATCCTTTTTAAGGCAATCATAATCTCGGCTACGCCGGATTTGTCGTCCGAACCCAGGACTGTGGTGCCATCGGAGACGATCTTGTCGCCCTCGATGCGGGCCTTGATGCCCTTTCCCGGGGTCACGGTATCTACATGGGAACAAAATAAAAGCGGCTCTTTGGCAATGGTTCCCGGGAAAAAGGCGTACAGGTTTCCGGCATTTCCCCCGGTTTTTTTATAACAGTCATCTTCCGATACTTCTGCCCCAAGCTGCGCCAAATCCAGCTTGAGAGTATCGATCATGGCGCGTTCATCCAAAGACTCGCTGTCTATGGCTACCAGCCCCAGGAAGTAGCTTATCACATCGTTTTGCATCGTAATCCTCTTTTTATATCATTATTTTTATTAGTTATTTCAGGCTACGTGCAGAATGTGCAAGAGCGTGTTTTTTGTCAATTTAATCTTCAAATCAATTGCGAATTGGGGAGGTGGTTTAGAAGGGGAGATTTTCGGGGCTTGAGTATTTGGAGAGGGTTGTCCACCAATTTACACTAATTTGCACGAATTAGGGCATAGGGTGGGGTTTAGTTTTGGGGTTTTATAGAACGCGGATCAGGCGGATTGGAGGGATTAAGGGGATTTTAAGGTTTTTGGGGTTCTGGAGGTTGGGAGCTTAGATACTTAGGATATTTACTGTGGAATACGATTCGCTGAAGAAGAGTTTTGATGATGCTGAATTCAATAAGTTCTGCGAGCAGTACAGTATTATCAAGATTGAGAAGGAAACTCTGAACTCCATACTAACCGCTTTTTGGAGTTTTACATGAAAAACCAGCCGGGGATTTGACGTACTGTCCCTATCAGGCGAATTTGCCTTGTTTGAGACAAGTGGTATGTTAGAGATTATTTTACAGTAATGTGAGGCCGAAGTAGTGTAAAGCTTAA
>JAJBAW010000029.1 GCA_020532545.1 Candidatus Cloacimonadota bacterium | reverse complement strand
GATATATGCACTGCAAATATAGCGTAACATTACTGGATATCCCAGAAGCTCTTTGTGGCTTATGGCAACCTGACTTGTATAACCTGGTAGATCTATGACCTCCATTAAATACTTTCATCAAAGAGGTTTTGAGTTTATTCCTCATTTAACAACTCCTGACTGAAACACTTGATCTCCTTCTTGCTAAGCTCAATTGCCGCTATCCCATATGTTGGCAATAGGCTCTGAATCAAACTCGTCATCTTATTTACATCTTTTTGTGGCATTATAACCAGCTCCTTAGGGTGGATACTTATAAGGGTGACACGCCAAAAATGGTTTTCAGTCAAGTTAGATAAGTCAAGTTAGTCAAGTTAGATAGTTAGAAGATAGTTAGATAGCAAATCCGATATGTATTTGATCCTTTCTCCCTCTCCCCAAGGCGTCGATCACATCTTTATCTAGCCTTAATCAAGCGTTAATTATTAACGCTTGATTAAGGGTAGATAGACATGTGATCAAGTGGCTCAAATGAGAAGGGAGAACCCCAGAATGCTGTTTTATCTGCAGGATGAAAAAAACTCTCTTTGAGACTAAGCAGCTAAGCCCCATCTATGCCAAATTGATGTCTAAAATAGCGTCCTGTTCTCGATGTAAGGCATTGTGCCTGGATAATACGGATTGGAATAGGCTTGGCCAGTTATTCAGCTTCAAGTGTAAGAAAGTGGCGTGACTTGGGGAGAGGGATTGAACAGTCTCCTCCATAATCTTTCCATGAAACTGAAAATGAACCTTGACAAGGTTGTGGTAATCTAAAACTATCTCGTAAGACATCTTCAAGGAGGTGAACAATGAGGAAAGCCTTATATTTGTTGCCCTTACTATTGCTCCCGATGCTGCTGGCAGCGGGGGTTTTTCAGGATTTGGGGTTCAAGCATTTGGGAACTGTGCTGCCCTTTTCTATGGCTTACCGTCTGCAAAATGAGACATATAGCCACTATCAAGAAGACCATAGCTTGCTACCCACAGAACGGACAAATATACATTACAGCCAGACTTATCCTACCCGGATTGATTCCGTAACTTTCAATCATTCTGATCCATACGGGTTTATATCGCCTGATACCGGGGCGAAGCTGGTCTATTTCTACAACGCTGCGGGGATGATAGAAGCCACAGACTTATATTTTACTCCAGACAGTGTTTTGGAATTGAGCATTAAGAGCACTGCGGAATATGATTCTCAAAACCGTCTGGTCCGGATCTTTTTATATGGCGCATTTTATGATGACTTAGGAAATCTGGAGCCACTTCTCCGCAGGCATATCGTTTATGGAGCGGGAAGCACTTTTGAAATTTATGATTGGGTTGCTGATGCGGATGAATATGAGGATGAAGATCCCTATTCTCGCATCAGTTTCCTGTTCGACGCGCAAGGCAGGATAATTCAGGAGTATGAATACAGCTCTGCAGATTCTGTAAATTGGGTACAAAAGACCAAGACCGAGACCACGTATCATCCTCAGGATACTTCTACCGGCTACGATTACATTAGCTTTATTTCTCAGTATTTACCATCGATGTTTTTGAATAGATCCGATGAATATCCAGGAAAGGTGCAACAGACCACTGAGTACGAATGGTATAACGAAGCTTGGGCGGCCCGCAGCAGATCGCTTTACACCTACGATGAGCAAATCCGCAAGATCAGCATAGACGAGCAGCAACCTTCTGGTGATGTCTGGGAAATTGATGGGCGTGATCTCTTTTACTATGACTCCAGTGGCAATCTGGATTTTATTGTCATGCAGATTCGCCAGGGAGGAAGTTCCTGTACCAATACAATGCGAATCGATTTTGCCTGGGAAACCTACACCGCAAATTCTGATCTGCTGCAAGGGCCTATCCCCGATTTGCGTATAAAAGCCTATCCGGTGCCCTTTGCCGGAGAACTGAACATTATTGCCGAAAGTAAGTCATCGGCACCGCTCAAGATCGGGATCTACAACCAGCGTGGGCAATTGCTGAATGAACTAAGCGGCCTGCCAGATTCAAATCTTGCTTGGGATGGTCGGGACAAAAGCGGAAAAGCCTGTAGCAGCGGGATCTATTTCCTGCGCGCTACTCAAGGTAGCAGCACCGCTACAGCCAAAATAGTGAAATTGCAATAGCCTTAAAACCTTATTTCTTAAGCAAAAGCCAGCGGGGGAGATCCCTCGCTGGCTTTGCGCTATACAGAGGCTCCGGTTCTAAATGTATGAGTAATGAATGCAAAGGATTGATAGCATGAATACAGCAACAACCAAGCGCTTACAGGAAATATTCGAGCTGCTAACTGCAGAATATGGACGGCGTAACAAATGGTGGAGCGAGAGCAAAGATGAGATTGTCATCGGGGCTATTTTGACCCAAAATACAAACTGGTTGAACGTGGAAAAGTCTTTGGCGAATCTGCGTGCTGCAGAAAAACTCAGCCTGGCAGCTCTGGCAGAAGCGGATGCAGCGGAAGTAGCTGAGCTAATCCGTCCTTCCGGCTATCATAACAAGAAATCCAGGGTACTGATAGATCTGTCTCAGGCCATATCGAACTATCAGGGTGCGTGCAGTATAGTGGATTTTCGTCCCTGGCTCCTGTCCTTAAAAGGTATTGGTCCCGAAACGG
Organism: Candidatus Cloacimonadota bacterium; assembly: GCA_020532545.1. GTDB lineage: Bacteria > Cloacimonadota > Cloacimonadia > Cloacimonadales > Cloacimonadaceae > UBA5456. Next base: position 27,628 of record JAJBAW010000029.1, on the reverse strand, counting down.
CTGATTCTATTCTGCTTTACGGCTATCAGCTCCCTATTTTTGTGATTGATGCCTATACCATCCGCATCTTTAGCCGTTTGGGCTTATGCTCCGCCCGGATAACTTATCACGAATTGCAAAATTGGTTCATGCAACATCTGCCGCCGGAGACAGATTTATACCGGGAATACCATGCGCTCTTGATCAGCCATGCCAAAACTTTCTGCCTGAAAAAACCGAAATGTGCGGCTTGCCCGCTGAAGGCAATATGTCTTTTCGCAAAAGACTTATCACTATAGAAGGGTGGAGGTATCCATGTTGAACAGCAATATACGCCTTGTTTATGATGATGCTATTCTCTCACAGTTCCGTGACTTGGGCACTGCCTTGGAGACAGATGAATCGCTAAATAGTATCAAGCTGGATCCCTATTGGCCCAAGTGGGATTCACCCTGGTGGAAAGCTGTCTTGCTGCTGGAATGCGGACAGGCGGAACTGATACCCCGGCGCTTTATCGATACCCTCATAGCTGCTGTCGATGCGCATTATCTACATACTTTTCCCGTACAGGATGGCCAGATACCTGAGGGCTGTGATCCTTACCGGCAGATCATCTGTCACTGTGCTTTGGGCACACTTTGCAAACTGCTGGTGGCCTCCCGGGAAGATGTTTTTGAGCGACTTCCCTGGGTTTATGATTGGTTTACTGAGTTTCAGCTCCCGGATGGGGGCTACAATTGTGACGAAGCAGCTTACACGAAGAGCCGAAAAAGTTCTTTTCTTTCTACCTTGCCGATGCTGGAAGCCATGCTGGATATCTATGCTTCCACGCAGGATGCTAGGCTGCTGCCTTTATTACAAGCAGGGGCAGATTACCTCATTTCGCACCGCATATTTCGCAGCACGAGCGGAAAGATTATCGATCCCAGTTGGTTGCAACTCAGCTTTCCCCGTTATCATGATTATGATGTCTTGCGAGGACTGGCTTTTGTGGCAAAGTGGACTGCTATTACGGGTGCCAAGCTTGATTTGGCGGTACTGAACGAAAGCCTGCAGATTGTTGCGAAACTTGTGGATCAGGATGGGTGTCTGAAAATTGGGATAGATAAGATCAGCGCAGAGGGTTCTTTGTATTATCGCAAAGAGGACTGGGCATGGGACGAGCAGGCTGGGAAGTTTGCCTGTCTCAGCGAATTGAGCAAGCCTGGCAGCAGAGCAATTGCCTTAACAAAGCAGTGGCAGGAGTTGATTGCCACTATCGGATGGGATTGACCAAGAGGGCTATAATGCTTGGCTATATATAGGATCAGGTGTCGTCCTCCGGACTCTAATGGTAGGTACGCCGTTCCCAGCAGTCAACTGCTGGGCTATTGGCATTCGCCTTCCGTCCTACCGGACTCTGCTGGCGCTAGCCTTCTGGACTACCGGATTTCACCTGTAGAATCTCCTAAAGACTTGCTTCCAGCACGTTTACTTTCAACCTGCTATTTGCCAGCAATGGATAAAAATCGGCTATGTACTCTCTGGTCTTAGCCTCAATATCGTCATGCTCTGCCAGGATTTCAGCACTATACTTCACCACGATCTTTGTATTTACCGTGATGTGTGCATTCAGGGTGCAGCCAACTTTGGGGGCTTCCCCGTAAACAGATTCCAGATATGCTGGCAGAGATTTGTCCAGGGCGATAATTGATCTGATCAAGCGGGTCATGCGAAAGGCTTGGTAGCCAATGAACAGCAGACCACTGGCAAGCAGGATTTGTTTAATAGGCTTTTTCATGATTTACCTCTTTAGTGTTTCATTAGTCCGTCGCCACGAATCAGACAGTTGTCCTATGTGTAACGGACTTAACCATCATATTATCAGCATAGTATCCATGTCAAGGTAAATGTCTTCCCAGCATTCTCCCATCTTCACGAAAGCCAAGTTTTGGCCTGGTTCTAGGCTTTTACTAGACTTTAATGGCAATCATTTAACCAAATATGCCTTCACTTGATCCCTAAAGGCGTTTACCGCTTCCTCACAGGAGATGCTTACCCGCAGGCAGTTCTGCAGCGCCGGATGGGAACCCACATTGCGCACGGCTATATCGTGCTCCTGCAGATCGTTATACAGATCATCGCTCTTTCCAGCCAGTGAGAAAGTGAGGAAATTGGTGGCGGAAGGATGCACGATGAGCTGCGGCAGCTCTTTTAGATCTCGGTAAAGCTTGTCTCTGAGGACAATGATCTGCTGCACATGCTCCAGGAAAAGCTCTTTGTTTTCCAGAATGCTCAGCGCAAAGGCCTTCACTAAGACGCTGGTATGGAAGGTAATTTGCGTTTTCCAGAGTTCAGCGATGTTCTGGGATGATGAGATCGCATAGCCAAAACGGAGGCCAGCGGCAGAAAAGCCTTTGGAAAAGCTGCGGATGAGGATCAGATTGGGATATTTATCTAGCTCAGAGACAAAGCTGAATCCAGAGAACTCATAGTAAGCCTCATCTATCACCACCAGCTTATCCGGCAGGGCTGTAAGGATTTGCCGGATCTGATCCTTAGGCAAGAGATTACCGGTAGGGTTATTGGGGTTACACAATATAGCCAGACGGCAATTGGGATCCTGGGCCAGCTCGATGTATCTTTCTACATCAAAGCTAAAATCAGATCTCATATCCAGAAATCGGATACCCAGATCCACTGCTCCGCACATGGTGGCGTAATCAAAATAGGAAGGCGCGAGGCTGAGGGCAAAGCTTTGCGCATTCTCCCTCACTGCCAGAAAGAGATGATAAAGCATGTCATCGGCCCCGTTACCAAAGAGAAGCTGCTCTTTGGGCACCCCGGCATAATCTGCCAGTTTTTGGTGCAGAAGATCTGAGGTGGGCGATATATAGCGATTTAGAGAAAGACTATCCAATCGATTCAGGAAATCCTTTTGGATAAGCTGGTAAGGGTCCTGGCAACCTTCGTTCAAGGCCACCATATGCTTCCTGGGGATGATGTCGATGGTAGGAGCATGCTTGTCTTTCAGATCGCTGCGAAAGAAGCTCACTTTGGACTCTGCTATCTTTGTGGAGGATTTGCTCGTCACGATGTTCTCCTTATGTATATCCTTTTGCTTTTATTAATCTAAAATTTGCGATAAAAGAAAGGCTGCCCGAAGGCAGCCTTGTAAATTATTTATTTCTTTTTATGGCGGTTTTTCCGCAGGCGTTTTTTCCGCTTATGGGTTGCGATTTTGTGACGTTTTTTCTTCTTTCCGCAAGGCATATCAATGTCCTAGCTTTCGATTTTCAGATCGACGACACTATTTTTAAATTCGCGGGAGAACTTGAAAGTGGGAACTGTGCGTTCTGGTACCGGAACCTTCTCATCGGTCTTGGGATTGCGACCCATACGTGGTTTGCGGGTCTTGAGACGGAATGTGCCAAAGCCACGAATTTCTAAGTGATGGCCTTCGCTCAAAATGTCCTTGACTCCCTGAAAGAGGGCGTCTACTACTACTGCGACGTCTTTACGGATAATTCCCGTGTTCTCCGAGATTTCCTTTACAAGATCGGCTTTTGTCATGTTGCTACTCCTTAAACTAAGCATTATATTTTTATTCGATTCGATATCATCGTTCCAATAAGATACTCAATGTTATGGGCTTAGGATTTATGTCAAGGGAAAAATGCAGAGGCACTTTGTCTTAAGGTATTTTCCGGAGTTTGAAATGGATTAATTCAGGAAAACAGAAGACTCTGCTTGACACAAACCGCCAACACAAAAGAGTGGAACAAAATACTCTTTTAATTCATGCAAGGAGCAAGATAAATGAAAGAAGGAATTCATCCGAAATACACGAAGGCCATCATTACCTGTGCCTGCGGCAACACCTTTGAAACCGCTAGCACCAAGGGAAACATGCAGGTGGATATCTGCAATGTATGCCATCCTTTTTACACCGGAAAGCAGAAGATTCTAGATACTGCCGGCCGTGTAGAGAAATTCAACAAGAAATACAAAATCGCCACAACCGAAACAGAGAACTAGTTCTCTTTCAGGATTATACGCCAGTCTGCCTCAGATAATGAGGAGAGTGGCGTTTTTCTTTGTGGGAAAGATGGTGCTTTGCGGCTATCGTATATGCTAGCAGCCATTACAGGCAAAAAGACTTTACAAAAGGGACAATAAAATGAAAAAAGAAATAAGTGTGGGCGGACAAGCTGTCATCGAAGGCGTGATGATGCGCGGGCCGGAACGCCTGGCTACCGCTATACGCAGGAAAAACGGGGACATAGAGCTCAAACTCACTCCCTTTATCAGCATTACTCAAAAGCATAAGTTCTTGGGTCTGCCCATCATCCGTGGTTTCGTATCTCTGATTGAGATGATGAAGATCGGTCTCTCCACCCTCAATTTTTCCGCCGGACGTTATGAACTGGATCTGATCGCCGAAGATGAAGCCAAGGGGAAAGTGAGCAAAAAGAAACGCCAGTGGGCCGAAAAAGGCGCCGAAATTGGCAGCTATATCATTGCCTTTGGTTTGGCTTTTTTGCTCTTTGGGCTTTTGCCTTATAAACTGGCGGATTGGATGAGGCTTTCCAAACAGGATTTCTTTTTCAATCTTTTTGCGGGTGGCCTCCGGATAGCCTTCTTTGTGCTTTACGTATGGCTGATCTCGCTGATGAAAGACGTAAAACGTCTCTTCCGCTACCACGGTGCCGAGCACAAAAACGTGAGTGCCTATGAGCACAACAGCAATCTGCAAATCAATGATATTCAGACTTATTCCACTCTTCATCCCCGCTGTGGCACCAGCTTTATGTTCTTCGTGCTGTTGGTGGGCATCCTGATCTTTTCCATCACGGATACACTGGTTTCGCATTTTATCCTGAAAAGCACCATCCCGATGTACATGCGTTTGGGCTACCATCTGCTGATGATCCCCATCATTTCTGGCGTGAGCTACGAAGTGCTGAAGTTCTCCGGGAAAAACCTGAAACATCCTCTGGTGAAGATGATGACCGTGCCCGGCATGGCCTTGCAACGCATCACCACTCAGCCACCGGATGATGATATGATCGAGACTGCCTTGGTCGCCATGAAAGCCGCTTTGGATCTGGATTATAGCGAGCATAAGGTAACCCTTTTGGGAAGCTGATATGATGCCTATCGAAAAACTGGAAAGCTTTAGAGAAGAATTCCTGATTCTTCAGGAAAAGGTCTCAGATTCCTCATTGATGAGCGATGCACGCGAGTATAGAAAGCTCATGCGCCGCTATAAGGAGCTCTCTGGGATTCTCTCGGCCTGGGATAAATATCAGGATATTCAGAAGCAGATTCAGGAAGCCAAAACCATGCATGATAACGAAAACGATCCTGAGATCGTAGCCATGGCCAAAGAAGAAATGAATACTCAGACTGAAGCTTTGGAAGTAGCCGAACTTGAACTGCGAGACCTGCTCATTCCCAATGATCCCAACGACGAGAAAAACGCCATTATCGAGATCAGAGCCGGAACCGGCGGTGAAGAAGCCGCACTTTTTGTGGCAGACCTCTATCGCATGTACAGCTATTATGCCGAGCAAAAGGGCTGGAAAAAACAGATCATCGATATGAATGAAACCGGTCTGGGTGGCTTCAAAGAAGTGGTCATGCTCCTCAGCGGTGAAAATGCCTATGGACAGATGCGTTTTGAAAGCGGAGTGCACCGGGTGCAAAGAGTTCCCGTTACGGAATCCAGCGGCCGCATCCACACCTCTGCAGTTACAGTAGCCGTATTTCCCGAAGCCGAAGATATCGATATGGAGATCAGCGACAACGACCTGAGAATAGATGTCTATCGCAGTAGCGGAAATGGCGGGCAAAGCGTGAATACCACAGATTCTGCGGTACGCATCACTCACGTTCCCACTGGTTTGGTGGTCACCTGTCAGGACGAAAAATCGCAAATCAAGAACAAAGCCAAGGCCATGAAGGTGATGCGCAGCAAATTGCTCGATCTTCAGATTAGCAAACAGGAGCAGGAAATCGCTTCTTCCCGCAAGGCTCAGGTATCCACCGGAGACCGCTCTGCCAAGATCAGAACGTACAATTTCCCTCAATCCAGAGTCACCGATCACAGAATAAACTTGACAAGCTACAATCTCGATGGTTTCTTGGTCGGAAACATAGATGAGTTTGTCCAGTCGCTACGAATGGCCTGGAAAAATGAGAAGGTAAATGAATAAATGGTACAGGTTTTACTGATCCTGGTCGTGCTGCTTTTCTTTTTGCTCTTGTCCCTGCTTTTTTCAGGGCTGGAGACGGGTTTGATCTCAATTGATCTGATCGCGCTCGAACACTCCTCCCGCAAAAGCAGGCGCGATGCCGCTATGCTGCGTTTCCTGAAGCAGCCGGATAAGTTTTTGGGTACCACCTTGACAGTGCACAATATCGCCAATGCCATTTTGGCCTCCCTTTCCACTTTATTTGTAGCAAAGCTTGGGCATTTCAGTTTTGATCCGCGCTACACCTCTTTGATCATTGGAAGCATAGTTCTGATCTTTGGGGAGATAGTGCCCAAGGCGATCTTCCGTGATTATGCGGATGTCCTGGTACGCAGGTTCTACCCCATTCTCATTTTCTTTTATTACATCTTTCGTCCTGTTGTAGCCATGGTGGGTTTCATAAATCAAGGCCTGCGCAAATTGCTCAAACTGGAGGAAGGCAATCAATACGACTATTTGACCAAAGACGATATCAACTTCTTGCTCAATGAAAGCAGTGAAGACAGCGCCATGGCTCCGCAATTGGAGATGATCGAAGACGCGCTGGATCTGAAGGATATGGATGCGCGCAATGTGATGGTGCCCCGTATGGACATTGTGGCCATACCAGAAAACGCCACCATCGCCGAAATTGCCGAAATCGCGAAAAATGAGGGCTTTACCCGCTATCCTGTATATCGCCAAAGTATAGACGACATCATCGGTGTGCTGATAATCTATGACATCCTCAAGTACCAAAATGGTGATGATAAAACAGCTGGCGATCTCGTGCATGAGCCCTTTTTTGCCCCTGAAAACATGGACGTGGATATTCTGCTGAAAGAGATGCAATTGCAGCACAAATCCATGACTATCATCGTGGATGCCTATGGCGGCACAGCGGGAATCGTAACCATCGAAGACATTTTGGAAGAGATCGTGGGCGAGATCGAAGATGAATATGATGATGAGCAGGAGCACGATGTGCAACAGATCAGCCCCAATACCTGGATTGCCATGGCAGATGTGGAGATAGACCACCTGGCCGATGATCATGATATCGAGCTTCCCGAAGGGGATTATGAGACCATCGCCGGACTGATCCTGGATCATCTGGAAAGAATCCCGCATCAAGGACAGGTTATTACCATAGGGCTATACCGGATACAGGTCTTACAGGCTACAGACAAGAAGATTATAAAAGTAAAAATACATAAACAAAAAGAGGTAAAGACATGAAACTGATGGAATGTGTTCCAAATTTTAGTGAAGGCCGGGACCTTGGAATCCTGGATGCAATCGCTGATGCTATAAAATCTGTAAAAAACGTCTCCCTTTTGGACGTTGATCCCGGAGCGGATACAAACCGCACCGTATTCACCATGGCCGGCGAACCCGAAGCAGTGGTGGAAGCAGCCTTTCAGGCGATCAAAAAAGCAGCAGAATTGATCGATATGAGCAAACACACAGGTGAGCATCCCCGCATGGGTGCCACCGATGTCTGCCCCTTTATTCCGATTTCTGATATGACCATGGAAGAATGCGTGGAATATGCCAAAAAGCTGGGCAAACGAGTAGGTGAAGAGCTGGGCATCCCGGTATATCTCTATGAAAATGCCGCCAGCAAACCGGAATGGAGAAACTTGGCCAATGTGCGCTCCGGCGAATATGAAGCCCTGCCCAAAAAAGCCAAGGACCCTGCCTGGAAGCCGGATTTTGGCCCGCAAAGCTTCAATGCCAGAAGTGGCGCTACCGCTATCTCCGCCCGCGAATTCCTGATCGCTTACAACATCAATCTGAATACGCGCGATCAAAAGAAAGCTCATGACATCGCCCTGTCCATCCGCGAAAGCGGTCGCTCGGCCCGGGACGAAAATGGCAAACTGATCCGAGACGAAGCCGGCAACATCGTCAAGACCCCCGGAATCTTTACTCATTGTAAAGCCGTGGGCTGGTACATCGACGGTTACAACCGCGCCCAGATCAGCATCAACCTTACCAATTACAAGATCACCCCTCCACACGCTGTACTGGACAAAGTGCGCGAGATGGCCAATGAGATGGGGTTGGAAGTGACCGGCAGCGAATTAGTTGGCCTCATCCCCAAAGCGGCGATCCTGGAAGCTGGCAAATATTACCTGGACAAAATGAATGAATCCACCGGTATTCCGGAAAGAATGATCATGGAAACCGCGATCCAATCCATGGGACTGGCAGAGCTGAGCCCCTTTGATCTGGATAAAAAAGTGATCGAGTATGCTATTGCTAAAAAAGACCGTCTGGCTACGAAAACCGTGATCGATTTTTGCGATGTACTTTCCACGGATTCTCCCACTCCCGGAGGCGGCTCTGTGGCAGGTTTGTGCCTGGCGATGAGCGGAGCTTTATCGTCCATGGTGGCGAATCTCACCATCGACAAAAAAGGTTATGAAAAGGTGCAGGATGCTGCCCGCGAATATGCCCCGATGGGACAGAGCATCAAGGAAGACGCGATCCACTGTATTGATTTGGATTCGGATGCCTTTGACATTATGATGGAAGCCCTGCGCTTGCCCAAAAAGACTGATGAGGAGATCCAGTATCGCAATCATCAGCTTGAACTGGGCACTCAGGGTGCGATTCTCTCGCCTCTGGAAGTTTTACGCATCTCCCTCAAAGCCCTGGAACTCGCCAAAGCAGTGGCCAAAATTGGTAACACAAACGCACTTTCTGATGCCGGTGTGGCCGCTCTGACCGCTCTTGCTGCTGCAAAAGCTGCGAATTTCAATATCTTGATCAATCTCCAAAGCATCACCGATGAAGACTTCAGAAAGAAGACTTTGGCGGAAGCTGGCGAATTGATCGAGAAATGCGTGGCCTTGAACGAGGAAGTAGAAAAGGACGTATGTTCTAGATTGTAAAGCCATGAAGCTCTATATCATCGGTTTCAGCTCCGCTGGAAAAAGCACTTTGGCCAAATCCCTGGCCGCTGGCTGGAACATCCCAGGCTGGGATACCGATGAGATCTTTGAGCAGGAACACTCACAAAGCATTGCGGACTTTGTTCTTAAGCAAGGCTGGGAAGCCTTCCGCAAAGCTGAGAGTGATATATTACTGAAGACTCAGATACGGTTCACCGCATCTGAGTCTTCTTTTTCTGAAAGCGCAAACACCCCGCAATATGATGGGATCGTAGCCTGCGGAGGTGGGATCGTGGAAAGTGAGATCAATCGCGCTTTTCTGGCTAGTCAGCGTTTGCTGTGGCTGAGTCCCCCCTGGGAACTGCTCTTGTCCAGGATCAGGCAAAATCCTTCGGCTTTCTGTACCGGCAAAAGTGAACAAGAAATCTACGATGACTACCTACGACGCTGCATATTGTACCGCAGCCTCTTCGCATAGCACACACAAGAATCGTCCCCCTCTTCAGCGCTACCCAAGCCTTTGGTCGGATAAAAAGCATTGACATAATTAGCGGTAACGCTGTTTTGACGACACTATTAATTATCATTTTTAAGAAATAAACTGAAGCTGGTGTTTACATCAGATCTATAAAGAAGAGTATATGGACATTAAACAATACCAAGCTCTTATTCAGCATGCTCCTTATGGCTTTGTTTATCATAGGACATTGCGTGATGAGAGTAAAGTAGCTATAGACTTCCTCATTTTGGAAGCAAACGCTGCGTATGGCAAACTCACAGGACTTGATCCGTCCAAAATCATCGGTAAAACTGTACGGGAGACTTTGTCTGGACCAGTGGAAGCTACTTCTGGCTGGACTTCCTTTTATGAACAGCTTGATGTAGATGATAAAGCCAAGGAGGCTAAGCGATACTCTCAGGCCTTGGGATGCTGGTACCAGTTGCGTTCTGTTACTGAGGATGAAGACCTGTTTACCCTTTTTTTTTATGAGCACACAAAACCACTTGAGACAGGGCAAAAACCGTATAAGAGCGAAGATCTATTCCGCCATTTGATTCAAAACTCCCAGGTTTCTGTGTCTGTAATTAGTGATGAATACAAAGTTCTCTATAAAGAAAGTTTGGGTGGAAGAATCGGAATCACGGGGCTCTCCTCATCCGCCTTGAACGAGATGAATCTTTGGGACTTGATCCACCCTGATGATGTGGAGTATGCCCGAAGCAAATTCCAATGGATGATAGAGCATCCGGCTCAGCCTAGCACTTTTGAAATCAGGATAAAAAACAGCAGTGGAGGCTACACCTGGTTGGAAACCATTAGTAGCAATATGCTTGATTCCCCGGACGTGGGTGGCTTTATCATGATCGTCAGAGATATCAGCAAGCGCAAGGATATTGAGGCTGCCCTGCAAGAAAGCGAAAACAGATTGCGTTATATTACGGATAACGTTCGAGATATTGTCTTTTTGACAGACAAAGAACTTAATGCCATTTATATCAGCCCTTCAGCGCAGGATATTTTGGGCGAAAGCGTGGAGCATCGGCTGAATAAGAGGCTGGAAGAGAAGTTCACACCTCGGTCTTTAGAACTCTTGCACAAGCTGTTAGAAGAGGAATTGGCCAAAGAATCAGATCCGAGTGTAGATAAAAATCGCAGCCGCATCGTGGAACTTCAGCAGTATAAGGCCGATGGTGGCATCCTGGATATTTCCATGCACGTATCTTTTGTGCGGGATCAAAACGGCCAGTTTAACGGGCTACAAGGCGTGAGCAGAGATATCACACAGCACAAGCGCACCGAGCTGGAACTGGATGAAAAGCATAAGTATATAGAATCATTATTAAATGCAATCCCGGATCTGATGTTTGTCTTTGATCACAGTGGGATAATAGTAGATGTCAAATCCGGTCATGAAGAGTCTTTGTATATGCCCAAAGAGCAGATTTTGAACATGCACCTCGCTGATGTCTTGCCCAAAGACCTGGCCAGCAAGATGCTGCAAAAACAAGCAGAGCTTCTGGAAACCGGAAAGACTGTGCAAATGCAGTATCAGCTCATGGTGAATGGTGCATTGGAAGATTACGAAGCCATAGCCAGTCCTCTGGGCTCCAGCCAAATCATTTCTTTGGTCAGAAATATCACAGAACAAAGCCGGGCTGTCTTCGCACTTCAGCAGCAAAATCGATTCCAGGAAATGATCACTGGTATTTCCACTGCTTTTGTAAAAGCTGCGGTGGAGAATATCGATCGGGTTTTGTATGAAAGTCTGGAGCGGGTGGGGCGGTATTTTGACACACACAGAGCCTATATCTTCAGATACTCTCCAGACTACAGCATGCTCTACAATACCAATGAATGGAATGCACCAGAACGGGGGCCCATAGAGGGTATGCAGAAGATATACTCATCTTCAAATTCTCCTTGGTGGCATCAACAGATCATGGCCGGAAAAATAGTCCGGATCGCTGACAAACAGGAACTGCCAGCAGAAGCTCAGGCAGAACTGCATATCATGGAGAAGTTTGATATCGGATCACTGCTGTTTGTGCCCATCGAAACAGGTTCCCGGGTCTTGGGATACTTCGGTTTTGACAGCATCGGTGAAAAACGCAGCTTCAGCGAATCCGAGATCGGCAATCTGAAAGTGATCTCCAATCTGCTGGCGGAAGTGCTGCAGAAGTTTGATTTTGAACGCAGGATGCAAGATCAGGCGCATCTGCAAGAGCTGATCAGCGGAATGGCCTTGCAGTACATCAATCTACCCACCAGCAAATTACATGATTCCATCACCGCTTCTTTGGCGGAACTGGGTAATTTTGCGGGTGCGGATAGAGCCTTCATCTTTGATTATGACTGGGATAATGACATATGTATAAATAGCAGTGAATGGTGTTCCACGGGGATTTTCCCCCAAAAAGGAAACCTGCAGAAACTGCCGCTGGGCGAAATGCGGGAATGGGCGAGAAAGCACAAAGCTGGGGAAATAGTGATCGTGGAAGATTTGAGCAAATTGGATATGCACGATAGTGTGCGCAAGATCCTGGTTCCGCAAGATATCAAGAGCGTACTTACCTTGCCGATCATGCGCGGGGAAGACTGTCTGGGCTTTGTCGGTTTTGATTTTGTGCGTGAGGTCCATGCATATTTTGATACGGAGCTTACCTTGCTCAAGCTCTTTGCCCAGCTTTTGGTGAACGTTCGCAATCGCAGTGAGTTGGAAAAGCACTTGATCCTGGAAAAGGAGAGAGCTGAGGCTGCCAATCAGGCAAAAAGTGAATTTCTAGCCAATATGAGTCACGAGATCCGCACTCCTCTGAATAGCGTGATCGGCTTTTCAGAATTGCTGCTGAATTCTTCTCTCAGCCAGTCTCAGAGGCAATATGCCCAAAATATCGTGCGTTCCAGCCACAGCCTGCTGGGCATCATTAGTGATATCTTGGATTTCTCCAAAATTGAAGCAGGAAAGCTGGAACTGGATCCCGTGAGAACCGATCTGATCAATTTGGTAGAGCATGCCACGGATAGCATCAAAGTAAAGATCGCCCCAAAGGACATTGAACTCCTGCTGAATATCCCGGTGGATATGCCACGTTATGCCATTTTGGACCCCTTGCGGCTCAATCAGATCTTGATCAATCTTTTGTCCAATGCCGAGAAATTCACCGAAAAAGGCGAAATCGAGCTTAAACTTTCTTATAGTATGAAAGCAAACGATCTTGCCGAGATCAAATTCTGTGTGCGAGACACCGGAATCGGGATCGGTGAAGCCCACAAACAGCGGCTGTTCCGGGCCTTTACCCAGTTGGATTCTTCCACCACCAGAAAATATGGTGGCACGGGCCTGGGACTGGTGATCTCAAATGATCTGGCCAACTTGATGGATAGCAAGATCGAGCTCAGCAGCGGGATAAATATAGGTAGTGAGTTTTTCTTCACGATAAATTGCCGGGTCGAAGCCTTCCATCACCAGGAAGAATATGCCTTTGCAAGGGTCAAAAAAGCACTGATTATCGACGATAATGCGGCTAATCGCAGCATCCTGCAAGATCTGCTAACGCACTGGAAGATAGAAAGCACAGCATTTGCCAGTAGCATCGACGCCATGCAGCATCTGCAAGAAGATCTTGATTACGAACTGATCATCCTGGATTACCAGATGCCCGGCCTTGGCGGCATCCCCACTATCAAAATGATCCGCCAGCAAATTCCTAAACCTCTGGCAGATTGTCCGATCATCCTGCTGCTCAGTACTTCAGAGGATGAAGCAGTCCAAACTGCTGTGAGTAAACTAAAAATCCGCTACACCCTGGAAAAGCCCGTGAAAGCCGATGAATTGCTGGGACTACTCAAAATCATCGATAGCAATGAGGAACCAGGTGCTGGAGCAGAAGAGGCCATTTTCACCAGTAAAATCCAGACGCTGCACTTTGAGCAGATCCCCCGCATCCTGATCGCAGAAGACAATGCCTTGAACCTGGCTTTGCTCAAAGAAATGATTTTTCAACAGATTCCCCAGGCGCAAATTATAGCGGCCACGGATGGCTTGGAAGCCGTGTATAAAGTAAATGAACTGAGCCCCCATCTTGTCTTGATGGATGTGCAAATGCCCAATCTGGACGGCGTGAATGCCAGCATCGAAATCCGCAAATTTTCCGATCTTCCCATCATCGCCATCACAGCCGGAGCCCTGAAGGAAGAGCGGGAACGCTGCCAGAAAGCGGAAATGAACGGCTTTCTGAGCAAACCGGTATCGGTAGGCGAACTGCGGGATGTCCTGACCAGTTACCTTCCCTTTAGCCAGACTGCTGCTCCGCAAGAGCAAAACAGCCTTGGCACAGGGAATAACAAAGAGCATTTTAACAAAGCCGCTCTGCTAAAGAATATCTCTGGTGATACCGTGATTCTGGGCAGCTTGCTAAAGACTGTGCTTGCCAGTTTTCCCGATAAAATCAAGTGCATCAAACAAGCTTTGCAACAAGACGATGCAGAGCAGATCAAAGCAGCCCTGCATGCGCTGCGGGGAACAGCGCAAAACATGTATTTTACCCTATTGGGGCAAAGGATTGGAAGTCTGGAGCAAAGCTTTACCGGGATTTCTGCCGAAGAAAGACAAGAATCCTACCAAAAGATCAAGGCTGAGTGGCACATAGTGAGGGAGCTGATTAATTCTGAGCTGTCCAACTGATGTGGGCATGGCTTTGATCTTTCCTTCACTTAGCCCATCGTGAGATTTGCCCTGCTCCTTCTGGATAGTTTGTGCTGAAGTTGACGTGGAGATAAGAGGATTAATTCCTAGTATCTCCACGTCATCTCCACGACAAGAAATGGGCTAGAGTAGCCCGGACAGAAGCAGAACTAAGCTTCATCTCCGCTCATTCCATGCCTGAAAACAGCTTAACGACTGGCAATCGGCACAAAAGCTAATTGCACTGTACTAATGATTGGCCGGGATAGCTTTAGGAGTGGTCTTGCAGATCCAGTTTGCGGCTTTTGAAGCCGTAACCCATCACATCATAGACGTCGGTGACGATCATGAAGGCATCCGGATCTATCTCTTTTACTATATCTGTGAGCAGAGGCACCTGGCGGCGGTTCAGCACGCAAAAGATCACATTGATTTCCCTTTGGTTGAAGCCGCTCATGCCTTTCAGCAGCGTGAGCCCTCTTTGCAGAGTGTCAAAGATTTCACCCCTGATCTCATCTACATGATTTGAGATGATATACACACCTTTTACATAGGGCAGACCTTCTGAGACCAGATTGGTGATGCTGGAGGCGATAAAGAGATTGATATAGGCCCAAATCATCAGTTTGGGATCCATCATGAAGATCGTTACTGCCAGGATGATGCCTGTTTCCACGATGTAGTATCCGGTGCCGATCGAAAGGTGGGCTTTTTGTTTGATCAAAGCCACAGGGATATCGGTGCCTCCGGTGGAGCCGCGGAATCTAAAGATCAGCCCCAGGCCCAGCCCCAAAAGCACGGAGCCGGCAATGGCGGAAAGAAACATCTCTTCAGGCGGGAGCATCGCATAGATGATGTGCCCGTTTACTTCAAAAGTATGGGCAGCGAGATTCGGCAAGAGACCGATTTTGTGCAATACGGGCATGCTCATCAGGTCTGTCATTATAGAGCACACCAGCATGCCATACACGGATTTCAGGCCAAAAGATCTGCCGATAAAGATGAAACTAATGACAAAGAGGGGGATATTGATCAAAATCATGCTGACGCCATTGGGTATGCCAAAAAGCAAACGGAAGATCTGGGATATACCACCCACTCCTCCGGGGGCCATGTTGTAAGGCAAGAGAAACCAGGAATAACCTGCGGCAAAAAATAGCGAGGCAAATATGATGCCTACATAGTTTTTGATATCTCTTTTAAGGCGCTGTTTGCGCGTAAGTTTCGGTGCCATTGTTTTCTCCTATTCTTCTTGACGTATTATGCTGAATATATTAGTTTGTCTTGAGCTATCGGGCGCGGGGCAGAACTATTCAGCCTTGGCTTGCTCTTAAATACCAAAACAAACTGATATAAGGACTTAATAATGAAAATCGACATTAGATTGGACGGACACAAACACAGTATTATCGACTTTAGTAAATCTCAGTCTATCGCCAAAATGATGAAAGGAACCACGATCGACCGGGACTTGATTCTGAGCTATAAAATAAACCATACACAATATGTCAATGAAGATTATCTGCTTACGGAAGATACCTACGTAAATTGCATCACCGCCAGACATCCGGAAGGTTCTCGGATTTATCAGGATACGGCTATATTCATCCTGGGCAAAGCCCTGAATGTGATGCTGGGGGATACCCATAATCTGGTGGCAGAGCATTCCATAGGGGATGGTGTCTTTTGTGAGGTCTTCCACACAGAAAGATTCACCGAAGAGGATTGCGCCAAGGCTACACAACTGATGCAGAAGATTATCGAGAGCGATCTGCCGATAGAAAGGATAGAAGTCAAGACTTCAGAAGCTATCGATATCTTCAATTCCATGCGGCGCAAGGATGTCCTGAAAAACCTCAAATCTCATTATAGTGAAACTGTGCCCATCTACCGCTGCGGTAAGTACTATGATTCTTTTGTGAGACCTTTGGCAGACCGCACTGGTCTCATCACAGATTTTGATATCGTATATCAAGCTCCGGGCTTTATCCTGAGATTTCCCACAGGCCCCGAGATGAAGATTGCCAGCCCCTTTGTGCTGCCCAAAAAAGTATTTGCCCTGCATCAGGAGCATGATAAGTGGCTGAATATCCTGAGAGTGCACAATATCGATGATATCAACCGGCTGATCGCTACCTACGCCATCTCACAATTCATCCTGGTGGAAGAAGCCTTGCATGAAAAGAAGATCGCTGAGATCGCCGCAGATATAGTTACTCACAAAGATGTCAAGATCGTCCTCATCGCCGGCCCCTCCTCTTCCGGTAAGACCACTTTTGCCAAGCGGCTCAGCGTGCAATTGCAGGCTAGCAAAGCCAAGCCGATCGTGATCGGTATGGACGATTATTTCCTGGATCGGGATAGGACTCCCCGCAAGACGGACGGAGATTACGATTTTGAATCCATCCATTCCATAGATCTGGATTATCTCAATCTCCAGCTTAGGCAGCTTTTGGCAGGAGAACAGATAGAACTGCCCCATTACGATTTTACCCGGGGAGTGCGGCGTCACAGCAATCATTTTGTGAAGATGGAAGAAGACAATATCATCCTCATGGAAGGGATTCACGGTCTCAATGAAGCGCTCACCGCCACGATTCCAGAAAAAAACAAAACCCGCATCTATATCTCAGCGCTCAATCAGCTTAATATAGATCATCACAACCGCATTCCTACCACGGATTGCCGGCTGCTCAGGCGCATCGTCCGGGACAATCGCTACCGGGGCTATTCTGCAGAAGAGACCATTGTGCGGTGGACTGATGTGCGTCAGGGTGAAGAGCTGAATATCTTCCCCTTCCAGGAAAATGCGGATTATATGTTCAATAGCAGCCTGACTTTCGAACTGGGAGTGCTCAAGAAGCATGCCTGGAAGATCTTGCACCATGTGCCCTCCACTTCTTCGGCCTATACAGAGTCCCGCAGGCTCTTGCGCCTGCTCTCGCACTGTGATGATATCGAAAATGCGAAGGTGCCCTACAATTCCATCATCCGCGAATTTACCAGCGGCTCTATTTTCAGGTACTAGACTGATGGCAAAGATCAATATACTTTCCGAAGACGTGCGCAATAAAATCGCGGCAGGCGAGGTGATCGAACGTCCGGCTTCTGTGGTGAAGGAACTGGTGGAAAACAGCATTGATGCTGGCGCAAAGCTCATCACAGTGATCGTCGAAAAGGGTGGTAAAGACCTGATTCAGGTGATCGATAACGGTGATGGTATGGAGCCCGATGATGCCATGCTGTCTCTGGAAAGCCATGCCACCAGCAAGATTCGTAATGTGGGCGATATTATCCATATCAACTCTCTGGGCTTTCGGGGTGAGGCTTTGCCTTCCATTGCCTCGATTTCGAATTTTACCCTGCTCACCCGCAGCCGCAATCTGGAAACCGCAGTGCGCATCGATATCATCGATGGCAAGCTGAAAGATGTGCAAAAGACCTCATCCAATCCTGGAACCACCATTTGGGTGCGTGGGCTCTTCAAAGGCCTGCCTGCCCGGCGTAAGTTCTTGCGTACAGATACTGTGGAGCTCCGGCATATCCTGAAATACTTTCATTATCAGGCCATCCTCTATCCCGAAATCAGCTTCAAACTGATCGCCGATGGCAAGGAAAGGCTGAATTATATAGCCAGTGAAGATCGCCAGCAGCGCATGAGTGAGATCTTTGGTTCGGGCTTCTTTTCGGATGATGTAATCCCGGTGTCCGGAGTGAGTGGTGAATACTCTGTGAGCGGATATATCTTCGGTCTGGAAGAACGGGGCGACCAATTGATCGATGCGCAATACACCTTTATCAATGGCAGATTTATCAACGACAAAACCGTGAAGCACAGCATCAAAAGTGCCTATGAACCCTTTGTGCTGAAGACCCGCGTCTGGATGAAAGGCAGTACTCCGCCCTACATTCTCTTTATCGATGTGCCCCCTACCCAGATCGATGTAAACGTTTCGCCTACCAAGAATGAAGTGCGCTTTCGGGAAAATCAGAGGGTGCACTCGCTGATCTTTGAGACTTTGTCCCGAGCTTTGAAACGCTATGAAGATGAGAAGTTTGCCTCTGCCAGAGAGAAATTCCTGAGCCCTCCCGGATCAGAACGCCCCAGCTCTTTGGAGCGGGATATCTTTGTGCACAAGGCAGATGTTCCCCGTTATGGTGAATACAAAAAGGAACACGCCAATCTCTTTCAGGACGATCTATTCCGGCAGCCCTTGGAGGAAGCGCAAGCAGATATTCCCATCGTGAATCCATATCTGTCTGAAAGAGAAGACCAACTGGATGCTTTCCCCGAGCTACCCAATGATTCTGTGCCTTACAAGCTGCTTTTCCAAAGCGAAGAGGAATACATCAATCCCTGGCAGTTGCACAATACTTATATCTTTGTGCAGGTGGAAGATGGGCTGGTGATCATCGATCAACACGCTGCCCATGAGCGCATCCTGTATGAGAAGCTCATCCATCGCACCAGCGGAGCGCCAGCTACCCGGCAAAAGCTGATCATCCCTCTGGTGATCGATATTCCGCCCTATATCGCCAGTGAGATCAAGGACCTGATGGATGAGAATTGGGAGATCTTCGAAAAGATCGGCTTTATGCTGAAGAAATTCAGCGGAGATTCCATTGTGATCGAGGAAATCCCAGCCGAACTGGGCGATTTTCAGGGTGGGAAAGTCTTTATCGATATCCTGAAGCAATTGGAGACCGAGATGCAGGTGAGTTCTGACTTTCGGGATTCTCTGGCCAAGTCCATCTCCTGCAAGGCCGCCATCAAGGCGAATACTAAGCTGACCCGCAAGGAAATGCTGGCTCTGATCAACAACCTCTTTGCCTGCCGGGTGCCTTACTTCTGCCCTCATGGCCGTCCGCTGATCGTCAAGATGAGCCTGATGGATTTTGAGAAGAAATTTAAACGAGTATTATGATCATCACCATTCAGGGACCTACCGCAGCCGGTAAATCTGCGGTAGCCCTCCAATTAGCCCAGGCGCTAGGCACTGATATCATCAATTGCGATTCGCGCCAGGTCTATAAATATATGGATATCGGCACGGCAAAACCTACTTTAGCAGAAAGGCAGGCGATCCCACACCACTTGATCGATATCATTACGCCGGATCAGAGCTATAATGCCGGCCTCTTTGCCCAGGATGCACACAGGATTATCACAAGCCTGAAGGCTCAGGGCAAGATTCCCATTATCTGCGGAGGCACGGGCTTATATGTGAAAGTCCTTTTGGAAGGGCTCTTTGAACATCCTCCTCTAGAGCCCGGACTGCGTGAATATCTGCAAAAAGAAATGGCCGAAAGGGGTATGGAGCAGATGCATCAACTCCTGAGCGAGATAGACCCGGACTTTGCCCGGAAAGTGAGCCCAAAAGATCCTCAACGCATCTTACGGGGCTTGGAGGTGTATCGCTCTACCGGCCAGAATATGACGCAGCATTGGGCCCAACAAAAACGTGAACCTCGCTACAAAAGCTATAGCATCTTGATCAATCCCGAACGTGAGACGCTGTATGAGAGAATAAACTTACGCCTGGAAACCATGCTAAGCTCTGGCCTCATCAGTGAGATTGAGGGGCTCTTGCAGCGTGGTTACAAGTGGACAGATCCCGGTCTGAACAGCCTGGGCTACAAAGAGTTCAGGGCATACTTTGAAGGCGATGCTTCTTTGGCAGAGGCCGGCGAAAAAGCCGCTCAGCATCATCGCAATTATGCCAAAAGGCAAGTGACCTGGTACCGCAAACAGAAATTTGATTTGACAACAGGGCTACAAAGCTTTAAATTATCAGATATAACAGGTAATTATTTATCTGATAGATTGAAAATGCAAGGGGAGTGATGTGCGAATCGTAGCAAAAGTAGTAAACCACGAGATTTCACGCAAAGATTTGGACCGCGAAATGGCCTGTGGCGGTACAGAAGAACAGGCTTTAAAGCGCCTTATAGACAGGTGTTTGCTTTTGGAAAAGGCAGACCAGCTTTCATTTAGTGTTTCTGATGATGAATTTGAAGTATCTTTGATGCAGCTTTTGGATGAAGATGAACCCTTGGGTCTGCCAGCCAGCCTCGTGCAAGAACTGAATGCACAGGAGATGGAAACCCTGATCCGGCGCAATATTATCATCCGCAAATATGTGGCCAGTTTGTATCCTGACGATATGCCTATCCCAGCGGAAAAGATCAAAGAATTGTATCAAGAGCAAATCGAAAATTTTTGTTGTGAAGAGATGGTGCGCTGCTCCCACATCCTGATTAAAGGTGAGCATGCTCTGGAAAGACTTACCGCAATCCGGTCACAAATCCATGATGCCGATGATTTTAAAAAAGTGTGCGAAAGTTACAGCGATTGCCCCAGCAATAAATGCTGTGGAGACCTGGGCTATTTTCCTCGCGGCAGACTCTTTTCCGAGATCGAAGAAGTAGCTTTCTCTATGCAACCCGGTGAAATCAGTATGCCCTTTGAGAGTCCTGAGGGCTGCCATATCCTCATGCTTACCGATCGCAAGTGCAAATGCCTGATACCTTTCGAAGATATCGAAGAAAGCCTGGGCACTCATTTGGGGCAGATGGAGCGGGAGTATTTCCTGCTGCGCCATCTGGCAGAGCTTTATGAGGAGTTTTACAGCCAGATTCTCATCTTCGACGATGCGCTCAAATAGGCTTTCACAGTTATTTGGAATCAGCACATTTGGAGAATCTCACGGGCCTGCGATGGGCCTGCTGATAGATAGCCCTCCACCCAATCTTGACTTTCCTTCCGAAGAGCTCTATGCAGCTCTTCAGCAGCGGAGTCAGAGGGGAGACTTTAGTACCCCTCGTCAGGAAGCGGATCAACTGGAAATCCTCAGCGGCGTCTTTGAAGGAAAAACCACCGGCATGCCGCTCTGCGTGATCGTGCGCAATTGTGATGCCAAAAGCGCTGATTACGCAGCGCTGAAGGATATCTTTCGTCCGGGCCATGCAGACTATTCCTGGTTTCAGAAATACCAGATCTTTGACTATCGTGGAGGAGGCCGGGCTTCGGGAAGGGAGACTCTGGCGCGTGTGATTGCAGCAGATTTATCCAGGAATCTTTTGCAAGATATCAAGATCGAGATTGTCAGCACACAGATAGGGGAGAGGAAGGCTGCACATTCTTCCCCGGTAGGAGATAACCCCTTTCACTGGCCCGATCCTGCCAGCTATCCGGATTTGATCAAGTATTTGGGTGAAATCAAGGACTCAGGCGATAGTCTGGGCGGCATCCTGCAAGTAAGAGCCTCAAATATCCCATTGGGTTTGGGTGATCCCATCTATGAAAAGCTTTCCGCCAATATCGCCAAAGCTATGTTTTCCATCGGCACCGTGCGGGGAATCCTGTTTGGCGATGGATATGACTTAGCCCGCCGGCCCGGTAGCCAATGTAATGATCAGTTTGCAGAAGGTAAATTGGCCAGCAATCATCATGGGGGCATCGTGGGAGGGATATCAAACGGGCAGGACATCGTTTTTGAGCTCATCATCCGGCCTATTTCCTCCATCAGCATCCCGCAAGAGGCGATGGACAAAGCTGGCAACCCACGCCAGATCAGCATTCAGGGACGTCATGACGTCTGCCATTTGCCCCGCCTCATTCCTGTGGTAAAGGCCATGCTGCAGATTTGTCTGGCGGATGCCATTCAGTACCAGAAGCTGGTCTTGGGCAATGCTGCAGATCTACCCAGTTTCAGAGAGAGTTTAGACAAAGTGGACGAAGAGCTGCTCACTTTGCTTTGGCGCCGGCGCGAGATCGTGCGCCAGGTGAAAGAGTACAAACAGCAAAATGATCTTCCTCCCCAAGATCTGGCTCGAGAAAGAGAGATTTTAAACAAAGCTGCTATATTGGCAGAGGAAATGGACCTGCCACCAGAGCTGGTTCAAGACATCATCAAACTTAATTTAAGGATATCAGACAGATGTTAGTAGTATCTATCCCCTACAGGGGACCCAAGGATCTTGTAAAAAAGCCTAACGACATGTTTTTTTACGAATACCGGCTCGATTTCTGTGAAGATTGGCAAGACATAGATTTCAGTGTCTTCCGGAAAAATAGCATACTTACCTTCCGCGGCAGCACTTTCACCCAGGCTATGCTGCTAGACATGCTTTCCAGCAAAGCTATGATAGATCTGGACATCATGCAGCTCGAACAGTTCCCGAACTTGGTGCAGCGAAAGCGGCTCATTCTCTCCACTCACCTGGATGAATATGATGCAGACAAGATCAAAGCCTTCCTAAACCATCCCCAAGAAGCTGCGGTTTATAAGCTGATCCTGAGAGCAAGTGCTTTTGCTGAGATCCGGGCTACACTGGAGCTGATCCATGAAGCTGCGCCACGCAAATTGATCTTTAACGTGCTGGGGAAATGGGCGCTTTTGCAAAGAAGCATCTTTCCTCTCTTTTCCTCAGAGGGAGTCTATGCAGCCTTGTATGAACCCACCTGCTCAGGGCAGCCTGGGCTTGAGGATTTGGAACCAATTTGGGCAGCTCTTACGAAAGAAGACACCCAGTGTATTGCCATCATCGGAGGAGAGCAAGTCAACCAAAGTGGCTCTATCATCCTGGGAAATCCTGCTCTGCTGAAACACAATCTCAAACACGTGTTCTTGCCTGTGCCTGCCGCGGACTTGGCTGAAGCTATAGAAGTCATCAAGTTCTTAAAAAAGAACTTGCAATTTGCTGGGATAGCTATTACTAGTCCCTATAAAAAGGCTATGGCGGAGTATCTCAGGAGCAATCAGCCAATTATCAATACAGCTCAGTTCTTGCATCACAAGCACCTGCTTAATAGCTACCATCCTGGGCTGGATATGTACGTCTACGCCACAAATACGGATATTGCTGCTCTGAAGCTAAACATGCAGATTCTGGAAATCCAAAAAACGGATAAAATCCTCATCTATGGCAGCGGAGATTGCGCCGAAGCTTTTATTGCGCACTTGGCCCGCCAATCTTTTACAGATCTCAGCCTGCTGGCCAGAAATCAGGACAAGGCCAAGGAATTGATCCAACAATACCAGATCAAGGCAGCAAGTGATCAGGAATACGATCTACTGATAAATACTACTCCTTTGGGGCAAAAAGAGGACGACGATATTTCGCTCTTACCCAAGTTTAGAAAGGTGATCGATCTGGCTATAAATATAGATAGACCATCGTTGCTAACCCTGAAAGCCGAGGCAGAAAAGCTTCCTCATGTAGAGGGAGATGAATTCTGGGTACGGCAGTTCCAGCCTCAATTTGAATGTATGATCTATGATGACGAGGAAAACAATTGACAAAAGATACAGGGCTCTAATATCTTGCTTCAATCGATCAACTATATTTAATAATAGACACACAAGGAGATATCAAATGATGAAGAAAGCTAAGTTGCTTCTGCTTTTCGCCTTTCTGCTTTTGGGTGGCAGTTTGCTGGCGCAAACCGCTCCCAATCCCATGCAGTTGGGTTGGCAGGAATTCCCCATCGCTGGGATCGACAATCTTTTTATCCCTTATGCGAACCCCTCACTGATCGGCACTGGTAATGCCAGCGGGATCAGCCTGGTGCATCTTGCCAATGAAGACCAATTTGAAAAACACTATTGGCTGATGTACAAATCCAATGGCTTATCCTATGCCTATGAAAGAGATCATGGCAAAAACTACCACATGTTGGGCACCGGCTTTGAACTGCTGCCTGCCCACATTCTGCCCAATCTGTATGTGGGCACAAACTTCAGATTTGAGAATGGCGAAGGCGAGTATGGTACCTTCCGCTCTGGCATTACTTACCGTCCTGCAGATTTTGGCTCTTTTGCCTTCACTTGGGACAACCCTCTGAAAGGTTCACCCTTTTACCGGGGTGGACTGGCTCTGCGTCCCTTTGCCTTTACGGACAGGATTGCGGATTACAGGCTGGAGCTTTCTGCCGATGTCAATTATTCCCATATAGATGGAGAGGGTAATTATAGCGCGGACTACGAGTTCAAAAAACCTATCCTGGGCTTCAATACCCAGATCCTGGATGGGGTAAAGATTGGTGCTACCTACAATCTGGAAGAAGAAACAGCCCTGCTGTCTTTTTCTCTGAGTGCCGCCAAATTTGAAGTGGGCACCTTGCTCAGATCCAAAAAAGAAGACAGTTACGCTTATGCCTATGCCCATGTGAGTGATCTCAGCTACAAGCCCTTCTTGGGGCTCACATCCGACAAATGGTACACGATGGCTCCCAAAGCTAATGTCGTGAGCTTTAAGGCACCAAAATACAAACTGGGCCCCATCAAGATTTATGATAGCAAGACCCGCAGCATAGAAGAAATCACCGCCCAGCTTGATAAAGCCAAGGCTGATCCGCAGGTAGAGGGCATCCTCCTCATCAATCCCTCTTTCAGCACTTCTTTTGGCTTGCAACAGGAACTCGTCACGGCCTTCAAGGATTTCAAAGCCAGCGGGAAAAACCTGAGCTTTTACTACGACAATATCTCCAATGGCAGCTATATCTTTGCCTCTTCTGTGGCAGACAAGATCTACCTGAATCCCATGGGCAGCCTGGATCTCAGAGGCATCAGCATCACCAGCCCTTATCTGAGAGATATGCTGGATACCCTGGGTATCGAGCCCATCAATTTCCGTAGTCACAAATACAAAAGCGCAGGCAATATGTTCAGCGAAAATGAGATGACTGCGGCCGAACGTGAAGTATATGAATCCCTGCTGCAAAGCATCTATGACCAAATGCTGGCGCAGATCAATGAAGGCCGCCAGGGCAAGCTGCGTGGCGAACTGAGTACCATCATCGATGAAGGCCCGTATTTGCTCGCACAGGATGCTTTTAATGTGGGTCTGGTAGATGAGCTCATCTATCAGGATGAATTAACTGCAAAGCTGAAAACAGATTTTGGCTACACTTCCCGCAGCTCAAATCTCACGGACTACCGCTCTTACGATTGGTCCAAGCCCAAAGAAACCTGCATCGCAGTGATCTATGCCAGTGGCAATATCGTGATGGGCAAAGGCACCCCCGGCCAGAAGATCGCTCATGAAACCACAGTGAACCTCATCCGTAAAGCCCGTAAAAATCCCATGTACAAGGGCATTATCCTGCGCGTGGATAGCGGTGGGGGCAGTGCTCAGGCTTCGGATATCATCCTGCGTGAGCTGCACCTGGCCAAAACGGAAAACAAGCTGCCGATAGTAGTCTCCATGGCTGGCACTGCTGCCAGTGGCGGATACTATATAGCTGCCAATGCAGATCGCATAATTGCCAATCCGGCCACCCTTACCGGCTCCATCGGCGTGATCGGTCTCGCCTTCAATGCCACTGAAATGTTCAAGAAAATCAAGGTAAATTGGAGCACGGTCAAGATGGGCGAACGCTCTGATTTCGGCAGGATGTCTCGTCCCTTCACAGAAGACGAAAAGCAAATCATGGTCGATCTGATCGAGCACACTTATGACGATTTTGTGGGCAAAGTAGCCGCAGGACGTGAAAACCTCAGTGTGCAAGATGTAAATGCCATCGCTCAGGGAAGAGTCTGGACCGGTGCCCAAGCCAAGGCCAATGGCCTGGTAGATGCTCTGGGAGGCCTGGATGTAGCTGTGCAGCATATGCGCGAGCTCACCGGCACCAAAGGCGAACTCCGTTTGGTGGATGCCACCTCATCGGAGGACGGCTTTGCCCTGACAATCGACACCAGTGGTATGCTGAAGCTTGGTTCTCTCAAAGCCCTCAGCGAGATAAACGATGAATATCTGAAATTGTATGAGATTTGGAAAGATTATGAGAATGACAAAGTGCTCATGCTCAGCCCTCTGCAAATAGAAAACCTCAACTTTTAAAAGACAAAAAAAGAGGGTGGATTTTATTCCACCCTCTTTTTTTATAGCTTACAAAAAACCTTACGATTTCTTAGATATTTCTTCCCACTTGTCCATGAGGTCCTTGCGTTCTTTTTCCAATTCGATTTTAGCTGCCGCCACATCCGAATAATGGTAATCGCGGGTAATATGCACTATTTCGCGTTTACTCATATGGATAGTAAAACCTATCTTACTGGTGGATATACTTTTTCTATCCACTCCCAAGTCGCGAATTGGTGACACACTTACTATGCGCCCTAGATCTACTTCGCTACCGTCTATAAATTTGTATTTCATAAGCGACTCCATTTCATTTCTGATTCTTTAGATAATATTAGATAAAGTCAATTTAATCGTAGCACAAATCAAGTCAAGATAAAACTTCAGTTTTTAGCTGCTTGCGCAGCCGAGACTGTTCAATTCTAATAACGATATCATGCTACTTCTGCTGTATTCTTGGGGAGATAACAGGGCGGAATCTTCTAATAGTTGGTACCGCCTGAGTCCCATTGAGACGAGATTTCAGATAGAACCCAACGGCATAAGACCATGATGAGTCCCATCGGGACGAGATTTCAGATAGAATACAACGACAAAATTCCATAATGAGTCCCATCGGGACGGCATATAAGAGATAAATATGTCTCTACGAGGTTCAGGTCTTTCGTTCTCATGTTTTTTGCCTTTCTAATATGCCGTCCTTACAGGACTTCGTCCGGTGTTTGAGCATTTTAGCTATCTGAAATACCGTCCCGATGGGACTCATTATGGTGCCTGGGTCTTGTTTGCTATCTGAAATACCGTCCCGATGGGACTTTTTAGGGATTCATCAGGTAAAAATACCAGTTTTCGAGAAGCTGAACTACATGTCAATTTTTGGTATGGGATAAATAATGTCCTAGTTCGCCCACTTTTTCGCTATTTGTAACAATTAAATCATTGGCAATAATGCCAATTCGTTTGAACAGTCTCATTTTGAGGAGACTGTTCAATTCTTCTCCCCAAGTCACGCTACTTTCTTTACACTTTAAGGTGAATAAGTGGCCAGAGCCTATTCCAATCCGTATTATCCAGGCAGAATACCTGCACAGCGAGAACGGGGCACTATTTTAGACATCAACTTGGGATTAAGGGGCTTAGCAGCTTAGTTTGAAAGAGAGTCTTTTTCATCCTGCGGATAAACCAGCATTCTGGGGCCCTCCCTTCTCATTTGAGACACTTGATCAGATCTTTATCTAGCCTTAATCAAGCGTTAATAATTAACGCTTGATTAAGGCTAGATAAAGATCTGATCGATGCCCTCTGGAGAGGGAGAAAGGCTCAAATATATAGGATTTGCAATCTAACGACTAACGATGGAATGAAACCCTTTTAAGTATCCACTTTTATCAGGGTCGTTGCAGTTGGCAAGGAAAACTTTTCTAAGGGGGTCACAAAAGATAGGTATGTAGCACAATTTCAATTTGTTAACAGGTCCATTGAT
>JAJBAW010000117.1 GCA_020532545.1 Candidatus Cloacimonadota bacterium | reverse complement strand
CGATTGAACTCCTGGTAGAGAAGCTGGCCATAAACAAAGTGATCCAGGGTGTAAAAAAAGCCCGGACAGGGCGGCAGACGGTACATGAGCTGGTAGTGGCCATCCTCGCGAGTGAGATTGCCACTTCTCCAGTCTCCGCTTGCGCTTATCAGACCCATCCTTCACCAAAAGCTCCAGAAGGTGCGCACCCGGCTCAGGCAGCCGAGTATCCAGCACCACCTCCCGAAAAAGAGATGCACTAAGGTCTACTCCGCTCCGGGTCTCCACAGCTATGCCATGGACCCCGTCCGCCCCAAGATCCAGGGCATGCTCAAAGCCATAAGCCGTTCCCGAACCGCTGAGACCCGCATCCTGACCGTTCACCCGCACCCAGGCCACACCGTCGGCACTCTGCACGGCCCCCTTCACCACAATGCGGCCCGTGCGGACAAAGGCCCCGGCAGAAGGACTTTCAAGGCTGAGCCGGGGTGCCTCGCCCGGAGCCGGAGGCTTTCTGACAAGGGCCACCCGCAAAGGGAACCTCATCGCGGCCAGCAAAAAGGAAAGGTGGAAAAACTTCGGGTACCCCACAAACAACACAAGCACTTAAATGAGCAATTTTCTCTTTCATATTGACTTTTTGATGCCATATGCCTATCAAAAGACATAATAGAGAGAATGCTTCACCTTAGGAGACAGTAAGATGATAATCAGTTTCTCCCTCGAAAACTGGATGTCCTTCCGCAAGCAGGTTACCTTTTCCATGGTCGCCAGCAGGGAACGCCAGCATGGAGACAGGGTTCCCAAACTCGGCAAATACCAGACGAGAGTTCTTCCGATTGCGGCAATTTACGGCGGCAATGCGTCAGGCAAGACCAATTTTTTCAAAGCTCTTAGCTTCGCCAAAGGGCTGGTCGTCAAGGGTTCCCAGCCCGACAGCCTGATTCCTGTCGAACCTTTCCGACTGGATGCCAGTGGAACCGAGCTGCCATCAAAATTTGGCTTCGAGCTGCTGATCGATGAGATCATTTACGAGTTGAGCTTTGCGGTCAACCGCAAGGCGGTTCTGGAAGAGAAACTGGTGGCCATCACCAGTACCAGTGAAAAGGTGCTCTACCACCGCCGGGACGGAAAACCCAACTTCGATAATTCCCTGGCCAAGGACCAGTTCCTCCAGTTCGCTTTCAAAGGAACCCGGGACAACCAGCTTTTCCTGACCAATTCGGTTTCCCAGAAGGTCGATATTTTCCGACCGGTCTATGACTGGTTCAAGGACACCCTCGAACTGCTTGCACCGGATTCCCGTTTCGAACCCTTCGAGCAGTTCCTCGACGAGGGGCATCCGCTTTACGCGACCATGAACGGGATGCTGCCGCAGCTCGACACCGGTATTATACGCTTAGGTGGTGAGGAGATCCCTTTCGAGAATATTCCGTTGCCCGAGTCATTGAAGACAAGGCTGCAGGAAGATATAAAAGAAGGTATGACCGTTCGTCTGCTGACCGAGCCGATCAACGAGCGATTCGCGGTAACCCGCAAAAATGGAGAGCTGATTGCCAGGAAGCTTGTGACCTATCATCCGAAGACGGACGGCACGGAAGCAAGGTTCGAGATCCGTCAGGAATCGGATGGCTCACAACGGGTGATTGATCTGCTGCCAGCTTTTCTTGAACTGTCGGCCCAGGTTTCGAAAAAAGTCTATATCATCGACGAGGTTGATCGCAGTCTGCATACTCTGCTGACACGCAGATTGCTCGAAGCCTACCTATCCAGCTGCACCATGGAAACCAGAACGCAGTTGCTGCTGACCACCCATGATGCTCTGCTCATGGATCAAAAACTCCTGCGTCGTGATGAGATGTGGGTAGCCGAAAGAGATGCCACCGGAGCTTCGAATCTGCTCTCCTTCAGTGAATACAAGGATGTCCGTTACGACAAGGACATCCGTAAGAGTTACCTGCAGGGGCGACTGGGTGGAATTCCCCGGATTCTCCTGGGAGGCGCTTTGACCCATCCCTGCCTCACCGGGGAAAACGAAGGGGATGACTGATGCCAGCGAAGAGACGCAGATTTCAGAGACCCCTTGGCGAGCGTCGCTACCGCAAGCTGTTCGTGATCGCTGTGGAAGGCGTGAAGACTGAACCGCAGTATTTCACCGTCTTCAATGACCAGCAATCAATGATCCGGGTGAACTGCCTCAAAGGCAGTCACGACAGCTCCCCACCACAGGTACTGAAGCGCATGGAAGATCATCTCCGGCAGGAGGAACTTAAATCCTCCGACGAAGCCTGGCTCGTGGTGGACAAGGATCAATGGACCGACGAACAATTGGCCCTGCTCCATGCCTGGGCACAGAAACGTGACAATTACGGCTTCGCCCTCAGTAACCCCAGGTTTGAATACTGGCTGCTGCTCCATTTCGAAGACGGCACCGGTATCTCATCACCACGGGATTGCAGCGACCGGCTGAAACGGCACCTTCCAGGCTATGACAAGGGAATAGATCCACGAAAAATAACACGGCATCGGATTGATGAAGCCATCCGCCGTGCCAGACTGCGCGACAATCCTCCCTGCACCGACTGGCCACGCACCCTTGGTAGCACCACAGTTTACAGGCTGGTCGAAAATATTCTCCAAATCTGAACCTAAAAAAACGGGTAGGATAGTGTAGAGCGATAAAAAAGAAGAGGGCCGGGAGGGGAGATACCCTGACGGCCCGTAAAATTGTAAGATTTTTTTATGGATGGGTATAGTGAAGAAAATCTGATGATGCGGTTATTTCTTCAAGTCCATTATGGACTGCTATGTGAAAAATCTTCCCGACCTCCACGAACAAGCCGCAGAAAAGACAAGCTGCTTTTATAATTCAAACCATTCCCCCCCCCTTTAAACGAAAACACACTTGCTTCATCATCATAACCGGTACTAGGAAGCGATGACCAAAAACCTGCTGAGGGTGTCGCTGGAAAAAGGAGATCATTAACCGCAGGTTCTCTGCATCTTTGTTCTGCGATAGTACTCAGCTCTAAAATATTCGGAACCCGCCAATCCGTATAACCGGCATAGCCACCTCCTGCATTAAGATCCCGAGCTGCCTGAAAAGAATCTTCCCAATTGTATCTCACTGGATTTTCAGAACATGTGGAGCCATCCCAGACCTGCCCCATAGAGCAGCGCATCCACATAAGTTCCGTTGGTCTGTGGGTGAGCGTCCCATTATCATGGATAATAAAATCCGTAGTGGGCGTACTCGGCGTATACTTGGTTTCATCTCCGGTACATACCGTATCCGCCCATGCCGACCCAAACATCAGATAAAAAATACTTACTAAAATCAATAAAAAGATATATTTTTTCATAAAAATATCCCATCTTAAATAACTATGCTTTCAAAATTCAGGCCCGGATATTCTTGCCTCCCGGTTCATCCCATAAATCCTGCCCTGGCTTTTTAGGCAATCCCTTTATTTACTGAACATCACGGACAAGCCGAACATAGCAATCTCTGCCCGTGGTACGTCTTTCTGTCCAACTTCCCCAAATCGCATCCTTAAAACTATTGCCAACAACCCCAGCAGCAAAATGAAGACCCCAGGCACGATACGCGACATAAGCTGCAGAGGATGACGACCAATACCAGCATGCCACAGGTGTATTGGGAAATATCTCCTGATTAATGGTCGGCATCTGAAAATCTCCCATACAGGGGCCATCATAAAATTCCCCTGAGTTGTTTTTTTTAAAAGCAGCACGCTTTCCTGAGCTGCAATAAACAAGACTGTTCAATTCCTCTATGCGGGGAACACGCCAGTCTGACATGCCTGCAAAGTGAAAATCTTTCCCCGTCTTCATTGCCTCATGCCACGATAATTTGGCTGCCTCCCCGGTACAGGTCCCGCCATCCCAGACCTGTCCCACAGAACAGCGCATCCACATAAGTCCCGATAATTTATCCGTCACAATACCCTCAGAATAGACATCAAAATCATTCGCCCATGCCTGTGGAAAAACGGTTGCCATAATCAGCACCCAGAGAAAAAAATTCTTTTTCACCATCAGCACCATCCTTATAAATAAAAAATGCAAGGCTCCAGAAAATGGACATACGATGGTATTGACATCCATTTTACAATCCACAGACAATCTCAAAGCCTTATCAAATCTCAAAAATCATCTTCTTTTCTGATTACCACTTTGGTTCAGCCATGCTTATCTTGGTATGGAAGCAGACCAACCAAGATGGAGGTGTGTCATGACAAAAAACATGATTCAATTCCAAAAAGGCATGAGTATTCATGAGTTTATGGGTCAGTACGGTAGCGAAGAGCAATGCCGGGAAGTACTTTTCAAGCAACGGTGGCCGGATGGTTTCCGTTGTCCACATTGTGGCAACTCAACGTACTGCAAACTCAAATCAAGAAACCTTTATCAGTGTCATCGTTGTCATCATCAGACATCGATAACGGCAGGTAATATTTTTCAGAGTACCCATCTGCCTCTGAGCAAATGGTTTCTCGCCATTTATCTCATGAGTCAGAACAAAAATGGCATTTCAGCTCTGGAGCTGTCCCGTCAGCTTGGAATCTCTTACAACGCTACATGGCGTCTCAAGCACAAACTGATGCAGGCCATGCTGGAACGTGACAGCCAGAAAAAACTGTCTAATCGAGTGGAGATTGATGATGCCTACATTGGAGCAAAACGAGTTCCCGGAAAAAGGGGAAGAGGAGCA